>NZ_JAIZ01000404.1 GCF_000710465.2 Kitasatospora sp. MBT63 | reverse complement strand
TACGGTCATGGGGCTTTCTCGCATGTCCGACGGCCTGGTCTATCCGGAACTCTAGTTGCAGAGGCGCCGGCCGACATCAAGGGCCTGGGCAAACTCCGCTACGTGGTGGAGCAGACCTTCGCCCTGCTCCACCAGTCAAAGCGTCTTGCCGTCCGCTGGGAACGACGCCTCGACCTCCACGACGGCCTCGTCTCCTCGGCCTGCTCGCGAATCGCTGCCCTGACGTTCCATCTTTACTGCCCGGCGCTCCTCCTCATAGGCGTTGGAGGGATAACTTGCAACCGTGATAGTACGGACGTGCTGGTGGATCCAAACCTCGCGAGCTTAAGGCACTTTGAAGGGATTTAGCAATCGTGAAGGATATATTCATTGCAGGGCATGGAATTCTTGAACTGGGCGCTCCCTACAATCTTCCCGCCTGGGTCGAGGTGTCATATTACGCCGACGCCGGACAAATCCTGCTCGGCGCCAATGCCATCGCAGCCCTTGATTCTTCCGGAAAACTCGGAAGTCGCCAGACATCCGTGGGAAAGGAGGATCGAACCGTCCCGAACTATACGATAGAGCCATTTACCGACCAGGAAATTTGTCGCGTTTTGGCAGGGAAGCGCAAAGGGGTGAAGCTTTATATTGCGGGATACTCGGCGCCTGACGATCCTGAAATAGGAGACCTCAAAGCGAAGGGCCCAATTGCTTTTAACTTCGCCCTGCGTCAGCTACGCAAGGATCATCCGGGAGAAGATCTTCACGTGCACCTGCTGCACTGTAGGGTGGAGAATCTGGATAGGCATCCACGGGACGAGTTGAATCCCCTTCGCACAGTGTCCTTCGGAACTGAACCGATGGAAGAGATAGACAAAACTGCCAGAAAGAAGAAGGCCCTTCCTGAATTTGCTCCGGACGACCAGAGGCGCATACCGAAGCGGCGGCGAAAAGTTCAGAAGATGGCGGACACCTATACGAGCGGCGACCCGCACAGTGCTCTGCAGCATCTCATCATGAGCCCCGAGGCGGAAGCTTCTCAGCTCATGTCCCTGGGCGCAAGAGGCGATCTGCTATGGGATGCCGTAACTCCTAAAGGTTGGGAGGAGTATAAAGCCAGCGGGGCGAAGTACTTTGCGGATGTCCTAAAAGATTCCAGCGTGCTTTATTCTGTCACTCTATGGGAGGCTGCGCAGAATGTGCAGTATCGCAACGCATTCTATTCCTATCTGAACGGGCCGGCGGAAGGAATAACTCCGGAAATTCGCGCGGCGGCTGATCTCTATTTCTATATCGCGCCAATCGTTGCGAGGTGGTCAATAACCGATGAGGAGATCGAGGAGGTGTCCCGATTTGTCGAGGATCACATCCCCCCGCCTCCACTCCCATCGGAAACCCTTTCGGCGTGGCAGGGCCTTTGCTATCTGAAAGAATATCTAAAAGTGGGAAACTTTGACGGTATGGCCGCGATTGGATACGAAGAAGTCACCGCTGAAAACGCCGCCGAAGCAGCGATATCACTTCCATCCGAAATGCTGTCGACGGCCAATGAAATGCTTACCGACCTCTATTCGTGGAGTGGACTTCAGCAGGCTTGGGAAAGATTTCCTGAGGATGTGTCGAATGCTCTCATTCGATGACCCGGCGGCGAACTGGGACGACGAATCCGCTGGCGGGATCCTCTCCTGAGATCGGGTGGAGACGGAGACGCTGGTCGAGGCCTTCACGCTGGGAGGCAACGGCGCGGTGGAGTTCGCCAGTGGAACTTCACTCGGCCGGCTCGCGGCGGACTCGACGCAGTTCCTCGCGCTGATCGCCGGTCAGCGCTTCCGCCGGCCCCGGTCGCTGCGGCCCTGATTGACCCAGCCCCGCAGAATATGATAGGAGCGTACTACGGCGACCGTGGTGTGCGTCC
>NZ_JAIZ01000403.1 GCF_000710465.2 Kitasatospora sp. MBT63 | reverse complement strand
GGCGGGGTGGTCCGTACGCCGGCCGTGGCGCGGGCGGCGCCGGGTGGGGCGCGGCCGTGCCGGGATCGCGCTCACCGATCGCGCCGGTAACACGTGTAATCATTGTGGCCACTCCCCCGGTGCGGCGCCAGACCCGGCCGACCTGGAATGATGCAATCGTTATGTCGACCGATCAGAGCGTCCCTCCGCAGATCACCAGTGCCGACGTCGCACGGGCGGCGGGGGTCTCCCGGGCCACGGTGTCCTTCGTGCTCAACGACACGCCGGGGGCGCGGGTCAGCGAGACCACCCGGGCCAAGGTGCTGGCCGTCGCCCAGGAACTCGGGTACGTCCCGCACGCCGCCGCGCGCTCGCTGCGGGCCGGGCGCAGCGACCTGGTGGTCATCCCGGTGTCGGTGTCCGCGATCGGGCGGCTGTTCAGCGACTGGCTCGACGAGGTCGAGACCGCGCTCGGCCGCCTCGGCTACACCGTGGTCCTGCACGCCGACCGCACCCCCGGGCCGGTCGAGGCGGCGCAGTCCTGGGCCCGCCTGCGGCCCGCCGCGGTGGTCTCGGTCGGCGACGACCGGCTGACCGCGGAGGCGGCGCAGGTACTGGCCCGGGCGGGGGTGCGGGCGGTCGTGGCGAGTGCGGCCACCCCGGTCGAGGGGGTGTTCACCCTCATCGGCGACCACGCGGAGATCGGCGCCGCGGCGGTCGGGCACCTGGTCGACCGCGGCAGGTCCCGGCTCGGCGTGGTGATGCCGGCGGAGCGGGGGCTGTCGGCGTTCGCCGCGCCGCGTCTGGCGGGGGCCCAGCGGGTCGCCGAGGAGCACGGTGTGACGGTCACCCAGCTGCCGCTTCGCTACACCGAGGACGCCGCGGCGGCCGTGGCCCAGCTGTGCCGGGCCCTGGAGCTGGACGGCGTGTTCGGCTACAACGACGAGTACGCCGCCCTGCTGGGCGCGGCGCTCGGGGACCACGGCGTCGCGGTGCCGCGCGACATCGCCCTGGTCGGCGCGGACGACCTGGTGCTCGCACGGGTGGTACGCCCGCAGCTGACCTCGATCGGCCACCTGATGCCCGGCGCCGACCTGCTGGCCGAAACGGTCGACCGGCTGGTGCGCGAGGGAACGGCGCCCGAGCTGCCGAGGGTCCGGTTCGAGGTCGTGGTCCGGCAGTCCTCCTGAGGCCCGGCGTCGCCGGGCCGGGGACGGCTCGGGGTCAGGTCGGGGACGGTCAGCCGACGGCGGGCTCCGGGTCGGCCGGCAGCGGCGCCTCGGCGTACGCGCCGGAGAGCAGGTGGCCGGCGCCGGGGGCGAGCGCGGGCAGGCCGAGCGAGCGGAGCATCTGGTGGACGGTGCAGACGGCGGCCGAGACGACGGGCTTGCCGAGCTGCTGTTCGGCCTCCTCGATGGCGGACAGGGACGGCATCTGAACACAGGCGGAGAGCACCACCGCGTCGGCCTGCGCGTGGTCGAGGCGCTTGGCGATGGCGGGCAGCGCGGCCGGGTCGTGCGCGGCGACGTCGAGGTTGCCGGGGATCTCCAGCGCCTCGTGGTCCAGGACGGTGATGCCCTCGTGGGTCAGGTAGTCGACCACCGTGCGGGTCAGCGGACGCAGGTAGGGCGCGATCAGGACGATCCGGCGGGCGCCCATCGTGTGCAGGCCGTTGACCAGGGCGCCGGCGCTGGTGACGACCGGGGCCGGGGCTCCGTTGTCGGCGGTGCGGGTGTGCAGGCGCCGCTGGGAGACGCGGTGGTAGCCGCGGCCCATGCTCATGATGGCGACCAGGCAGGCGTAGCCGAGGACGTCCACGTGCGCGTCGGAGAGTTCGACGGCGCAGCGGTCGGAGTCGGCGTCCATCGCCCGGAGCTGCTCGGGGGTGACGTGGGTCATCCGCATCCGGCTGGAGTGGAAGGTGAAGCGCTCGGGGGCGACCCGTTCGCGGGCCCGCAGGATGGCGGGGACCTCGGTCTCCATGGTGACGTTCGAGCTCGGGACGATCTGGCCGATCCGGTAGGTGCGTGGCGGCATGGGGCGCTCCCTCGGTCTGGTGCGGGCGGGTGGCTGGGGCGGGCGGAGCCCGGTGCGGCGGGGCCGGGGTGCGGCGGCGGACGGCGCCCGGCCCCACGGGGGTTCAGCGGGCGTCGACCACCGGGTTGGTGAGGGTGCCGATGTGCTGGATGGTGGCCTCGATCAGGTCGCCGGGCTGGAGGAACTGCGGCGGGACCATGCCCGCGCCGACGCCGGAGGGCGACCCGGTGGCGATGACGTCGCCGGGTTCGAGGGTGACGCCGGAGGAGATGTCGGCGATCAGGCGCGGGATCCGGAACAGCATGTGCCGGGTGTTGGAGTTCTGCTTGGTCTCACCGTTCACGCTCAGGTGCAGGTCGAGGTCGTGCGGGTCGGGGATCTCGTCGGCGGTGAGCACGCAGGGGCCGAACGGGGCGTAGGAGTCCTGGCCCTTGGAGAAGAACCACTGGCCGGAGCGGCGCTGGTCGCGGGCGCTGATGTCGTTGACGATGCTGTAGCCGAAGACGTGGTCCCAGGCGTCCTGCTCGGACACCCGGGTGGCGGTCCGGCCGATGACGACGGCGAGTTCGCACTCCCAGTCGAGCTGCTTGGTCAGGCCGGCGTTGTGCAGGACCGGCTGTCCGGGGCCGGTGACGGCGGTGGCGGGCTTGGAGAACAGCACCGGCCGGTCGGGCAGTTCGCGGTCGGTGTCGAGGCTGCGGCTGGACTCCTCGACGTGCTCGACGTAGTTGAGGCCGACTCCGATGATCTTCCCGGGGCGCAGCGGGGCGAGCAGTGTCACCTCGGCGAGGTCGTGGACGGCGCCGGCGGGAAGGCGCGCCTGCTCGGCGCCGTCGGCCAGGGCGCCGTCGGCCAGAGTACGGGCGGCGGCGAGGGCGGTGGAACCGGCCCGGATCAGCGAGAGCAGGTCGCCGGGCAGCTCGGTCCCGGCGGCGCGGGCCAGGGCGGCGAGGTCGGCCACGCGGGTGCCCAGCTGGGCGCCGAGGCGGGCCGGTCCGCCGTTCGGGTCGTTCGGGGTGTACGTGACCAGGCGCATGACGCTCCTTGCAGTGGGACG
>NZ_JAIZ01000402.1 GCF_000710465.2 Kitasatospora sp. MBT63 | reverse complement strand
GGATCCCGCCCCCTCCTCCACCTGGAGCTCCCCGATGACCGCCGCACCTCCCGCCGCGTCCCCGACCTCCAGACGGCTGACCACCGGTCACATCGTCTTCCTGATCGTCGCCGCCGCGGCCCCGCTCTCCGCCATGGTCGGCACCGTGCCGCTGGCCTTCGCGATCGGCACCGGCCCCGGCGTGCCCGCCGCCTTCGCCTTCGCCGGCGTCACCCTGCTCTGCTTCTCCGTCGGCTACGCCGTCAGCGCCCGCCGCACCGGCGGCTCCGGCGGCTTCTACGCCTCGATCGCCGACGGCCTCGGCCGCCCGCCCGCCGTCGGCAGCGGCTACATCGCCCTGCTCGCCTACAACTGCGCCACCGTCGGACTGGTCGGCGCCCTCGGCTACTTCACCCAGCTGGTGCTCGCCGCCCACGGCCTCGACCTGCCCTGGCAGCTGTGCGCCGCCGTCGGCCTGGCCGCCGTCGCCGTCCTGGGCTACCGCGACATCGCGGTCAGCGCCCGGGTGCTGGCCGTCCTGATGGCCGGCGAGATCGGCGTCCTCGCCGTCCTCGACCTCGCCGTCCTCGGCCGGCACGGCACCTCGGCCCTGCCGCTCGACTCCTTCTCGCCGCACACCGCGACCGGACCCGGCCTCGGCGTCTCGCTGATGTTCGCCTTCGTCTCCTTCATCGGCTTCGAGTCGGCCGCGCTGTACGGCCAGGAGGCCAAGGACCCGCGGCGCAGCGTCCCGCGCGCCACCTACATCGCCGTCGTCCTGATCGCCGGCTTCTACGCGCTCACCAGCTGGGCCGCGGTCGGCGCGATCGGCCCCGACGCCGTCCGGCAGACCGCCGGCGACCAGCTCGGCGACCTGTTCTTCGTGCTGGGCACCGACTACCTCGGCGGGACCGGCTCCACCATCCTCCAGATCATGCTCTGCACCAGCCTGTTCGCCGCCACCCTGGCCCTGCACAGCGCCGCCAACCGGTACGCCCAGGTGCTCGCCGACGACGGCCTGCTGCCCCGCCGGCTCGGCGCCGTCCACCCCCGGTACGCCTCGCCGCACCTGGCCAGCATCGCGCAGACGGTGCTCAGCGCGGTCGTGGTGGGCGGCTTCGCGCTGGCCGGGCTCGACCCGTACGCCGACCTCACCACCAGCATGCTCGGGCTCGGGACGCTCGGGATCGTGGTGCTGCAGGCGCTGGCCGCGCTCGCCGTGCTCGGGCTCGCCCGCAAGGGGCTGAAGGCCGGACTGTGGCAGGGGGTCATCGCCCCGCTGCTGGGCTTCGCCGGCCTCGCCGTCACGGTCTGGCTGGTGGTCGGCAACTTCGACCTGCTGACCGGGACGCACAACGGGCTGGTCTCCGCGCTGCCGTGGGCCGTCCCGGTGATCGGCGTGCTCGGCCTCGCGTACGGCTACTGGCTGCGCACCGCCCGCCCGTCCCACTACGCCCGCCTCACCGGCCCGGCCGACACCCCCGCCCCCACC
>NZ_JAIZ01000401.1 GCF_000710465.2 Kitasatospora sp. MBT63 | reverse complement strand
GGCGCCGGCTCCCTGGAACGGCTCACGGCCCTGCGGGACGAGCTGCGCGGCAAGATCCTCATCGACGTCTCCAACGCCACCGTCGACGGACCGGACGGACTGCCGGGCGACCTGATCCACCCCGGCTCGAGCCTCGCCGAGCAGCTCCAGGAGGCACTCCCCGACACCCACGTCGTCAAGACGCTCAACACCATGCTCTTCCCGGTGATGACCGCCCCGGCCACCCTCACCCGGACGCCCACCGCGTTCCTCTCCGGCGACGACCCGCAGGCCAAGCAGACCGTCCGCGACCTGCTCACCGACCTCGGCTGGCACCAGGACTGGATCACCGACCTCGGCGCAATCCGCACCGCCCGCGCCACCGAGGCCGCCATCCTCTTCGTCCCGCACGTCATCCGCGCCGACGGATTCACACCCTTCGCCATCTCGATCGCCCGCTGACCCGCACGGCGCACCGC
>NZ_JAIZ01000400.1 GCF_000710465.2 Kitasatospora sp. MBT63 | reverse complement strand
TCCGCATCATCTCCGCCCAGGTCACCGTCACCAGGCCCGATCTCGACGCTGGCAACCTCACCGTCAACGGCATCACCAGGACCAACGGTGCGGTGACCATGATGCGAATGCACCGACTCGGAACCATTCGGACCGACACCAGGTTCATTGCGCAGTCCGACGGTTTGCTGATCGCTCAACTTTATGCGGGCAACCCGGGGGTGTGCGAGGTTGTCACCAGCTATGACGCACAGGAGGTCAGCAGCAGCAACCGGACAGTGGTGGGCCCTGTCATGAAGGGCGTGCCGATTAGCTTCAAGTGGAGCCAGCCAGGTGCCGCCGGAGCGACCCTTTACTACTTCGGTCATGCCATCGACAAGCCTGCACCCGAGTAGTCCACGGACGTCCAGGCGACGGCGGCCCAGGGCTGCGCGGAGGATGAACGGCACCCGCCCAAGCCACATAGTGCCGAGCGCCTGGTCTGGCCGCCTTCCGACGCTCCGGGCCACGACCCTCGCGCCCGAGAGGGACTCTGGCCTACCCGCCGATCCTCAGCCTGCCCCGGATCGGCGGCGTTGAGAACCCCCCCCCCGTGCCGCCCCGGCCCCGGGGCGGCACGGCCACCCACCTTCCAAGGAGCCAGCCGTGACCCTGGTCATCCAGATGCAGGACTTCGCCGGCACTGCCGCGAGCGATCCGCTGCTGTCCTACACCGTGACCACCACCCCGAGTCCGTTGAAGGCGTCGCCGGAGAATCCACAGGCGCCCGAGGAGATCGGGGAGGTGGTGATCTCGGTGTCGCGGCAGAGCGGTACGCCCGCGGATGTGAAGTCGATCCGGGTGAAGGTGCCGGCCGGCGTGATGTCGCCGGACCTGGCGACGGAGCTGGCGAAGGTGACGCCGAGGATCACCTTGGCCGGTTGGAGTGCCCGGTTGGACGCCGCGGCGAAGGAGTTCGTGTTCTCGCCGGCGGCGGATCACACGCCGGTCGGCCCGGATCTCGGGTTCACGATCCAGCTGTCGGACATCCCTATGAGCCGTAAGGTCGGGACGGCGCCGATCACGGTGACGGAGTCGTCCCGGACCGGCAGTTCGGCGTTCCAGGACCGGGTCACGGTCTTCAACCTCGGGAAGTTCCCGGCCGACTTCTATCTGCGGAACTTCCTCTGCGAGCCGTCGATCATCCAGAACGGCGGCGACGTCAAGCTGACGTGGGAGCGTTCCGCGAACGCGAAGTACGACCTGCTGTACCCGGGCGTCGAACGGGACGTCACCGACCGCAGCAGCCTGGAGCTGGAGGGCATCAAGGCCGACACCACCTTCTACCTGCGCGCCACCACCGGCGACCCCTCCAACCCGGTCGTCCGGATCGTCTCGACCCAGGTCACCGTCCTCAAGCCCGATCTGGACATCGGCAGTCTGACGGTCGCGGGCGTCACGACCCTGCATGGCGAACTCGTCGTCAGGCAGAGCGCCGACGCCTTCGTGACCTGGGAGTTGGCCGCTCTCGGCTCGGACACCGTGGGGGAACTGCGGCAGCGCTGGACCGCCCCGACCTCCGGATGGGTGACCGTGACCGTCCGCAACGGCTCGGGAAGCAGCAAGGCCGAACTCTGGAGCGGCGCCCCGGGCTTCAACGCCCACGCGCACTGTCCGCCGGGCACGGAGGGAGCATCCGCGATGCTTCCGGTCAAGGCCGGCCAGGACTTCGGGTACGCACTCAGCCGGGGCAGCAGCGGCAACCGGATCAAGGTCGACTGGGTGGGCATCGGTGTGGACACCCGTAAGCCGGTCTACCTCGGTGCCACCGACGGCGGGCCGATGTGAACGCGCGGGGGCCGCGGCGCACGGCCGTGGCCCCCTGGTGCAGTGGTACTCCGGTGCCCTGGTGCCCTGGTGTCAGGAGATGTTGAGGGCGGTGTCGTCGATCACGAAGCTGGTCTGCAGGGAGCTGTCCTCGGCGCCGGTGAACTTGACCGTCACGCTCTGGCCCGCGAAGGCGGAGAGGTCGTAGCTGCGCAGCACGTAGCCGGTCGCCTTGTTGAGGTTGCTGAAGGTGGCCAGGGTGGTGGAGCCCGCCTGGACGGTCAGCTTGTCGTAGGCCGTGGAGGTGGTGGTCTCGGCGGAGTCGATGTGCAGGTAGAAGCTGAGGGTGGCGTGGCAGCCCTGCGGGAGGGTCACCGTCTGGGCGAGGGAGTCGGTGTGGGTGGAGCCGTAGCCGTCGAGCCAGGCCTTCCAGCTGCCGGCGTGGGCGGCCTGGGAGGCGCTGTTGTCGACGACGCCGGAGCTGGCGGTCCACGGGGCGGCGCTGCCGGTCTCGAATCCCGCGTTGCCGAGCAGCTGGACCGGGGCGCAGTCGCCGCCGGTGCCGGTGACCGTCCAGGTGAAGCTGGTGGAACCCGCGGCGCCGGTGGTGTCGGTCGCGGTGACTGTGACGGTGTAGGTGCCGGCGGTGGTGGCCGTGCCGGTGATCAGGCCGGTGGCGGAGTTGACGGACAGGCCGGCGGGCAGGCCGCTGGCGGAGTAGCTGAGGGTCTGGCCGGTGGCGGAGTCCGTCGCGTGGATCTGCAGGGAGGCCGAACCGCTCTGCGCGGTGGTCTGGTTGCCCGGGTTGGTGACGGTCACGGTGTTGCCGGAGCTGGTGCCGTTGGTGAAGGCGGCGGTGCCGTTGGGGGTGCCGAGGCCGGTCGGGCCGTCGTACCCGGTGGCGGCGGTGCAGAGGTAGGACGGCGAGCAGCTGCCGTTGGCGCCGCTGGTCACGTCGTAGAGCGAGGAGGTGTGCGCGTACGGGTAGGAGGCGGGGCTGGTGCCCGCGGCGGGGGCACCGGCCAGCGCGTAGACGGCGGCGATGATCGGGGCGGAGGCGCTGGTGCCGCCGTAGACGTTCCAGCCGCTGCCGCCGTAGGTCTGGTAGACGGCGACGCCGGTGGCGGGGTCGGCGACGGCGGAGACGTCCGCGACGGTGCGCCTGGCGCATCCGCTGTCGGTCTGCCAGGTCGGCTTGGCGTCGTACGCGGAGCAGCCGGAGCCCGCGCCGTTGCCGCCGGAGCTGGTGCCCCAGACCTTCTCGGTCCAGCCGCGGGCGCTGGAGTTGCGGCTGAGGCTGGTACCGCCGACGGCGGTCACGTACTTGGAGGACGCCGGGTACTCCGCGCCGTAGCCGGAGTCACCGGAGGAGACGGTGATGGCGACGCCCGGGTGGTTGAAGTACGCGGTGTCGGAGGCGGTGTCGGTGGAGTCCTCGCCGCCGCCGTAGCTGTTGGAGACGTACTTGGCGCCCAGGCTGACCGCGGTGTTCACGGCGGCGCCGAGGTTCTCCATGGTCGCGCTGTCCGCCTCGACCAGCAGGATGTGGCAGTTGGGGCAGACGGCGCTGACCATGTCGACGTCGAGCGAGATCTCGCCGGCCCAGCCGCTGTCGGCGGTGGGGTAGCTGGTGCCGCCGCGCTGGTCGACCTTCTTGAAGCAGCCGTTGGCGGTGGTGCAGGCGGGCAGCCCGTACTGGGTGCGGTAGGCGGCGAGGTCGCTCTCCGCCTTGGGGTCGTCGTTGGAGTCGACGATGGCCACGGTCGCGCCCGCGCCGGCGGAGGCCGGCAGGTTGTAGGCCGAGGTGAGGTCGGCCGGACCGTAGCCGGACGGCGTGGCGTCGGGTGCCAGCGTCCGCTGCTGGCCGAGGTCGGTACGGGCGAGCGCCAGGCAGGCCATCTCGCCGGGGTGGCTGGGGGCCGCGCAGACCCGCCTGGTGCCGACGGGGGACTGGGCGCCGGTGTCGGTGGCGGTGGCGCTCGGGGCGGCCACGGCCAGGAGGCCGGTGGCCGCCATGGCCAGGGCCGGGAGCCCGGCGAGGAGTCCGCGGAGTCTGGGCAGGTGCGGGCTGCCGCTGGGGGAGTGGGAGCGCAAGAGTCGACCCTCCGTGGGGTGAGGGCGCGGCCGGTCCCGGCAGGGGTGTGCGCCGGTGCTGGCCCGTGCCCGTGCTGACGGATCTCGGCATGTGCCGACCGGCCGCGGCTGGTGGCCGGGAGCCGGTCCGATGCGCTGTACGGGAGTGGGGTATCGCAGTCGACTGTCAGGGGCCTGACAGCATGCTGGGCGCGCCAAATTGCTTACCCGCTGGGGCAGTTGTTCGGCTGCGTGGCTTCGACGCTACTGACGGCCGTGGCGGCGCGGCAAGGCCGGGCCGCCAGCCTTTGCCGGGCCTTGTCCATGGCTTGCCAACCGCGTGGCGCGGGCGGCCGCACCCGAGGGGGCGGGCCCGGCGCCGCCTGCCCGCGGACTCCGACGCACCGCTGCGGGACCTGTCCCCATCCGGCCGAGGGGTACAGCTTCCGATCCGGCGCGAACGCGTGATCCAATGAGTCCATGGGGGATATGCGAAAGACCTATGGGCCGCTGGAACTCGTCTCAGGGCGTTGGGTGGTGGGAGACTCCCACCGGCCGGACGGTTGCTGGGTGGAGTTCCGAACAGAGGGAATGGTCCGGCTCGAAGGCGGCGCCGAGGACGAGGTGATTCCCTGGTCCAAGGTCATGCTCGGGATCGGTATCCAGATAGGGCACGGGACGAGGGGATCGGCCTCTGAGGGTGAGCTCGGGTTGACGGGCATACTCGGCGGCCTCCCCGGCCCCTTCAAGGGACGCGGGGGTGGCCACCTCAGCATGACCCTCCGCCACCCGTACGAGGACCGGAAGCTGACCTTCGACCGGCACGCCGCCTGGTACAAGCCGACACACATCCTGCTCCTGGCCGAGCTGATGACGCAGACGGTCGCTGCCGGTGACGCCCACCGGCTCGGCGATGCCGACTGGCTCGCATGGGCGGTCGGTCGCCTGGAGCTCGTGACGTCCTGGCCGATCGGCCGTCAGCCGGCGGCGGTGGTGCAGGCGGCGCTGAAGGACGAATGACTGTCCGGTCGATCCGGCGACTCGCTGGTACTCCATCCGTAGCGGGGCTGGTCGCGTCATCGACCGGGGGCCGGTGGGGCGTTCGAGGGCGGTGTTGACGGCGAGGAAGGGGTGCGCGAGCGGGGCCAGGGTGACCCAGCGGCGTACTTGTTGCTCGTCCGGTCCCGTCGGCGCCTTCGAGCCCTGGAACGTCTCCTCGACCGTCCAGCGGCTTCCCACGAGCTCGACCAGCTGGAGAGCAGCGCCGGGGCGAGGGACAGCGGTAGTGGGCCGGCTCGCCGGTGCTGCGGTTGCGGCGGATCGTCAGGTGCTGATGGCCGCCCGTCGGGGGCGGCCGCGGTGCGGGCGACGGGCTCCCAGTCGTAGTGGCGGTGCCCCTTCGCGCCGTGTGCGACCGTCAGCCGCTCGAACTCCTCCGGCCGGCAGGCAGGGACCACGTTGCGGCCTTCGGCCACCACAGGGCCGTCTGTCTTCGCACACCGATGATCGGCGCTGGCTGCACCTGTCTGAGCGCCGGCAACATCGCTCCTTACGGCCGGAGCGTCAGTAGGGTGGCCTCGGCCGGGGTCCCTCCGAGAAGTACGTCCGGATCAGCGAGATCTCGGCCACGCGGTGTCGGCCGGACAGGGCCGATTCGGCGGCCTGTCGGTCATTGAACGGCCGGTATTCGCGGCGGTGTTGGGTGGCACCTTCGAAGGACTGCTCGTTCGAGAGCAGGGGGAGGGACTGCTGGTCGCCGACCATCGTGATGACGAGGTAGTCGTCCGTCGCGGGGTCGACGTAGTGACGGCGCTCGGCGGTGTAGCCGGAGCCGGATGGAAGCGGCGCCGGGGAGCCCTGCCAGCCCTGGGCGGTGAGTGCTTCGTGCCACCTGCGGGCCACATCCTGGAGCCCGCCGTCGAAGGTCACGTACAGTGCCGTCTGCCGCTGGCAGAACACCGGGAGAGCAGAGTCGGAGTCGAACTCGCGATGCCCCCGGAGACAGCGGTCCAGGGTCGCGTCCCCCAAGGATCTGGGCGAGCCCGGGAGCGCACCGGATATCTCGGACAACCGACGGTCCAGCTCCACGGACGCAGTCCGGCTGGCGGCCGCCACCTGGGGTGATCGCGCGACACCCCCGATGCCCGGCCAGATCGGGACGTAGCCCCAGTACGCCCCGGCGGCAACCACAGCTGTGGCTAGCACGCCGGCACCGATGGCCAGCCTTCTGCGCCGCCTGGGTGATCTCGTTGTGGCCATGCGGCGATGCTGCCATTCATGCGTCTCGACTGCGTCACGACCGCGTCCTGATGGCATACGGGCCCCTTGTGAGGCGGGCGGCGGGATCGGCGGAAGACCTGGAGACGCGGGCCCCGACCCGGCCGCCCCCGGGCGCGCCGCCGTACCGTGCACGTGTCGGGACCGTCCGCGGAGGAGCACGGCGTGCCGCGGCGGTGCAGTGCCGGACACTTCGGACGGTTGGTCATAGATTGTCCGCTCACGGGAGTGAGTGGCGGGATGAGCCGCCGGTCGGTGCTCAGGTCGGGCGTGGCCGTCGGCCTCACCGTCGCCGCCGAGGGGTCCGCCGCCGCGGGGTTGGCGGCCGGGCGCGCCCCGGCCGCGGTGGCGCGCGGCTTTCCGCAGCCGCCGGTGACCACCCCGGCACCGGCGCCGGGCGCGGGCGGCCGGGTCCTGGAACAGGTCCTCGACGTCCGGTTCACGGACGTCCTCGTGCCGAGCCACGGCCGGCTCACCACCCGCACCTACAACGGCGCGATCCCGGGGCCGACGCTGCGGGCACGGGCCGGG
The DNA here is from genome assembly GCF_000710465.2 of Kitasatospora sp. MBT63. GTDB lineage: Bacteria > Actinomycetota > Actinomycetes > Streptomycetales > Streptomycetaceae > Kitasatospora. The sequence goes on along the minus strand of NZ_JAIZ01000400.1, from coordinate 8,027 downwards.
GACACCCTGCAGATCACCCACGTCAACGGCTTGCCGCCCAACCCGCCCCACCACGGCGGCCACAACACACCGCACCGCCCCAACACCGGCATCACCTGCACCACCTAGTGCCCGCACCGAGGCCTCGGCGATGCCCTCCACCGCGCCCTCCGCGGCGGCCTGCAGGCCGACGGCCAGGGCGACCGCCTCCTCGTCGTCGATCACCAACGGCGGCAGTGCCGCTCCCGCGGCCAGCTGGTAGTCGCGGTCCACACCGTGCTGCGACTCCACCGGGTAGCCCAGTTCGCGGAGCCGGTCGATGTCGCGGCGCAGGGTGCGGATCGAGACGTCCAGCCGATCGGCCCGTGGTCGTCGCCCGGCCAGTACCGGTGGGCCTGGAGCAGGGAGAGCAGCCGCAGCGTTCGGCGGCTGGTGTTGGCCATGGATCCGATCCTCCCGCTATTCAGGTCAGAAGGTGACCGCTATGGCTCCTAACGTTGACCTTGTCGACGGAGCAAGAAACCACGGAAGGCGGAAACCCCCCATGAGCGAGACCCTGACCGTCAGCGAGTCCACCACCGACGCGCCGGCCGCGACCGGCGAGCGCGCCGACCTGCTGGCGGCGCTGGCCAAGCAGCGACACTTCCTGCGCTTCACCACCCGTGACCTCACCGATGAGCAGGCCGGAGCGCGGACCACCACCAGCGAGCTGTGTCTGGGCGGCCTGATCAAGCACGTCGCCTCGGTCGAGCGGACCTGGGCCGCGTTCATCGTCGACGGCCCGGCGGCGATGCCCGACTTCACCACCTGGACCGAGGCCGACTTCGCCCGCCGGGCCGACGAGTTCCGGCTCCTGCCCGGTGAGACGCTCGCCGGTGTGCTGGCCGACTACGACGAGGTGGCCCGCCGCACCGACGAGCTGGTCATCACCCTTCCCGACCTCGGTGCCACCCGGCCGCTGCCGAAGGCGCCGTGGTTCGAGCCGGGTGCGCAATGGTCCGTCCGGCGGGTGCTGATGCACGTCGTCGCCGAGACCGCCCAGCACGCCGGCCACGCCGACATCATCCGCGAGGCGATCGACGGCGCGAAGAGCATGGGCTGACCATCCGGCCGCCGCGGGGCACTCGGCCGGCGTCGCTGCCGGCGCGCGCCGAGTGCCGACGGCCGGTTCCTACCGGGTGACGGGCGGGCTCATCCGGACCTCGTTGCCGCAGATGGTGATCTCCGGCGGCTTGCCACTGCGGTCCACCACCGGAACCCGGACTCCGCTGCCGTCACCTGGCGCGGCCACGTCGGCGGCGCCGGCGGTGACGAACACGCAGTTGCCGCTGTCGGGCCCCTTGCCGTTGAACTCGGAGTAGCGCAGGGCGATCACCACCTTCGTACCCGCGCCCAGCGCCACCGGAGCGGGGCTGCCCGTTCCGACCCAGGTGGCCTGTGGGCCCTTGCCCAGGTGGAACTCGAGCTTCGGGTACCCGGTCAGGGTGCAGCTGCGGGTGCCGGCGTTGACGGCGACGAGTTCGGCGTTCGCCGGATCCTTGGCGCCGGTGCCCGTACCTGCGTCGGTGAGGCGGGTGAGGGTCCACCTCAGGTCCTGGGTGGAGCACTTGGGCGCCTGCGAGCTGTCGGAGCTCCTGGCCGTCGTGACCGCGCCGGTGGACGGCGCGGCGGACGGGGCGGCGGCCGGAGCACCGGACTGGCCCGCGACCGGTACGACCGACACCGGCGCGACCGCAGCAGTCTTCGGCGGACTGGCTGTGGAACCGGAACTGCAGGCCGTCAGGCCGAGCCCGGCACACAGCACGGGAACGGAGACCGTCAACAGAGAGCGCGAACGCATGGATCCCCCCGGATCGTCAGGACGGCCGGCGGGCCACCTCCGCCCGGTCCGGTCGTGCGTTGTCGGAAGTGAGGACACCATGACAGCTGCGCCGGTTGCGATGGACACGAACTTCCCGGGATGAACCTCAACCCTCCTGGCGCCACCCGGCCACCGGCCGGGCTCTCGGGCTCACAGTTCGATGTCGGGGTGCAGTCGGGCCACGGTCCAGCTGCGCTGACGTCGGACGGTGAGGGTCGTGATGGTCAGGAAGGCGAGGCCGAAGCCCGCCAGCGTGGCGATGTCCCGCAGCAGGTGGGAGGTGAGACCTCCGGAGATCGTCACGCGCAGGCCGTCCACCAGGTAGGTCATCGGCAGGAGTGGATGGATGGCCTGGAAGAACGCGGGGGTGGTCTGCATCGGGTAGAGGCCGCCCGAGGCGGTGAGCTGGAGGATCAGCAGGACGAGGGAGAGCACGTCCCCGACGGTGCCGAACGCGGTCCGCAGGCAGTGGTCGACGGCGACGAAGGCACCGGCGCCGACCGCGAGCAGCGCCACCGTCTGCAGCGGTCGTAGCGGGTGGAGTCCCAGGGTCAGGTCGACGACGCCGTACAGGACGAGGGCGCCGATGACGCCGAGTGCCGCGCCGGGGAGCCAGCCCGCGACGGCGATTGTGGTGGAACGGGTGCGGTCGGCCAGCGCCCGCCGGTTGACCGGCCGCAGCAGGAGGTAGGCGAAGAGCCCGAACACCCACAGGGCGATGCCGAAGAAGAACGGGGCGAGCCCGCGTCCGTACACGCCGGCGGGGTGCAGGTTCGAGCGGTCGATGCGCACCGGGGTGCCCAGGACCTGGGACGCTTCGGCGAGTTGGTCGTTGCTGAGTTCCGGGATCTTCGCCTTCCCGTTGCCGATCAGGTCGGCGAGCTTCGTCGCGCCGTCGTGCGCCTGGTCGGCGGCGGTCCTGAGCGTGCCGGATCCCTGCTGCAGGGTGGCGAGGCCCGCCGTAACGGTGTCCGCGCCGGCGGCCACGCGCTGCGCGCCGGAGTCGATCAGGGCGAGGGGGGTCCGGGCGTCGCGGATCTGCTGCTGGAGCGCGGCGGTCGACGCCCGGATGTCGGTGGCCTGTTGGAGGGTCTTGTGGGCGTTGCCGGCCGCGGTCGTGGCGCGGCTGTCGATCTGCCCGGCCGTGTCGTCCACGGTGGTGGCGTCCCGTAGGGCGAGTTGGAAGAGCGGGTCGTTGCGGAGTTCGGGGTGCGCGTCGGCGAGGCGGCCGAGGTCGGTCACCGCTGCTGCGGTACCTCGCTTGACCTGGCCGGTCCCGTCGTGAACTGCGTCGAGGCCTTGGGCCGTGAGGCTCGCCGCGTTCACCAGCGCGTCGGCCGCGGTGGGGAGTTGCTGGGCGGCTGCCTTGTCGAGTGCGGCGGTGGCCTTGTCGACCTGGGCGGCGGCCTGGCTGATCTGTCCTGCACCGTCGGCGAGTTGGGCGGAGCCGGTGTGGAGGGTGGCGGTGGCGTCGGCTGCGGCCGAACTTCCCTGCTGGGCGATGGTGGTGGCGTTCACCAGGGCCTGTGCCCCGTCCGCCGCCGTTCCCAGCTTGGCGCGGACGTCCCCCAACTGGCCGTAGATGCCCCGGACGTAGGCCTCGTGGGCGGCGGAGTTGACCTGGTCCTGGAGCTTGGACTGGACGACCTCCGTCATGACGCCCGCGATGTAGTTGTTGGCGTCGTTGAGCTCGATGTGGATCGCCGCCTGCAACGGCTGCTGGTCAGGGCCGGTGGCGAGCCTGGCGCTGAAGTCGGCCGGGATGTGGACCGTGAAGTAGTAGCGGCCGTGCTCCAGGCCGGCGCGGGCCTCGGTCGCGTCCACGAATTTCCAGTCGAAGTCCCGCGATGCCTTGAGTTGTTGGACCAGTTGGGCTCCGGCGTCGACGCGCAGGCCCTGCCGGGTGTCGGCGGGCCGGTCCTGGTCGACCACCGCGACGGGGATCCGATGCGTCTTGCCGTACGGATCCCAGTTCGCCCACAGGTACATCGCCCCGTAGAGCAGCGGGATCAGGCACAGCAGCAGCGGCACCCAGCGGCGGAGCGGCCCGCGGAAGCTCCGCAGTTCCAGCAGGGCCAGCCTGATCGCGGTCATGCGCACTCCTCGGTGACGTGCGGTGCCGGGCACTGTTGTGTGCGGCCTTCCTGGCCGGTCCCGGGTAGGCGGTTGCGGCTCAGCCGGGGCAGCGCCACCAGGGCGGGCGTCGGGTCGAGCGCGCCGGGCGGGTCGCAGGCGCCGGCCAGCACGGTGCACCCGGTGGCGCACACCCGGCTCAGTGCCTGCCACAGGCGCGTATGGTCGGCGGCCGGGCAGCTGCGGTCCACGTCGTCCACGACGATCGCCGCCGGCTCCGCGGCCAGTGCCAGGGCGACCGCCAGCAGGAGCCCGTCGGCGGGGGACAGGTCCCGGACGAGCTCGCGGCCAGGTACCTGTAGGTCGACCACCTCGAAGGCGTCATCGATGCGACGCCACGCCGTCTTGGGCGTCAGGATGCGCCGTTCGGCGATCAGTTCGCTCACGCGGAGTCTGCCGTCGAGACCGACGGCGGGCTCCGCGCGGGCGACGGCGACCAGGTCGCGGACCTGTCGTTCGGCACCGGGCAGCAGGTGTCCGCCGACCCGCACCGCCCCCGAGTCCAGCCGCATCCGGGCGGCCAGCGCGAGCAGCAGGGACGTACGCCCCGACCCGCCCGGGCCGTGCACCACCAGCAGGCCACCCGCCCCGACCCGCAGGTCCAGGCTCTCGAACACCGCTCCTCGCGGTCCGCACACGCTCACGCCGCGCGCGACCACCTCAACACCGGGAATCCTCACCTACCGTCCGGTATCCCGGATCGGCCGCATGATGCTGTAAGCCGCGTCACAACTCCGCCGACTCCGGGCCGTCAGCACCCGGTTCACGGACGGCTTGACCTTCACTCCGGAGGGATCAGCCCGTCGGCGGGCGAGCTGGATTGCGCGCAAGGGGGACCAGGTTGCGAGGCGGTCGGGTGCTGCGGTGGAATCGGGCGGGCTGTGCACCTGCGGCCCGGACGGGGAGGGATCGGTTCATGGACGGGACGACGGCGCTGGACGGCGTGCTGCAGCAGGCGCACCTGGTCCGGGTGAGCTCGGTGAGCCGCTCCGGGGCGGACGGAGAGATCCGGGTGGACCTCTCCGATCCGGCGGAGTCGGCCCGGCTCAGGACGGCCATGGCCGTCGAATCGCTGCCCGGGTTCCACTGCATGTGCCTCGGGGACGTCCGCTTCGAGGTGTTCGACCGGGACGGTGGGCGGCTCGCAGTCGTCGTCCTGCACCATGGGGCGACACTGAGATGGGGGCAGTGGGAGAGCGACGCCGTCCTCGCCGACGGCCGCCCGCTCCTGGCGTGGCTGGACGGGCACGGCATGCCCGGCCCGATGCAGCAGTTCGAGGCCGACCGGCTACGGGCGGAAGAAGGGGCCGAGGAGGAGCGCAGCTGGCTGGCCGCGATGCCCGCCGGACTGGAGGGGGCCGCCGACCGGATCCTCGACCTCTCCCGCACCGGCGGCAGGCCCTCCTCCGAGTTGCTCGTGGAACTCACGGACCGACTACAGCTGACGTTCCCCGACCCGGTGGAGCGGGTGCTGGCCCTGCTCGACTGGTACGGCTCCGGCAGCGGGCGCTGCTCGGGCTACCCCGTCCACGAGGGCGTGCCCGGCGAACTGCTCGGCAGGGTGCCGATCGCCGACGTGCTCGCCGCCCTCGCCGACCCGCGGGCCGAGGAGCGGCACGACGCCGGGGCCGTGCGGCACCTGGTGGGCTGGAAGACCCGCCCGCGCCAGAAGCGGGACGTCGCCGGCCTGCCCGAGCCGCTGCGCGCCCGACTGCTGGCGCACGCCCGCCGCTCCGGAGACTCAGACAAGCAGAGCCGCGCAGAACGATGGTTGGCAGCACCCCCGCGGACCTGAGACCCTCCGGAGCGTCCGGCGCCCGGCGAAGGCGACGTTGTCGGCAACACGGCCGTGGGCGGCACGGGTCGTAGTCGCCGGAGACTCACCGAGCCCTGCTGCACCAGACCCGAGATCAATCTGACCGGCCGTCCCGGGCCTGGTCAGGGCGGGCCTGTATAAGCGCAGCGTTGGCCGCAGCGCCGTCCACCAGCGTTCTCCTCTCGAGGCACTCGGACGGCAGACCCCCGCCGAGCTGTTCGCCGCCGCTCTGACAGCATGACACCTGCGGCGTTGCGATGATCATGAGAATCCACCAACTGCGAGGGGATCGGAGCGGGATGCACGGTACTGGAGCGGAGGTCGACGGCGCGCGCGGGGTGTTCGCAGTGGACTCGACTGCCCAAGGCGCCGCACCGGGGGGACTCGACGTCTTCCGGCGCGGGTGGGAGACGCAGGTCGGTGACGACGTCTTTCAACTGCCGGCCTTCAGCACGGATACGATCGGTGACTTCCGGGTCAAGGGCAATGTGGCCAAGGTGCACGGCGCGGCGATCGCCGATCTTCACGCCGCGTCGGCCACCCGGACCGCGGACGTCCCGGGCGGCGATCAGGACCTGGTTGCCATGTACGTCGTGCGGCGCGGCGCATGGACTCTGGAAGGCCCGCCCGGCTACGGCGACCGGACCGTGTCGGCTGGGCAGTTCCTCGTCCGGCACCTCGGGCGCCTGACGGCCTTCGAGACGACGGCGCACCTCACGGCGAAGTTCCTCGTCCTGCCCCCCGGCGAGCTCAAACCCCTGCTCGGGACCCGGGTCATCACCGGGCCGGCGGACTCGGCCGAGATGCGCTTGCTGACGGCCCTTACGGACATGATCCACATGACCGTGGCCGACCTCGGCCCGGCCGGTGTGGCGGCTGCCCAAGGCACCCTGGTCGAGCTGGCCAAGGCGGTGGTGAAGGGCCGGTTCGACGACGTGGAACCCCGGTTGGCTCCCGCGCTCACCCAGGCGGCCAAGGACCTCGCGGACCGTCGGCTCGCCGACCCCGAACTCTCTCCGGCCGTGCTCGCACGTGAACTCAACGTCTCCGTCCGTACGCTGCACCGGGCATTCGCCGCGGTGGGTGAGCAGGTGACCACCTACATCCGCCACCGGCGACTGCATGAGGCCCGGCTCGCCCTTGCCGCGCCGTCAGGGCGCCTGAGCATTTCGGAACTCGCCGCACACTGGCAGTTCGCGGACGGCAGTCACTTCACCCGGGCTTTCAAGAAGCACTACGGTCAGACTCCCACCGAGTACGCCCGCTCGACCGGAGCGGCCTCGCTCTCGCCGAAACAGCACCCGCCGGGCCACGGGCCCGAAAACGCGTGACCAGAGGTACGGCCGCGGTTCAGCGGATGCCGACGCCGATCCGGAAGCCGGTGACGATCTGGGCGAGGGTGTCGTGCCTGCACAGAGGCACCGGCGCCACCAGGGTTCGCCGGGAGGGCCGAAGCTTGCACCGGCGGTCACCCTCGGGGGTGACGATCAGCGGGGTGACCCACCCGACGAGCGCATGCGGCAGGTCCAGTACGGCAGGACAGGTGACCAACGAGGCTCCCCGGCTGGTTGCTTGAGACGTGAGACATCTCGCTCAACACCGCCCGGGCGCCTCGTCCGTTCTGCCCTTGTGCCGCTTGCCCGCCGCCCGCAGGGGCGGTGCGCCGTGCGGGTCAGCGGGCGATCGAGATGGCGAAGGGTGTGAATCCGTCGGCGCGGATGACGTGCGGGACGAAGAGGATGGCGGCCTCGGTGGCGCGGGCGGTGCGGATTGCGCCGAGGTCGGTGATCCAGTCCTGGTGCCAGCCGAGGTCGGTGAGCAGGTCGCGGACGGTCTGCTTGGCCTGCGGGTCGTCGCCGGAGAGGAACGCGGTGGGCGTCCGGGTGAGGGTGGCCGGGGCGGTCATCACCGGGAAGAGCATGGTGTTGAGCGTCTTGACGACGTGGGTGTCGGGGAGTGCCTCCTGGAGCTGCTCGGCGAGGCTCGAGCCGGGGTGGATCAGGTCGCCCGGCAGTCCGTCCGGTCCGTCGACGGTGGCGTTGGAGACGTCGATGAGGATCTTGCCGCGCAGCTCGTCCCGCAGGGCCGTGAGCCGTTCCAGGGAGCCGGCGCCCGGGGTGGCGTTGATGACGACCTCGGCGCTGCGGGCGACGTCGGCGGCGGCGCCCGGCGCGCGGTCCGCCACGGTCACCTCGTGCCCGGCCCGGGTGAGGGCGGCGGCCAGGTTGCCGCCGACGC
>NZ_JAIZ01000399.1 GCF_000710465.2 Kitasatospora sp. MBT63 | reverse complement strand
GGGGCTCCGGCGGCCCGGCGGCGGGCCCTGACACGGAGCGCGGCCAGGGTGAGGAAGCAGATCCCGACGATCGGGTAGACGTCCGCGGGGAACTGGTGCAGCGGCGGCAGGTGGAGGTCGAGGTCGCCCTTGTGGGGGACGACCCACATGCCGAAGGACAGGAACGCGAGCAGCGTGGCGCCGAGGATCGGCCGCCAGCGCAGCCGGCGGCCGGCGGCCGGCCGGGAGTGCTCGTGGGCGGCCTCGGCGGCGAGCAGGACGAGGACCGGGACGCACCAGACCCAGTGGTGGGTCCAGCTGATCGGGGAGATCAGGACGGCGGTGACCGCGGCGCAGCACACCCCCCAGGCGTCGGCGCGCGGGGTCCAGCGGGCGCTGCGGTGCGCCCAGGCGGCGACCGCGAGGCCGGCCAGGGCGACGGTGGCGCTCGCCAGGGTGGCGAGGGTGCCGGGGTCGGCGCTGTGCAGCAGCCGGGCCACGGCGCCGCGGACGGACTGGTTGTCGACGATCTCGGTCTTGCCGACCCGGGAGGAGTCGTAGAGGTACTTGGTCCAGAAGCCCCAGGTGGCGTCGGGGAGGACTGCGGCGCCGAGGGCGAAGGTGGCCAGGAAGGTGGCGCCGGCCACGAACGCGGCCCGGACCCGCCCGGTGATCAGCAGGTAGACGGCGAACAGGCCGGGGGTGAGCTTGATCCCGGCCGCGATGCCGATGGCGACGCCCTTGCTGCGCCTGCCGTCGGGGCGGGTGAGGTCCCAGAGGATCAGGCAGGCGAGGGCGAGGTTGATCTGGCCGTAGCGGAGCGTGGTGAAGACCGGTTCCAGCCAGACGCCGAGTCCGGCGATCAGGACCACGCCGACGGGGCGCAGGTCGCGGCGCGGCCAGCCGACCAGCTTGAAGGACAGGTGGGCGAGCACGGCGAGCAGGGCGACGTTCCCGGCGGTGATGGCGACCCGCAGGAAGCCGATGCCGAACCAGGTGGTGGGGACGAAGAGCATCGCTGCGAACGGCGGGTAGGTGGCCGGCAGGCTCCACTCGGTGACGCGCAGCGCGTACAGGTCGTGGCCGCCGGCCACGGCGGCGCCCTCGGCGCGGTAGACGATCATGTCGACCATCGAGGTGCCGACGAAGTGCCGCACGGTGGCGTAGGCCAGCAAGGAGAGCAGGGCCAGCGCGGTGGCGGCGGTCAGCGGGCGGCGCGGGGCGGTCCGCAGGGCCGTGAGCGGCGCGGCGAGCGCGCGGCGCAGGGTTGCCGTCGGGGCATCGGGCTGTCCAGGCCGCTGCGCGAGCGGCCTGCGTTCCTCTTGCACCGTGCTCACGTCGTGCTCCGTCCGCTGGTGGGGCCAGCAAGCGACCTTACCGGACCTGTCCCGGGGGCCGCCCGGCCGCGGACCGGCGACTGCGGGCCGTCGCGGTGCGGCCACCGGGGGTGGGCGGACGGACGCCGCCCCCGGGCCGTGGCGGTCCGGGGGCGGCGGTGTCGCGGCGGGGGCGGCGGGGTCGCGGCGGGGGGGG
>NZ_JAIZ01000398.1 GCF_000710465.2 Kitasatospora sp. MBT63 | reverse complement strand
CCAGCTGGAGAGCGACTACCAGCGGGTGATCGCGACCGTCCTGCCCTCGGTGGTCCAGATCACCGCCGGCGACAGCCTCGGCTCCGGCATCGTCTACGACGACAAGGGCGACATCGTCACCAACGCGCACGTGGTCGGCACCGGCAAGGACTTCAGTGTCACGCTGGCCAACAGCACCACCGCGCTGGACGCCACCCTGGTCGGCAGCTTCCCGGACTCGGACCTCGCCGTGATCAGGCTGTCCAGCGTGCCGGGCGGCCTCAAGCCGGCCGTCTTCGCGGACAGCGGCAAGGTCGAGGTCGGCCAGATCGCGCTGGCCATGGGCAGCCCGCTGGGCCTCGCCAGCAGCGTCACCGAGGGCATCGTCTCGGCCACCGGACGGACCGTCACCGAGCCGCAGAACGGGGACTCGCCCGGCGCGACCATCGGCAACATGGTGCAGACCTCGGCCGCGATCAACCCCGGCAACAGCGGCGGCGCGCTGGCCGACCTGTCCGGCCAGGTGATCGGGATCAACACCCTGGCCGCCGTCGACCAGGAGCTCAACGGCAGCGCCGCCCCCGGCATCGGCTTCGCCATCCCGGCGTCGACCGTCACCGGCATCGCCGACCAGCTGATCAAGGACGGCAAGGTCACCAACTCGGGCCGGGCCGCCCTCGGCATCACCGCCCGGACGTTCTTCGACAGCAACTTCCAGCCCGCCGGGGCCGCCGTCGTCACCGTGGTCTCCGGCGGCGCCGCCGGTACGGCCGGCATCCAGCCCGGGGACGTGATCACCCAGCTGGGCGACACGAAGATCACCACCATCGGCTCGCTCACCACCGCGCTGGCCTCGCTCCAGCCCGGCGCCAAGGTCACCGTGACCTACCAGCGCGACGGGCAGACCA
>NZ_JAIZ01000397.1 GCF_000710465.2 Kitasatospora sp. MBT63 | reverse complement strand
GACGGTCGCGATCACCCGCTGGTAGTCGCTCTCCAGCTGGCTACTGGTGGATGGAGCAGCCGAAGACTGGACCGAGGAGCCGGAGGAACCCGGGGCGGATCCGGCGGGAGAAGGGGTCGAACCGCCGGAGCAGCCCGCCAGCGCCAGCACTGCCACCGCCAGCGACACGCCCTGAAAAATCTTGGTCGCGGACCTGTCGAGGCGGCAGGACGCCGGAACCGGCCCGATGGATGGCTTCCTGGAGTTCACTTGTCACGTCCTCCGGATCTTGCAGACAGGGCCGGCAGCCAGTTATGGATCATTTTGAGTCAATACATCCGTCACATGCAGTATGTCGGGTAATTGGATACTTTCCGGGCGGGCGCGCCATACAGCCGAGCCAGCGATGCCGTTCCCGCGGCCGTTGCATCCGGACAGCGGTTTCGCCCCGCTGGACGGATCCAACGGGGCGAAACAGCAGGCCGGACCGCAGCCGTGGTGCCGGGCCGCACGTGCTACCTGGTGAGGCCGGCGACCTTGGAGCAGACAGGCCAGGCGCCGGGGCCCTGGGAGGCGAGCACCTTCTCGG
>NZ_JAIZ01000396.1 GCF_000710465.2 Kitasatospora sp. MBT63 | reverse complement strand
ACACGCCAACACCGCGCCGACCTGACCAAGCCCTACTAGGATGGCGGCCGCCGGGGGAACGGCGACGACGCGCCAGCGGGGACGGGGGAGACGGTCGGATGGCGGACAGGGTAGTGATCAAGCCGTGGGAAGTCCACGGCGAGGGGCGGGAGTTCGAGTCGATCTCGGCCGAGTTCGGGCGGGCCGCGGCCGAGCTGGAGGACGGGCTGGCCGGACTCGGCACCCCGTGGGGCCAGGACGGGCCGGGCAGCGGGTTCGGCACGGCGTACGGCGAGGCGCGCGAGGGCGTGCTGGCCGGGCTGCAGGGGCTCGCCGAGCGGCTCGGCGCGGTCGGCGGCGGGCTGCACGCGATGGCCGACAACGCGGACCGCAACGAGGCCGGCGTCCGGGCGGACTTCAGCCGGCCGGGAACCACGGCCGGGCCGCACCCGGTCTGAGCCTGAACAGCCGGGCCACCGACGACCCGTAGAGACACGACCGCAGAGGGGGACGCACGCGTGTCCAGGAAGCTTCCGGAGGAACTCGCCCCGGCGCTGGCGAGGACCGGCCACCAGTGGCCCGAGGCCGACGAGGACGGGCTGCGCCGGGCGGCGGGCCTGTGGCGGGAGTTCGGCGTGGAGTCCGAGCGGCTCGGCCGCCGCGGCGCCGACTCCGCGCACCGGGTCACCGGGGAGAACGAGGGCGCCGCGGTGGACGCGTTCGCCGAGCACTGGCGTGGTTTCAGCGGCGGAGGCCGCGGCCACCTGGACGACGCGCACACCGCCGCCGAGGCGATGGCCGGGGCGCTCGACAAGGCGGCCGGCGCGGCCGAGCACTGCAAGGCCGAGCTGATCACGGTGCTGACCGAGCTGGCCGAGCAGATCCAGCGGGCCGACGCCGCCGAGGCGAAGGCCGCCGCCACCGTCGAGCAGGCCGGTCCCGGACTCGAAGGCATGGTCGGCAAGTTGGTCGGCGCGGTCAAGGGCGCGCTCGCCGAGGCGGGCGAGGACGCGGCGGTGGAGTCGGCGACCCGGCGGGTCGCCGGACTGCTGGAGGAGCTCGGCCGCCAACTGCGCGACGCCGTCCGGGCCGCGGTCGAGGAACCGGCCGTCACCGCGCTGGAGCGGATCGCCCAGGCCGACGGCCGCGGTCTGCACGGTGAGGCCAGGGAGCACAGCGCGGCCCGCGAGTCGGGCCAGTTCACCGGGCCGCTCGGCAAGGCCGCCGGGGGTGCGGTCGGCGGCGCCGCCGCGGTCGCGGGGGTGCGCGGACTGTCCGCGGCGGTCGACGCCGACGGCCGGGTGCTCACCGACCGGGCCGGCAACCCGGTGCTGCTCGACTCCGAGGGCAAGCGGGTCACCGGCGTCGAGGGCGTCTCGGTGGCGACGGACGAGCAGGGCCGCCCGGTCCTCGGCGAGGACGGCCGGCCGGTGCTGCTGGGCGCCGACGGGCAGCCCGTCACCGGCCTGGCCACCGGTGCGGACGGCCGCCCGCTGACCGACTCCGAGGGACGTCCGCTGACCGTGGCCGCCGACGGTCACCTGGGCGCCAGCGGGCTGACCCTGGCCGTCGACCGGGACGGGAACCCGCTGCTGGACGCCGCCGGCAAGCCCGTGGTGACCGGCCCCGACGGCCACCCGGTGGGCGACCTGGCCACCGACCGGCACGGCCACCTGCTGACCGGGCCCGACGGCAAGCCGGTCGAGCTGGGACCGGACGGCAGGCCCGTCGACGTCGGACCGGACGGCGAACTCCCCGGCGGGCCGGGCGCCGACCAGGACCCGCGGCTCGGGAAGGACGGCCGCCCGCTGCCGGGCGCCGACGGCCGCGCCGTCCCGCTCGGCCGGCCGCTGCTGACCGCCGACACCGGCCCGCTCGGCGGCCCGCTGTCCGGTACCGGCCCGCTGACGGTCACCGCCGCGGCCGCCGGGGGGCTGACGGTCACCGCGGCCGCGGGCGGCGGGTCGGCCGTCCCGGACGACGGCCTCGACGGCTACCGGGACGAGCCGCTCGCCCCGCGTACCTCCGCCGGATCGCACCACCAGAGCTACCAGCAGACGTACGCGGC
>NZ_JAIZ01000395.1 GCF_000710465.2 Kitasatospora sp. MBT63 | reverse complement strand
CTGGCGGCCGTCGACCCGACCAGCGGGTCCTCCCTGCTCGCCGCATTCGGCGCGCTGGCCGTGCTGGTGGTGACCTTCGCCGAGTCGGGCCTGCTGGTGGTGGGCTTCTTCCTGCCCGGCGACACCCTGCTGCTGCCCGCCGGGGTGCTCTGCGCCGCCGGCGCCGACCACGGGCCGCGCCTGTCGCTCTGGCAGGTGATGCTCTGCGCCGCCGTCGGGGCGGTGGCCGGGGCCCAGGTCGGCTTCCTGATCGGACGGCACGGCGGCCGGACGGCGCTCGCCCGCACCCGCAGCGCCCGCCTGAGATCGGCGGCGGCCCGCGGCGAGTCACTGCTGCGCCGCTACGGCTACCGCAAGGCGATCGTCTTCGGCCGGTTCGTACCACTGGTGCGCACGGTCCTCAGCCCGCTGGCCGGTGTCCTGGACGTGCCCACCCGGACCTTCACCGTCTGGCAGATCGTGGGCGGGGTGCTCTGGTCGCAGACCCTGGTGCTGGCGGGGTACTGGCTGGGCGCGGCCGTCCCGGGGATCGACCGCTACCTGTGGCTGCTGGTGGGGGCGGTCGTCCTGCTCTCGCTGCTGCCGGTCCTG
>NZ_JAIZ01000394.1 GCF_000710465.2 Kitasatospora sp. MBT63 | reverse complement strand
CCCGGCATGACGATGTTCCGGATGTCGATCTTCGTCTGGAACATCCTCTTCACCAGCATCCTGGTGCTGTTCGCCTTCCCGGTGCTGGCCGCCGCCCTGCTGGTGCTGGAGGCCGACCGCAAGTTCGGCGCCCTCGTCTTCGACCCGGCCAACGGCGGGGCGATGCTCTGGCAGCACCTGTTCTGGTTCTTCGGCCACCCCGAGGTGTACATCATCGCGCTGCCGTTCTTCGGCATCGT
>NZ_JAIZ01000393.1 GCF_000710465.2 Kitasatospora sp. MBT63 | reverse complement strand
CCGGGCCCCCCGCCGAGCCCGCCGCGGAGCCCGCCCCGGCGGAGCCCGGCACCGCCGGGGAACCGGCCGCCGAGCCCGCCGCGGTCGAGCGCCCGCCCGCCGCACCCGGCTTCGACGAGGCCGGCCGCGAGGCCGTCCACCAGGTGATCCGCGAGCGCCGGGACGTCCGCAACGGCTTCCGCCCCGACCCGATCCCGCACGAGGTGCTGATCCGGGTGCTGGAGGCGGCCCACACCGCGCCGAGCGTCGGCTACTCCCAGCCCTGGGACTTCGTGGTGATCCGCTCCGCGAAGACCCGGCAGAAGATGCACGCCCTCGCGGAGCGCCAGCGGATCGCGTTCGCCGACTCCCTGCCCAAGGGCCGGGCGAAGCAGTTCAAGGAAATCAAGATCGAGGCCATCCTCGAGACCCCGGTCAACATCGTGGTCACCGCCGACCGCACCCGCGGCGGCCGGCACACCCTCGGCCGGCACACCCAGCCGCAGATGGCGCCGTACTCGGCCGCGCTGGCCGTCGAGAACCTCTGGCTGGCCGCCCGCGCCGAGGGCCTGGGCGTCGGCTGGGTGAGCTTCTTCGACGAGGAGGAGATGGTCCGCGAGCTCGGCCTGCCCGAGCACCTGGACGTGGTGGCCTACCTCTGCGTCGGCTACGTGGACGCGTTCCCGGACGAGCCCGAGCTGCAGCAGCAGGGCTGGGCCAAGAAGCGCCCGCTGTCCTGGGTCGTCCACGAGGAGCAGTACGGCAACCGGGCGCTGCCCGGCGAGGAGCCGCACGACCTGCTCTCCGACACCCTGCGCGGCATCCGGCCGCTGGACGCCAAGTGCCTCGGCGAGGCCTGGGACCGGCAGAAGCGGATGACCAAGCCCGCCGGGTCGCTCGGCATGCTGGAGATCATCGCCGCCCAGCTCTGCGGGCTGTCCCGCAAGTGCCCGCCGCCGATCCCGGAGCCCGCCTGCGTGGCGATCTTCGCCGGTGACCACGGTGTGCACGCCCAGGGCGTCACGCCCTGGCCGCAGGAGGTCACCGGGCAGATGGTGGCCAACTTCCTGGCCGGGGGAGCGGTGGTCAACGCCTTCGCCGCGCAGGTCGGCGCCGAGGTCTGCGTGGTCGACGTGGGCGTCAAGGCCGACCTGCCGCAGCCGGTCCAGCAGGGCCGTACCACCGGCCTGCTGCCGCGCAAGGTGAAGCCCGGCACCGACGACATGACCCAGGGCCCGGCGATGACCCGGGACGAGGCGCTGAAGGCCATCGAGGTCGGCATCGAGACCGCCCGGGACCTGGTCGCGGCCGGGAACAAGGTGCTGATCACCGGCGACATGGGCATCGCCAACACCACCGCCTCCTCGGCGCTGATCTCGGTCTTCACCGGCGCCGACCCGGCCGAGGTCACCGGCCGCGGCACGGGTATCGACGACGAGACCCACGCCCGCAAGGTCGACGTGATCCGCCGCGCCCTGGAGCTGCACCGGCCGGACCCGGCGGACCCGATCGCGGTGCTCGCCGCGGTCGGCGGCCTGGAGCACGCCGCCATCGCGGGCTTCCTGCTGGGCGCCGCCTCGCTGCGCACGCCGGTGATCCTCGACGGGGTGATCGCGGGTTCCGCCGCGCTCGCCGCCAAGGCCATCGCGCCCGAGGTGCTGGCCGCCTGCATCGCGGGCCACCGCTCCGCCGAGCCCGGCCACCAGGCGGCGCTCGCCAAGCTCGGCCTGCGTCCGCTGATCGACCTCGACCTGCGCCTCGGCGAGGGCACCGGCGCACTGCTGGCCCTCCCGCTGGTGCAGAGTGCGGCCCGGGCGATGCACGATGTAGCCACCTTCGACTCCGCCGGGGTCACCGAGAAGGCCTGACGCCTCCGCAGTCCCCGTACCGGCCCGAGGGCGCGCCGGTACGGGGACACCGTCGTAAGCAGTTCCACCCTTCCCACCCAGGAGCACCGCCGATGACCGCGCCCAAGCCGCACCCCAGCACCGAGGGTCTGACCCCGTACCCGGTGGGCCTGCTGCTCACCGACCGCCGTGTCGTGGTGGTCGGCGGAGGCCAGGTCGCGCAGCGCCGGCTGCCGGCGCTGATCGCCGCGGGGGCGGACATCCAGCTGATATCGCCGGCCACCACCCCGGCCGTGCACGCGATGGCGGACGCGGGTGAACTCACCTGGCACCGCCGCGGCTACGCCGACGGCGACCTGGACGGTGCCTGGTACGTGCTGGTCGCCACCGACGACGTGGCCGTCAACACCGCGGTGTCCGCCGAGGCCGAGCGCCGGCGGGTGTTCTGCGCCCGCAGCGACGACGCGGCCGCCGCCACCGCCTGGACCCCGGCCAGCGGCCGGGACGGCGGCGCCACCGTCGCGGTCCTCACCGGCGACCCGCGGCACTCGGCGGCCCTGCGCGACGCCGTCGTCGAGGGGCTGCGGGACGGCTCGCTGGCGGCCCGCCAGTACCGCGAGCGGACCCCGGGCGTCGCCCTGGTCGGCGGCGGGCCCGGTGACCCCGACCTGATCACGGTCCGCGGCCGCCGCCTGCTGGCCGACGCGGACGTGGTGGTCGCCGACCGCCTGGCCCCGCGCGAGCTGCTGGCGGAACTGCCCGAGCACGTCGAGGTGATCGACGCCTCGAAGATCCCGTACGGGCGTTTCATGGCCCAGGAGGCGATCAACCGGACCCTGATCGAGCACGCCAAGGCGGGCCGGTTCGTGGTCCGGCTCAAGGGCGGTGACCCGTACGTCTTCGGACGCGGCGGCGAGGAGCTGCTGGCCTGCGTGGAGGCGGGGCTGCCGGTCACCGTGGTCCCGGGCATCTCCAGCTCGATCAGCGTCCCGGCGGCGGTCGGCATCCCGGTCACCCACCGCGGCATGACCCACGAGTTCACCGTGATCTCCGGCCACGTCGGCCCGGGCGAGCGCTCGCTCACCAACTGGGACGCGGTCGCGCGGATGACCGGCACCCTGGTGCTGCTGATGGCAGTCGACAAGATCGGCGCCATCGCCGCCGAGCTGATCGCGCACGGCCGCGCCGGGTCCACCCCGGTCGCCGTGGTCCAGGAAGGCACCACCGCGGCCCAGCGCCGGGTCGACGCCACCCTGGACACGGTGGCCGCCGTCGTCGAGACCGAGCAGATCAAGCCGCCGGCCGTGATCGTCATCGGCGACGTCGTCAACGTCCTCGCCGGCTGACCCCTCCGGGCCGCCGGGCGACGGTGCGGTGGCCGAGCCCGGGGGCCGCCGACGGTGTCGAGGTCCTCGCCCGCTCGCCCGCCGGGCGGTGGTGAGGCGCTGAATCTGGGGGCGGCCGACGCTCCCGAGATCCTGGCCCGCCGGCGGTCTGCCGGGCGACGCCGTGATGGCGGAACCCGAGGGTGGCCGGCGGCGTCAACGTTCTCTCCACCGAGCGTCGGGCCGATCGGGCGACGGTGAGCTGGCTGGGCCCGGGGGCCGCCGGCGGTGTCGAGGTCCTCGCCCGCTGATCTGCCCGGCCGCCCGGCGGTCAGCCCTGGCCGGCGGTCTGCCGGGCGATGGGGAGGTGGCTGAACCCGGGGACGGCCGAGCCGGTCGTCTGCTCGAAGCGGAGGATGTCGGCCAGGCCGATCCGGCGCCCGTCCGGCAGGGAGCGGTTGGACGTCCACAGCAGCAGCCGCAGCTGCGGGTTCTCGACGGTGAGCAGCTCGGCCGCGGCCTTCGGCTCACGCCCGCTGTCCGCGTTCCAGGCGGCGGCCGCCGTCCAGAAGTCCGCCAGCGCGCGCCAGCAGGCCGCGCCGCGCGGACCCAGCGCGGCCTCGGCGTCCCGGGCCGAAGCGACGTCCGGCAGCCCGTGGGACACCAGGTTCTGCACACATTCCAGCGCGGTCACCGCGAACTAGCGGTCCGCCTCGTCGGCCAGCAGCTCCTCGACCGCGCCGAGCATCCGGCCCAGGCTGCCGCCCTCGTCCCGGACCGCCCGGAACGCGGCCTCCCGGCAGACCGTCAGGTCGGCGGTGTCCTCGAGTTCCCGCCGGTCGGCGCGCACCGCGTCGAGCAGCCGCCGCGCCCTCGCCGAAGGCCTCTGCCGCCAGGGATTCCACACAGCCGGCCTCCGGTCGGTCCACCGCCGGCGACCGTCCCGCCGTACGGCTGTGATCATCGCACGGCGGCGTCCGGTGATCAGGAGCGGGTGGTCCCGCCCGGCGGCCGATTGGATTAGCGGTCGCCGACCGGGCAAGATCGGGCCCGTGTCCGAACCGAGCACCGTCACCGACCCCGCCGACCCGCGCCTGGCCGACTACACCGGCCTGACCGACGTCGAGCTCCGCCGCCGTCGCGAACCCGCGGAGGGCCTGTTCATCGCCGAGGGCGAGAAGGTCATCCGCCGGGCCCTGGAGGCCGGCTACCGGATGCGGTCGATGCTGCTGACCGCCAAGTGGCTCGGGGTGATGGCCGACGTGATCGAGGCCGCCGAGGCGCCCGTCCACCTGGTCGAGCCGGCCCTGGCCGAGCAGGTCACCGGCTACCACGTGCACCGGGGTGCGCTCGCCTCGATGGAGCGCAGGCCGCTCCCGGACGCCGCCGACCTGCTGTCCGGCGCCCGCCGGGTGGCGGTGCTGGAGGGGCTGGTCGACCACACCAACCTCGGCGCGATCTTCCGCAGCGCCGCCGCGCTAGGCATGGACGCCGTGCTGCTCTCCCCGGACTGCGCGGACCCGCTGTACCGGCGGGCCGTCAAGACCTCGATGGGCGCGGTCTTCGCGGTCCCGTACGCCCGTCTCGACCCGTGGCCCGCCGCCCTGGGGACGGTCCGCTCGGCCGGGTTCCAGCTGCTCGCGCTCACCCCGGCCGAGCACGCCGTCGACCTCGCCGAGGCGGCCCCGCACCGGCTGGAACGCGTCGCCCTGATGCTCGGCGCGGAGGGCGACGGCCTGACCCGCCACGCGCTGGCCGCCGCCGACCGGGCCGTACGCATCCCGATGGCGCACGGCGTCGACTCGCTCAACGTCGGCGCGGCCGCCGCCGTCGCCTTCTACGCCGTCACGACGGGCTGAGCACCCCCGCGGACGCCGCAGGCGCGCCACCCGGCCCGGGCGGCGCGCCTGCGGCCCTCGGTCAGCCCCGGTCGCCGACCAGTGGCAGGTCGCCCCGGCCGCCGAACTGCTGCTGGTGGACGGCCAGGTGGGTGTCGTACCCGGTCCCGTAGAAGGTCCGGTCGGCCGGGCGGTGGACGCCGGTGTGGTCGCTACCGCTGCCGTCCCGGACGCCCCGGATCGGCAGGTCGCCGGGGTTCCCGAACCTGATGCCGTGGCCGACGACGCCCCGGGCGGTGCCGCCCTGCTCACACTGGTCGAGTTTGACGTTCAGCCCGTACACCGGACCCCGGCCCGAATCCCAGGGAAGGTGCAGGGACGGGAGACGGCGCAGCGAGCCGGAGCGGCTCGTGCGGATCGCGTCCCCGGCCGGCCGGGCCGTCCGATGACCCCTCAGCCCGCGGTCCGGCCCGTACCCCCGCCGGAGATCCCGGCACCCGGCCAGGACTCCTCCAGACTGCCGTCGGCGCGGACGGTGTAGCGGGTGGTGGAGACCGCGCCGGTCTGCGACACCCGCTCCTCGCGGAGCAGCGCCCCGTTGTCGATCCGCCAGGCGGCCGCCGCCTGCGGATCTGCGGCCGAGGCCCGGGAGGCGACCAGCACGGGCTGGTCGCCGGCGAAGCCGAACAGCTGCACCAGGTCCACCGGCACCGACCCCTCGGTGCGGCGCAGCACCACCACCGTCCCCGGCGCCTCCCGGTAGCGCACCGGCAGCGCCGTGGTCAGCGCGGTCTGCGGACCCTCGGTGCTGTGCCCGTCCCGCAGCCGGACCGCCGGACCGCCGCCCGGGTCGGCGTACAACCGGTTCGGCCAGTCCGCGCTCGGCACCTGGCCCGAGGCGGGCGCGATGCCCGCTTCGCCGCCGCTGCGCGCCGCCGTGGCCAGCGGCGCGGACGCCCCGGCGCCGTCGATGGACAGCGGGGCGGGCTGCTCCGCCGGCGGCGACGCCACGGTGCCGGGCCGCTGCGG
>NZ_JAIZ01000392.1 GCF_000710465.2 Kitasatospora sp. MBT63 | reverse complement strand
TGGACGGGCTGGACCGGACGGATCGGCCGGATGGGGCGGGTCGGCGGGCCGTCCGGATCGTCGCCGGACAGCGTCGACGGCCTGATCAGCGGGTTCGCCACGGCCCTTGCCATGGCCCGGCTCAGCTGCGTGGCCCCCGACGGGAGCTCGGACCGGTCCGGCTGGCCGGCGGGGTTCGGGGTGGTTCCCGGCGAAGGGTCGCGGGTGACGTCCATGCACGGATCCTCGGGGTTGGGTGCGTCGCTGGGCGGGCGGGCCGGTCCCGGCAGACGGTGCCGGGACCGGAACGGCTCGATCACTTGGGTTCGCTCGATCGGTGGTCAGGAACAGCAGGTCGGGGGGCGGGGCCGGCCGGGGCCGGCCGTTCTCAGCGGCGCCGCGAGCCGCTGCCCCGGCCGAACACCCGGCGGGTCACCAGGCCCAGTCCGAGCAGGATCAGCAACCCGCCGACCACGGCCTTGCGCCAGCCCGTCTCCGGGGTGCCCCGGGCGGCGGCCGCGGCCCCCGTGGTGTCCGGGGCGGCTGAGGCGGCTGAGACGGCTGAGACGGCTGAGACGGCTGAGACGGCTGAGGCGGCCGGCTTACGGTCCGGCGGCACGGCGAGCGCATGGTCCGGACCGCCCTGCTCCGCGAGGGTCTCCGCCCGGTCGGACGAAGTCCCCGTCAGGAACGGGTCCGCCGATCCGGCCCGCGCCACCCCGCCCGGCGAACCGGCGGCGGCCGGGCCCGGCGAAGGCGAGGGCGACGCCGAGGCCGAGGGTGACGGCGAGGGTGAGGGCGACGGTGGCGCTGATGCCGGAGCCGATCCCGGCGCGGCCGGGGACGGGACAGTCGGGGACGGGACGGTGGGCGGCGCGATCACGGGCGGCACCGTGATGGGCAACAGGCCGAGCGGCGGCAGGTCGGACCCCGTCACCGCGCCGGGGGCCGCGGCGGGCGCCGGCGACGGGCTCACGCTCGGGCCGCCGGCTGCCGGGGAGGCGGATGCGTTCGGGCTCGGCTGCGACGGTACGGGCGACGCCGCCCCCGGCGCGGGTGTGGAGGCGGACGCGGACGCCTCGGCCGATGCGGATGCCGATGCGGACGCCGACGTGGAGGCTGACGCGGACCCGGACGGCGAAGCCGACGGAGAAGTCGACGGCGACGCCGCGGGCGGGTTCCCCGTCTTGACGGTCACCGTGACCGGGTCGCCCGCCGTGCTGTTGCCCGCCCGGTCGGTGGCGGTGGCCTGCAGGGTGAGTTCGCCGTCCGGGAGGTCCCGGGTGGCGGTACAGGTCCAGGTGGAGTCCGCCGCGGCGACCCCGCCGCAGATGGTGGCCTGTTCGCCGCCCGCGGGCCGGGCGGTGACGGTGACCGCGGTGCCCGCCTCGGCGCGGCCGGTCAGCCGGGGCCGGCCGGTGGTGAGGGTGGCGCCGGCGGCCGGTGAGCCGAGCTGCGGGCGGTCCGGCGCCGCGGTGTCGACGGTCAGGGCGACCGCCTTGCCGGTGGTCCGGTTCCCGGCCTGGTCGACGGCGGCGGCGGTGAGCTGGTGCTTTCCGTCCGTCAGGTTCTCCACCGGCAGGCAGGACCAGGAGCCGTCGGCGGTGACCGCGGTGCTGCACAGTTCACCGCCCGCCCGGGCGCCGCCCGACAGGCCGGTGAGGGCCACCGAGACGGTGCTGCCCGCTTCGCCGGTGCCCGTGATCAGCAGGCCGGGGTCGTTGGTGAACTCCGGCAGGGTGAGCACGGGGGCAGCGGGCGGCGCGGTCTTCACGGTCAGCCGGACCGGTGTCCCCTTCAGCACCATGCCGCCCTTGGTGGTCTCGACCGGGGTGAGCAGGTGCGGTCCCTGGCCGAGCGCCTTGGCGGGGAGGCAGGTCCAGCTGCCGTCGGCGCCGGCGGTGGTCCGGCAGAGTTCGGTGTCTCCCTCCAGGACCGCGACCGTGGCGCCCTGGACCGCGCCCTCGCCGCGGATCTCCGGCTTCGGGTCGGCGGTGACGGTGCCCGGGACCGGCGCCGAGATCTCGGGGCGGGCCGCGCCGACCGAGATCCGCACCCGCTGGTCGACCACTTCCCCGGAGTCGGCGAAGCCGCCGGGGACCACCAACTGGGCGCCGCTGCGGGCGATCCGCAGCCGGGCCCAGGTCTCCCCGGCGACCGCCTTGTCCGGCACCGTCCACTCGAGGGCCGCCGTGCCGCTGCCGGGGGCCACCTCTGCCTGCACCCGCTCCAGCGGGTCGAAGCGGCCGTTGTGGTCGAAGTCGATCCAGCCCGCGAGGACGGCCGGGCCGTCACCGCCGCGGACCGGCACCGTCAGGCCGTAGTAGTGGCCGACGGCCGCCTCGGCGGGGAATTCGAGGGTCGGGTCCGCCCCGAGGTACTCGCCCCGGCCGGGCTGGAGCTGCGGCGGTGCGGCGCTGGCCCAGGGGCTGCGCAGGGCGGCGCCGTGGTCCAGTTCGACCAGCGGGCCCTGGTCGGGCGGGGGCGCGTCGGGCTTCGCGGCGTCGGACGGGCCGCCGTCGGCCGGTTCGGCGTCGTACGGCATCGGCGGGGGCGGCTGTTCGCCGGGCACCAGCGGCTGCGAAACCTCGCCGGTGAGGCCGGGGCGGGACCGGACGGCGGATCCGCCGGCGTCCTGTCCGAGGAACAGGTCGGAGATGACGTGCGAGGCGTTGCCGTAGCTCTGCGGCGCGGTGCCCAGTCCCTCGTCCACGGTGACGGTGTACGCCTGGCGCAGCGCGGCGGGTGCGGTGGTGGAGCCGGACCGGGGGGTGCTGCGCTGTTCGACGCGGAGGGTGACGGTGGTGAGGGTGCCGGCCAGTTCCAGGGTGCCCGAGCCGGACGCCGTGCCGTCGGTGGTGCCGTCCCCGGCGGGGGCGAGTTCGCCGTCGCCGACCGTCCAGCCGGACCAGCCGGTGCGGCCGACCAGGGCAGGGGCGGCCGGGGAGCCACCGGTGACGGTCAGCCGGGTGGCCGTGCCGGTGCTGCCACCCGTTCCGGTGGCCAGCCCCGACAGCCCGCTGACGTGCAGTCGCGGATTGCGGACGGCCCGGGAGAAGGAGATCTGCAGGGTGCCCAGGGTCCGCCAGGAGCCGTCCGGGCGGGGGCGTTTCTCGGCCGCCAGAAAGGTCTCGGCGGGATCGCCGGTGTGCAGTCCGTCCGTGTAGGAAGCGGCTCGTCCGGCGGGTTCCGCGAGTTTTCCGGGAGCGGCGGTGACGTCGACTCCGGGGAGGGGGGCGAAATCCAGCTGAACCCGCAGTCCGGAAGGCAGCACGGCCCGTCGGTCGGCCGACCAGGTGTCGGGTGACTGCTGGCCGGCGGCGGGGGTTGAATTCCAGCCGATCAGCAGGCCGGCGGCCAATGTCGCGGCGGCCGCGCGGTGCGTCACCCGCTGTTTTCCGGTGCGTCCTGCCGGGCGGACCTGGGGTGCCGGCGCGGCGTCGGGGGACGGTCGGCTCATCCGGCTCTCCTCTCGATGACGTCCGCCAAGTCGCGGGCCGGGCATGAGTTCTGACACAGCCATAACATCCGACAAAAGGGAATCACGATCTCGAGTCGGTCATACCGCGACACCGGCGATCCGCGCCGGTGACACCCGTTCGGCGGCCACTCGGGTGGCAGCACAGGGCGTACCCGGAAGCGATGGATTCAAGCCATCCGCCCGCTCGGTCAACCGGGCTTTACCGGGCAGGGCTTGACCATTCATCAGTCATCTCTGTTCGAATTGACGGACGGATCAGTAGAGTCAGCGCCCGTGACTATCGATCCCAACGCCATCCGGAACGGCTTCGCGCTGGTCGAGCCGCACGGTGCCGAGGTGGCCGCCTACTTCTACCGGCACCTGTTCGAGCACAGTCCCGCGCTGCGGCCCCTGGTCGCCGTGGACCTCGACGAGCGGCAGGTGCGGCGGTGGGCGGCGCTCGGCGGCATGGTCACCCGTTCGGAGGACACCGAGGCGCCGGCCGGGCTCGTCGGCGAGCTGGTCCGTGAGCTGGCGCCCCGGCCCGAGCACCGCGCCGCGGTCGCCGCCGGCCTGCTGGCGACGCTCGAGCACTTCGCCGGGGACGCCCGGACCCCGGGGGCCGAGTCGGCGCGGGCGGCCGTCCGCGACGTGATCGACGAGAGCACGGGCGCGGCGGCCGCCCGGCCGGCGGGCCCGTCGCCGTCCGCCGGCTGAGGCCGCCCCGGTGCCCGTCGACCACTCCGTCCTGCGAGCCAGCTTCGCCGTCGTCGAACGCCGCGCGGACCAGCTGACCAAGTACTTCTACGCCCACCTGTTCACGCACAACCCCGGGATCCGCGCGCTGTTCCCCGAGCGGATGGACGAGCAGCGCGACCGGCTGTTCGGCGCGCTCACCCAACTGGTGCTGCGGCTGACCGAGCCGGACCGGCTGGCCGGCTACCTGGCGGCGCTCGGCCGCGACCACCGCAAGTTCCGGGTGGTGCCCGGCCACTACCCGGCCGTCGGGGAGAGCCTGATCGCCACCATCCGGCACTTCTCCGGCCACTACTGGACGCCGGAGACCGAGAAGGCCTGGACCGAGGCGTACACGGTGATCTCGCAGGCGATGATCGAGGCGGCCGGCGAACTGCCC
The DNA here is from genome assembly GCF_000710465.2 of Kitasatospora sp. MBT63. Lineage (GTDB taxonomy): Bacteria > Actinomycetota > Actinomycetes > Streptomycetales > Streptomycetaceae > Kitasatospora. Next base: position 3,270 of record NZ_JAIZ01000392.1, on the reverse strand, counting down.
GCGACCACCCCACGCTGGTGGCAGGCCCAGGTGGTGCGCCGCCACCGGGCCGCCGCCGACCTGGTCCGGCTCACCCTCGCCCCGGACCGCCCGTACCCGTTCACCGCCGGGCAGTACCTGTCGCTCTGCTCCCCCCGGCTGCCGCAGGTCTGGCGCCCGTACTCGATCGCCTGCGCGCCGCGCGCCGACGGCACCATCGACCTGCACGTCCGCCGGGTCCCGGGAGGCCTGCTGAGCAGCCTGCTGGTCAACGACGTGATGCCGGAGGAGTCCCTGCGGATCGGCCCGCCGCTCGGCGACGCGGTACTCGCACCCGGATCGGCCCGCCCGCTGATCGCCGTGGCCGGCGGCACCGGCTGGGCGCAGATCAAGTCGGTCCTCGAACAGGTCGCGCTCGACGGCGGCCGCCCCACCAGCCTGTACCTGGCAGCCCGGCGCCACGGCGAGCAGTACGACCTGGAGTCCGTCCGCCGGCTGGCGGCCCTCCACCGCTGGCTGGACGTGACACTGACCTCGCCCCCGGACGGCTCCCGCTACGAGGACGGCGTCGGCCTGCTGTGCGAGCGCCTGGGCCGCCACCACGACTGCTCCGGCCACGACGTCCACCTCAGCGGCCCGCCGGGACTCGCCACCCGGCTCACGGACCAGCTGATCCGCCAGGGCGCCCGGCCCGAACTGATCCGGGCCGACCCCGCGCCCGTCACCTTCAACCGGGTGCGGCCGGTGACCTCGTCCGAGTGGTTCCTCGACCTGCGCGACGTGCCGTGGATCAACCGCACCGAGTACGGCTGACCCGGCCCCGGCCGACGAGTCGGGCCGGGAACGGCGAAGGCCCCGAACGATCCGTCCGGGGCCTTCGACTGGTGCGCTCAGCAGGATTCGAACCTGCAACCTCTTGATCCGTAGTCAAGTGCTCTATCCGTTGAGCTATGAGCGCTCGCCCGGCCGAACTGGCCGACCGGGCGGTGCGGGGACAACATTACATGACCCTCGACCTGGGGTGAAATCCATTGCTCCGGCCCCCGCCCGGCCCGGGAACGCGACCCGGCCCGGGTACCCGACCCGGAAGACGCAAGGAGCCCCGTCGGTGTGACCGACGGGGCTCCCCTGGAGGCGGAGGCGGAGGGATTTGAACCCTCGATGGGCTTTAAGACCCAAACCGCATTAGCAGTGCGGCGCCATAGACCGGACTAGGCGACGCCTCCTCCACTCGGACCACCCCGCTGCTGCGAGCTGCTCCGCGCGAAAGCGATGATGCCACAGCCTGAGGCTCCGGCACCAACCACCGACAACGTTACTAGCCGGGTCGTCCACGGCGCAAAGAAGAATGAGATACTCCAGTCTCCCGAGGAGAGCGCGTGCCGCGAGTCGCAGCGGCGGCCCCCAGCCGTGAGGAGACCTGTCGACGTGAGCAGCAGGCCGACCCGAGGCGCTGCTCGCCTCGCCGCGATACTCGACGCCCTGCCCGATGCGCTGCTGCTGGTGAACAGCAACGGCACGGTGGTGGAGGCCAACAAGGCCGCGGTGCAGAGCCTCCAGGCCCCCGGCACCTCGCTGGTCGGCATGGGGGTACTGGACCTGCTGCCCGAGTTCGATCCGAGCCGGATCCCCGGCTCGATGCGGCCCAAGGCGAGCGAGCCCGAGCGTCTCGACCACCCCGTACGGATGACCGCCCGGCGGACCGACGGTTCCAGCTTCCCGGTGGAGGTCGCCGGGAACGACTTCGAGGACGACCGCGCCGGCGAGGGCATCGGCTACCTCGCCTACGACCCGTACCGGGAGTCCACCGGTTCGTCCGGGCACGGGCTGCTGCTGCTCCTGGTCCGCGACGTGTCGGCCCGGGTCGGGGTCGAGGCGGAGCTGCGGCGGCAGCACAAGCAGACCGAGATGATCCTGCGGGCGGCCGCCGAGGGCGTGCTGGGGGTCGACCTGGACGGCCGGGTGGTGCTGGTCAACCCGGCCGCCGCGCACATCCTGGACTACCGGGCCAGCGAACTGGGCGGGCGCGAGCTGCACCCGCTGATCCAGCATTCGCAGGCCGACGGCACCCCGCTGGCCCTGGAGGGCTCGGCGCTGCTGGACACCCTGACCTCCGGCCGCAAGCACCGGGTGCGCGGCACCGTGCTGTGGCGCAAGGACGGCACCCCGGTGACGGTGGACCTCACCACCGCCCCGGTCCGGGACGGTGACCAGCTGGTCGGCGCGGTGATGACCTTCACCGACCGGACCAAGGAGCTGGCGCTGAGCGCCCGCAACGAACACCTGACGGCCGTCCTGGAGCAGGAGCTGGGCGACGCCCTGACGGCGCTGCACCGGCGGATCGACGGCCTGGCCGGGGACCCGGCCGGGCAGCTCTGGCCGGAGGCCAACTGGACCCTGCGGCGGCTGGCCGACGAGTGCCGGCGGTTCTCCACGCTGATCGACGGGGTGCTGGCGCACCAGCGGTTCGAGCTGGCCGCGGAGTCCGGCCGGGAGGAGCTGGAACGGGCCGAGGCCGGCCTGGACACCGTGGTGCAGCGGGCGGTCGAGCGGGCCGGGGAGCTGCTCGGCCCCGGGCGGGTGCGCTACTCGGTGCACGCGGCCCCGGTGGAGCTGGCGGTCGACCGGGACCGGCTGGCCCAGGCGCTGGCCCACCTGGTGGCGGACGTCAGCGGGGTCACGCCCTCGCTGGACGTCGCCGGGGTGCGCTCGGACGCGCCCGGCCTCGGGGTCCCGGCGATGCCGGGTTCCGGCAGCGAGCTGCCGATGGTGGTGGTGGCCGCGGCCCAGCGCGGCGAGGTGGCCCGGATCGAGGTCCGCGGCCCGTCGCGCCGGCCGAGCCCGGTCCACCTGCCGATCGCCCGGGCCACCGTGGAGCGCCACGGCGGTGTGCTGCAGCGCCACGAGCTGCCGAACCGGGCCGGCACCACGTACGTGGTCGAGCTGCCGCTGGACCCGTCCGCCCCGGCGGTCGGGCGGAGCAGCAGCGTGCCGAAGGAGACCGACACCGCGATGCTGCCGGACCTGCCGCAGCTGGCGTCGGCCGCCGCCGAGGCGGAGGGCGGCGGGGCCGGGTCCCGGGAGCCGTCGCGCCAGCGGGCGGGACGGGCCCGGCAGGCGCAGGAGGAGACCGCGCAGGAGCAGGCGGCGAGGCCCGGCCCGGGCGGCACGGGCCCGGCCTCGGACGGCCGGGGTACGGACACCGGCGAGGCCCAGGCCGTGGCCGACGCCCGGGGTGCGGCGGCGGTACCGGCGGAGGCCCCGCAGGCCAGGACCGCGATCGCGCTGGGC
>NZ_JAIZ01000391.1 GCF_000710465.2 Kitasatospora sp. MBT63 | reverse complement strand
CCGGATCGTCGCCGAGTCGTCCGGCCGCGGCGGCCTGGACGCCGGTCGCCGCGTCGAGGTGCTGCTCCCGGACGGGCGCGGCCGGGAGCAGCACCGGACGGTGTCCCCGTGCCTGCACGGGAGGGGATCCACGTCGGGTGGGACCTGGCGGCCGCGGCCTTCTGACCGGTGGTTGCCTGCTGCTGGCCGACCCCTCACGCCCGCAGCCGCCGCGGGGGCAGCCAGTCGTTCGGACAGCGCCGGATTCCGGCGCCCGTCCGCCTGCTAATCCCGGCCCGGCTGGCGGGCGTCCTGCCTGCTGTTTACCGCGGCCCGTTGCTCCTCCGGTCGTGGCTCGCGTCGGCCTGTGCGGGGGCGTACACCAAAGACATGGACCGCTTCGGCGACATACCGGAGGTGTGCGACCTGTGCGGCGCGCTGGTCCCGCCACGGGACCTGGCGCAGCTGCGAGTACCGGACTCCTCCGCGGTGACCACGGAACCCGAGCTGGACGGAGAGCGGCTGCTGCGCGCGTGCGGCAGACCACGCCTGGTCGGGCTCGCAGCCGTCTACCAGCACCGCCTCGTCGTAGACGACCAGGACAGTGCGCAGCCTGACACCTAGCGCGGCGGGCGACCATGGTGGCGGGGCGCGGGGGCGGGCGGACGACCGCGGACAGCACCCGCCCGGCACCCGGGGCGAGCCCACGCCGGGCGGCGCCACTCATCCGCCCGCCGGTGCCTCGGCCGCCCGGCCGGCGTCGGCGGCGGCGGCCTCGAGTCGGTGGCCAGCACCTCGAGTTGCGGGTCGTCCGCTCCCCAGGATCCGCCAGTCGCTGGCTGGAGGTGGGCGGTGGTGGTGCTTGTGGAGCGGCGGCCCAGTTCGAGGTGCGGGCCTTGCGGTAGGTCTGGCCGAGCAATGTGGACTCGGTGCCAGCTGGTGCAGCTTGGACAGCGGCGATGCGGCCCTGAGTCGGCCGTCGCCAATGTTCCGGCGGGCAAGGGTGATAGGCCCGCCGGCTCCCCGGCCGGGTGGCTGCTACGAGCGCTGCCGCTGCCGCAGTGCCCGTAGTCCGAGGTCGTAGCCCATCCCGGCGACGGCCAGGACCACCAAGGGCCAGACGGCCGGGGAGCTGGCGGGCAGCGATCCGCGGCTGAGTGCCGATCCGAGCACACTGGCGCTCAGCATGACGGTGCCCGTTGGGACGCTGCGCAGCCACGCGCGCGGCACGCGGAAGTCGTCGGACGTGGCGGGCGGATCGGTGAGAGGAAGGTCGGTGCTTCGGCCGCGGTGGGGCTCCGGGCGCTGGGCACCTCCCCTCCGCGCGACGTCCGGTTGCTGTCGATCCGGCACTCGTGTCTCCTTTGATCGGCTGCGGCACTTTCGTTCCGCTGTGTGAACGGGTACTGGGTGGGTGAACGGCCGGAAGGGGCCAGACCGCCGGGTCTCCTCCGGCCGCGGTTGTGAGGAGGTCCGGCGGCCGATCCGGCCGGGCCGGGGGTCATACCTGCGGGGCGTGTGGTCGGTCCGCTGCTCAGTCGGTTTCCGAGGCTTCCCGCCGGGCTTCGATGTCGCGGATCTGCTGGCGGATCCATCGTGCGTGCTCCGCCGCCTCCTCGTTTCCGTGGTCGGCGGCGCGCAGGTACCAGGAGAGGGCGGCGGTGAGGTCGCGGCGGCGGCGGTGGTAGATGACGGCGACGATGCGCATCGCTTCCACGTCGCCGCGCTCCGCGGCCAGCTCGCCCCACCTCAGGGCGTCCTCGACGGGGCCCGTGGTGGCGAGGATCTGGGCGGCCTTGCGCATGGCCCCGGTGCGCAGCGGGTCGGGGTTGTCGCACTGGTTGGCGGTGTTCTCGCACCAGGTGAGGGCCTGGTCGCGGGGCAGGAGACCGAGCAGTTTGAGGATGTGGGGCAGGCCGACGGTGCCGCCAGCCTGCGCGTCGCGGTGGTAGTAGGTGATTGCTTCGTCGAGGCGGCCGGCGTGACGCAGGAGGTCGCCGGCCATGCTGAGTGCGCTGGGGTGGCCTTCCGCGGCGGCGCGGCTGAACGAATCCAGGGCCTTGCCGGTGCAGCCGGTCTCCCAAAGCAGTTCGGCCATGGCGCAGCGGGCTTCGGTATCACCGTCTTCTGCCCGGTGGTCGAGCCATTCCAGGGCTTCGTCGGTCTGCCCGATGCGGTGCAGGAGTTGGGCGGCGTGATGTACGGCGGCGTGGTGGAGTGTGGCATAGCGGGGGTCGGCGGAGCGGGGGTCGGCGGAGCCGGGACCGAGGTCGGCGGCTTGCCGGTACCAGTGGGCGGCACCGACCTCGTCGCCGGAGAGGCGCAGTTGGCGGGCCACCTGCACGGCTGCGTAGATGTCGCCCTGGTCGGCCTTGCTGCGGAGCCAGGGGATGGCCTTGGTGGACATGCCTGATGTCATGAGGAGGTCGGAGGCCAGATTCATCGAGAGGTGGTCGCCCTGGTCGGCTGCCTGCTGGTACCAGGTGGTCGCTTCTTCGATACGGCCCTGGGTCTCGAGGAAGACGCCGCCGAGGGTGAGGGCTGAGGTGTCTCCGGTTTGGATGGCTAGGTCGAAGCTTCGGGTACGGGTGGCGGGGTGGGCGCTGGGGTTGGAGGTGAGGTACTCGGTGACGCGCTCGCCGGCGAAGTCGGCGGCGAGCTGGATACGCCGGTCAGCGTCGGCATGGCGGTGAAGGACTACGCGTTCGGGGTCCGTGAAATGGGAGGGGACATGGATGCCGTAGGTGTCGATCAGGGTGCGGGCCGGGTCGAAGGGGTCGGGGTCGACGCCGATGGGATCGAGCAGCCCGGCACGCGGGCTGAGGGTGGCCAGGAGCAAGACCGGGGCTCGGTCCATGTTGTGGAGAAGGTTGTTGATCTCGAAGCACAGCCGCTGGGACACCGCGGGCTCGCTTCCGAGGAGGTTCTCGATCCTGTTCAGCCACAGCACGGTCCTTGGTCCGGCCGCCGCCAGCGCGTCGAGCACCTCGCCGATGCCGCCGGAACCGGAGGGTTGCCACAGCTGCCATCCGTCAGGAACAAGAGCTAGAGCCTCCCAACACGACCGGGCCCGTCCGCTCGCCCGGCCTCCGTGCATGATGGCAACGGAGGTCTGGCCGGCCACCGCCCGCCGGACTACCTCACGCAGCATCGCGTCGTGGTCCCGCTCCACGTACGGAGCCAGGACAGGCAGCACGACCGTGGAGGCCAGGACGATCGGCGGCCGCACACCGAATGCGAGCGGATCGGTGATCTTGCGGACCGGACTGCCCAACGGCGGGGATGCACTCGCGGCGGACCACATCGCGCCGGCGCGCTGCGCCGCAGCTTCGGGGTCCGCTCCGGCCAGGTGAGCGAGCGCGGTGGCAATTGCCTCTGCCTCGCCCTGGCTCGACGGGAGATGTGACGACCCCAGACAGCGTGTCACGGCAGCCCGGCCCGGCAGCGCGTTCAGTGTGTCCTCCGTCTTGAGGTGCCGGACGATCCCCTGCACCGGCGGGTAGCCGGCGTCCTGGTAGAGCGAGTACACGTACTCCTTGAAGATCGTGACCGGGCCTGGGGGCGTCCATGGCAGCCTGACGAGGCGGGCCGGAGGGCGCCGCGCCCGCACGGGTACCTCACGAACAGCGGCAAGACGGGCAAGCTGCGGCCGCAGAGCCGCCCTGCGCGCCGACCGGCTTCTGCCAGCAAGTGCCCGGTCGGCACCGGTGGCCCACGCCGTCAGCGGATGCTTTCCTGCGAAGCATCCCGGCACCCCGGCTGCCAAGCGGATGAACGACATGAAGACATCCTTCGACGGCGTGTGCGTGCCTTTCAGCGCATCACCGAGCGTGCTGCGCTGCAGCGGCGGTGTTCCGCGCTGCAGCGCCCACTCCTGCATCTGCCGGAGCGAGGGGTCCCCCATCTGCCAGCGCAGGAAGCGCATCACCTGCCCCAGCTGGGACCGGTCACGGAGTTCCCCCGGCTCATGCCACTGCCTGCCCGCGCTTCCCCGGTTGGCCGCTCGCCACAGCCTCCGGGCCTCGCGCAGCTCCGCTTCACCTCCGCCGCACACCCGCACATACGCCTCGACCGTGATCAGGCGAGGGCACCCGCTGCCGGAGTCCGCGCGCGCCCAGGTCGAATGCGAGCGCCCCTGCGCGGCTTCGTGCTCGGACATCTGGCGGTGCGTCAGGCCGGATCGTTCCTTGAGCCCCCGCAGGAAGCCGGCGAGGTCCCCGACCGGAGAGCCTTCCGGAATTTGCTTCCTCGGCCGTCCCATCGTGCCGCCCGCCTATCAGCGGTGCCGCTGCGCCGACAGCGCGGCGAGCAGCTGGCACGGTCCAGCCACCAACATACGGGCGGTGTCGGTCGGCCTGACGCTCACCTCGCGCGATTGTCCGGAAGGCGGCGAGGCGGTGAATACGTCGAGCCTTGTGCTGGCGGGGACGGCGAACGTCGGGCTGTGCATGTCTCTCCTTCAGCGATTGGTCGAGGGACAGCCCGGGCGGGTGCAGCCGCGCCGAACTCATCTCCACTGCTTAAGTGTTGAGCATCTCGCCGCCGCCGATGACCACGAGGGTGGACCCGTTGAGACAATTGGAGGCACTTGACGCGAGAACACTGCAGGTGAGCGACCATGAGCGCACAGTGGCGGAATGTGAGGGGCACATGCGTCCGGACCTTGCGCACGGGAACAATGTGCTTCAAGTTGTTGCGAATCCGTCCGAACCCCGAGGCATCGCCTCCCTCCTCGGACACGAGAAACGCGCAGGTCAGAGGCCCGAATTCGCACCGTACAAGCCGATGATGCGCGGTGTCCGACGGTCGGAACCCGCTCGACCTCGGCCAGAGTGCGGCAAGGTGGGAAAGCCAGTTCCCCTTCAGCGAATCTCGAACTGCGCCCACCGGCCGACCAGCGGTGCAGACGCTGCCGGCCCGAGATGACGGCCTTCGGACCGCTCTCGCACAAGGGGCGGCCGCCACCGGCGGCCGCCCTGTCCGTGCCCCAGTTATGAGGGCGCCCGGCCTCCTCTTCCTTGCACCGCTCCTTCTCCACGCTCACCAGCGACGTGAAGAGTTCAGCGCGCTGGGCGACGGTGACGTCGTCATCGGGGCAGGAGACTGAGATAGCGGTGAGCGCTTGGCGTTCGCGAGGGGCGATGGTGAGGCTCCAGCGGGTTTTGATGGCGCCCCAGTCCTCCAGGTAGGTGCAGCGGTAAGAGGGCAGACGCGCCGGTACCGGACAGCGATCGCGGTTCCTGTGGCCTGCTGCGCAACGGTGCTGCTGGTGATGCCGACGACGGCGTTGGGGGTGTGACTGCGGCGCCACTTGGTCCAGCCGGATCTGTAGCGGGAGGCCGGGTTGGCGGGCTTGGCCACCGCGCTTTCGACGACGGCCGATCCACTGCCGGGCCTCGTTGGGATCCTCGGTGGCGAGTATGACGATCCGGGGCTGGCCGTGGACCAGCCGCGCGGGGCGGGCCTGCTGGTGTCAGGCCCGCCCGCCAGAGGATGCTGTCGGGCGCGGTCAGCTTCGCATCTGGGCGTACACCGCCAGGGTCGCTATGCACAGCGTCATCGTCCCGCCGAAGGCGATCCCGGTGGCGATGAGGGCGCTCGGCCAGGTCTTGCCGTCCACCTTCGTCAGCGCGCCGGCGATGCTCGCGATGATCATCGAGAGCAGCACGGCCATGAGGATGGCGATGAGCAGGAGCGGGAGCTGCGCCGTGCCGCCCGAGGCGGCGAGGGTCGTGAGGGTGGTCACGCCGCGGCCCTCCGCTTCTGCCGGAGCACGAGGGTCTGCAGGTCGCGGGGCAGGCGCAGCCGGCCTTCCCAGACCTTGGAGCGGACCGACTGCCGGAACCGGTAGAGGATGCCCTCCACCATCGGCACGGTGATCCCGAGGTGCTCGGCGATCTCGGCCTGGGAGTAGCCCTCGATGGCCATCGTCATCACGGAGCGGGTCCGCGGCTTGGCCGTGGTCACCATCCCGAGCACCTGCTCGCACAGCTCGGTGACCATCTCTGTGGCCTGCTCGCTGCGGTAGCCGAGCGCCTGCTCCAGTTCCTCGGCCGTCAGGCCCTTCGTGTGGGCGAGGAACTTGTCCTCCTGCTCCGCGCGCCAGGTCATGTAGGTCCGGGGGAACTGCAGCAGACACATCCCGAAGAAGTACGTCTCGAGCGCGGCCGGTGCGCGGTTGCCGTCCGGGAGCTCGTGCGGGTTCCACTGCCCGCCCAGGACCGCCCGCTTGTAGAACCGGGTCCACGCCTCAGCGATGGTGCGCACGGCCAGCTCGTCCCGGTACGCCGGGTTGCGGTCCAGCCCGTCCTGGTCCTCGTCGGTGAGGACCAGCGGGACCATGCTGTTCTTCTGCTTGACCAGGCCGGCGATCTCACCGGTCCTCATCTTCGCCCGGAGCCGCTTGTACGCGTACCCGAACAGCTCGGATGCCAGGTGCTGGGTCAGCGGACGCTTCGCGGGGTCCGGTCGGCGGCCGGCTTCGCGCCGCACGTCCTCGACCCGCTCGATGTCCTGCCGGACCCGCTCGGAGAGCGCCCCTGCCCCCTGCCGACCCTGGCCCGCTCCAGAGGTCGGTCCTTCCTTCGCCATAGCTTCCCCTTGTCGATGGTGCCGCGCCGATGCTCGTTGTAATCGGCCTTCGCGGTCTCTTATGCATCCGTCTTCCGAAGTTCCTTCGGTTTCGCTGAAACTTCTTCGGACCTTTTTGGGAGCGGCTCGTTGGGGAGCTGAGCACCCGCGCCAGCACGAGGCCCCAACTACGTTCCTGTGCGCGCGGGCGCGTCCCGTCCCAGTCCCAACGGAGTTATTACGGCGGTGTCGGCCTCTGTTCGGGCTGTCGTCCGGGAAAGTGAGGATCCGCCAGCCGCAGGCTTGCCCCTCCGCGGTCCGTGGCCCGGACTGTAGGCGGTTGAACGTGCCGGTCAAGCCCCCTGACCCAGCTGGTTGCCGACAGCCTGCGGGCGAAAAGCTGCGCACTCTACACCGCCGGGCGGGCGGGTCAACCCCCTTCGGGGGCGGCTCTCACGGCGTGGGCCGCTCCTGTGCCGCCGGGGCCGCGGCGACCTGCTCGGGCGTCAGGTCCGCCCGCACCCGGACGGGGCGGGGTCGATGTCGGAACCGGCCGAATTCAGTGGGCGCGGCCTGGTCGGCCTCGACCTCGAGGACGACGTCGGGCAGCACCGGCTGGTACAGGAACGACGGCTGCCCGGGCAGGCCGGGCGACGGTCCCTGGCAGTTCGGCCAACCCCTCGCTGGCCGGGTGGAGCAGCGGGGCGAGTTCGGCGCGCAGCCGGGTGCCGAGGGGGAGGGTGACACCGACCGTCCGGAGTCGGCCGCCGGGGTCGGGCTGGGCGATGACGGCGGCCTGCTGCGCCGCGGTGCTGCCGGTGATGCCGACCACGACCGCGTCGGTGGTGTGTCTGCGGCGCCACTTGGTCCAGTTCGAGCCGTAGCGGGGGAGATAGGGCTGGTCGGCGGGCTTGGCCACCGCGCCTTCGACGCCGCCGCCAAGACTGCCGATCCACTGCCGGGCCTCGTCGGGGTCCTCGGTGGCGGGCAGGGCCTGCACCGTGCGGGGGCCGGCGTCCAGGAGCTGGAGCAGGCGGGCGTGCCGTTCGGCCTGGGGGTGTGGGCGCCAGTCGGCGTCGAGGCCGAGCAGGTCGAACGCGGCGTAGTGGACCGTGAACGGCTCGCCGCGGCGCGGGCCGCCGCCGGCGCGGGTCTGCAGCAGGGCGAACGACAGCGAGCCGTCCGGCAGGACCGCCAGGACCTCGCCGTCCAGGGTGGCGTCCGGCAGCCCACGGGCAACGGTGATGAGGTCGGCGAAGGTGTGGGACAGGTCGGTGCCGTGCCGGGAGAACAGCGCTGCGCCTGCCCCGGTCCGCAGAAGGGCTCGCCAGCCGTCGACCTTCGGGGACAGCAGCAGGCCGGGGCCGGTCGGGAAGTCCTCCACGGGCCGGGCCAGCGCGACGTCGACGGGCAGTTCGAACGGGGCCACGTCCGGGTGATACCCGGCAGGGATGTGTCCTGACCTGCGCGGACAGTCACGGGCGGTCGCGGGTCGGGACTTGCGCCTTACCGAACGTGCGTTCGATACTCGGGGTGTGAGCACCACCCCCGCCCCCACCTACTACGGCCGCCCGCGCCAGACCCCGAGCCGGCCGGGGGACGCGGAGCGCGCGCCGCGCGAGCTGATGGACGCCGGCGGCCAGCACCGCGAGGACCGCACCTGGCGCCTGGTCCACATCCGCATCGGCGGCCGGTGGCGCTCCGGGCTGCTCACCGTCTGGCGCCGCCCGGCCGGCAGCGCGGTCTGGGTCGCCCATGTCCGCTGGGGCGAGGACCTGAACTGGGGCTGGTTCATCTACGACCCCGCCACCATCCGGATCGCCCCCACCCCACCCGACGAACCCGCCGGCCCGCCCCCGGAGACCACCCGGTGACCGTGCCCGCCCCGGCCGACGGCCGACCGTCCAGGACCGAGCGCCTGGCCGCGCTCATCGAGGCCACCGACCCCGCCACCCGCCTGCGCACCGGCACCACCACCCCCGTCCTCCCGGTCCACCAGGCACTCGTCCCGCTGCTCCCGGACGGAGGCCTGCGCCCGGGCACCGCGGTCGAGGTGACCGACGCCGGACTGCTGCTGGCACTGGCCGGAGGCGCCGGCACTTGGCTGGCGGTGATCGGGATGCCCGACCTCGGACTCGCCGCCGCCCGCTCCCACGGCGTCGACCTCGCCAAGGTGCTCCTGGTCGACGACCCCGGCACCGACACCTGGACCGACGTCCTCGCCGCCCTCATCCCCGCCGTCCCCCTCATCCTCCTCAACGCCCCGACCACCATCACCCCGCACCTCGCCCAGCGACTGACCGCCCGACTGCGCCAGCACCAGTGCGTGATCCTCACCCCGTCGTACTGGCCGGGGTCCGTGGTGCGGATCGAGGTCACCAAGAGCGCCTGGAGCGGCCTGGGCGCGGGATGGGGGCAGCTGCGCGAGCGCCGGATCGTCGCCGAGTCGT
>NZ_JAIZ01000390.1 GCF_000710465.2 Kitasatospora sp. MBT63 | reverse complement strand
CATCTCGTGCTCCTCACTGAGCCGGAAGAGGTCGAAGTCCTGACTCATGATGGGACGCTCCTTAGGGGTGTGGCACTCAGTACCCCTGATTATGCACACTCAGTGCCGTTCGGGCATCCTCCGGGCACGGTCTCCGGGCCGTCGCGGTGCTACCGTCCCCCCATGAGCGAGGCGCGCGAGCAGGAACAGGTCCAGGGCACGGGCACGGCGGCGGGCGGGCGGCCGACCACCCGGGACGCACTGATCGAGGCGGCCTTCCGGCTCTTCCTGGAACACGGGTTCGAGCAGACCACCATCGACGAGATCACCGCGCTGGCCGGGGTCGGGCGGCGCTCGTTCTTCCGCTACTTCCCCTCCAAGGAGGACGTGGTCTTCCCCGACCACGAGGGCGCGCTGGCCGAGATGACCTCCTTCCTGGACGCCGCCCCCGACAGCGGCGACCCGGTGGTCCAGGTCTGCGACGCGGCCCGCCTGGTGCTGCGGATGTACGCGGCCAACCCGACCTTCTCGGTCGAGCGCTACCTGCTCACCCGCAAGGTGCCCAACCTGCGGATCCACGAGCTGTCCGTGGTCTGGCGCTACGAGCGCACGCTCGCCGCGCACCTGCGGGCCCGCTACTCGGCCCGGTCCGACGGCGCCCTGCGCGCGGACGTGGTCGCCGCCGCCGTGGTGGCGGCGCACAACCACGCGCTGCGCACCTGGCTGCGCACCGGCGGCGCGGGCAACGTGCGCGAAGCGGTCGACCTGGCACTGGAGTTCGTCATCGGCACCTGGAGCGAGCAGGCCGGGACCGCGCCCGGGGACGGCGCCGGGCCGGCCGAGGACGTGGTGGTCCTGGTGGCCCGTCGCGGCACCCCGATGTGGCGGGTGGTGCAGGGGATCGAGAGCGCGCTGGACGGCTGACCCGCCTCGGCGGGGGGTCCGTACGGACCGAGGGCCGACCGGAGGGAACTCAGTGCCTTTACACGGGGCACTGAGTGCCATATCTTCCTGAGCAGCATCCGTAGGGAGGAGCCGGAGATGCCCGGAGTACGGAACCGGTCGGCGACGGTCCGCGGCGGTGCACGATGACGCCGTCCACCGCGTTCGCCCCCGTCGGTCCGCTCACCAGCCCCACCGAGGGTGAGCCGGCCCTGCACTACCACCGCTGCCGCTGGTGCCACTCGGCGATGCCGGCCGGCGCCCTGCTCTGCACGGTCTGCGGCTCCGCCGACCTGACCACGGAGCTCAGCGCGGGCACCGGCAGCGTCCGGCGGCTGCTCCGCCCGACCCGCCGCGGCCTCTACCCGGGCCGCCCGTACCTGGTCGCACTGGACGAGGGCTTCACCGTCCAGGCCGGGGTGATCGGCGGCCTGCCCGGCGCGGTGCCGGTCGGCGCCCGGGTCCGGCTCGCGGTCCGGGACGACGACGGACGGCTGCTCACCTTCCGGCTCTGCGCCACCTCGTGACGCACCCGCAGCCGTACCCGGCGCGGCGTGCGACGGGTACGGCTGCGGGTGCGGCTCGGGCTCTTTCGGCCGCGGGCGCCGCTACTGCAGGTCGATGACCAGGCCGTAGACCTCCTGGGCGACCCGGCAGTGCTCGCTGGGCGCGCAGTCGGCGACCGCCCGGCCGTCCGCCGTGTGGTCCAGGGTCAGCTCGTACTGGCCGGCCTCGGTGCGGTAGGTCGCCGTCGAGCGGCCCGAGTAGGCCACCGGGAACTGGGTGTTGGCCGGGACGCGGCCGAGGAAGGTGGCCGGGCCCGTGCTGGACTCCAGCATCGCGTCGCCCTGCGCCACGTTGCGGATGAGCACCGCCTGACCGACCGAGGGGACGACGCCGAGGCCGGGGCCGGAGCCGTCGTTCGAGCCGACGGTGTTGTCCCGGCCGGCGTTGAAGATGTCGTCCCCGGCGACCTGGTTGTTGTCGCCGATCACGATGGTCCGGGTGGTGCCCGGCGCGTCGGCCGCGGCGATGCCGGGCAGACAGGACAGTCCGGTGACGGCGAGCAGGACCGCGGTGCGCCCGAAGGTTCAATTCATGCCATTCCTTTCCTCGGCTGTGTGATGGCGACAGTAGGTTCCGGCCGCTCGGCTCCGACGGACGTTCGGCCAGCCGGGGCCGTGTTGACAGCGGGGTCCGGGCAGGCCGGGAATGCCGAGAAGTAGGTGAATGTTCAACCGATCGACGATGACAACGCACGACGAGAGGAGCCGGAGTGGACACCGGAGTGAACATCGTTGGCCGCGAGGAGAGCACGGCGGAGCGCTGGGCCCGCGCCGAGCTGTTCTTCGACTCCAAGCACTACGCGGAGGCCGCCCGGATCCTCACCGAGGTGGTCGACGAGGTGCCGGGGCAGGTGGGGCCGCGGCTGCTGCTGGCCCGCGCGTACTACCACTCCGCCCAGCTGCGGCGGGCCGAGGAGCAGCTGCGCGAGGTCCTGGAGATCGACCCGGTCGAGCAGTACGCCCACCTGATGCTCGGCCGCACCCTCCAGCGCCAGGGGCGCGCCACGGAGGCGGCGACCTCCCTGCGGCTGGCAGCGGCGATGTCGGGCGGCCCCACGGCCTGACCGGAGGGCGCCGGGCCTCAGGGCCTGCGGGTGGGGAGCTCGGCCGGGGCCGTGTCCTCGCGGACCAGGGCGCCCGCCTGTTCGACGGTGAGCGGGCGGGCGAACAGGTAGCCCTGGCCGAGCGGGCAGCCCATGGCCGCCAGCAGGTCCCGCTGGGTGCTGTTCTCGATCCCTTCGGCGATCACCTGGACACCGAGCGTGTCGGCGATCCGGGTGATGCCCTCGACCAGGGCGAACTGCTGCTGGGAGAGCCCGAGCCCGTCGATGAAGGACTTGTCGATCTTCAGGACGGAGATCGGGAACTCCCGCAGGTAGCTGAGCGAGGAGTACCCGGTGCCGAAGTCGTCGATGGCGATCCGCACGCCGAGCTCGCGCAGCGCCTCCATGTCGGTGCGCACCCGCTCGTCGCGCCGCATCAGCACGCTCTCGGTCAGCTCCAGGATCAGCGTCCCGGGCTGGATGCCGCTGGTCTCCACCACCTGCCGGACGATGTCGACGAACCCGGCGTCGCGGAACTGGCGGGCCGAGACGTTCACGCTGACCCGCAGCGGCCGCCGGCCGGCGCCGTCCCGGCGGGCCGAGGTGAGGCGCTGCCAGGCGGCGGCCTCGGCCGCGGCCCGCTCCAGCACCCAGGCGCCGAGCGGGACGATCTGGCCGCTCTCCTCGGCCAGCGAGATGAACTCCTCCGGCAGCACCATGCCGCGGCGCTCGTGCGGCCACCGCACCAGCGCCTCGAAGGCCACCAGCCCGCCGTCCGTCAGGTCGACGATCGGCTGGTAGTACAGCGCGAAGGCGGACTCGGCGATGGCGGTGTCCAGGCTCTCGTTCAGCTCGTGCCGTTCGACCAGGCCGACCTGGAGCGCCGGCTGGTACTGGCACCACTGCCGCTTGCCGGAGGCCTTGGCGGAGTAGAGGGCGAGGTCGGCGTGGGTGAGCAGCTCGGCCGCGTCCACGCTGTCCTCGGTGGTGGCGACGCCGACGCTGGCGGCCACCCGGACCGTTCCGGAGCTGAGCCGGAACGGTTCCTCGAAGGCGTTCAGCACGGCGTCCGCGGTGGAGCCGACGTCCTCCGGTGACAGGGCGTCCTCGACCAGTACCGCGAACTCGTCGCCACCGAGCCGGGCCGCGGTGTCGGAGGTGCGCAGCGCGGTGGAGACCCGGAGCGAGACCGCCACCAGCAGTTCGTCGCCGACGGCGTGGCCCTGGGTGTCGTTGACCACCTTGAAGTCGTCCAGGTCGAGGAAGAGCACGCCCATCACGGTGCCGCGGCGTTCGCTGCGGGTGAGGGCGTGGCCGACCCGGTCCTGGAACAGCACCCGGTTGGCCAGGCCGGTTAGGGAGTCGTGGAAGGCCCGGTGGGTCAGTTCGCGCTCCATCTGCCGCTGGTCGGTGACGTCGCGCAGGGTCAGCACCAGGCCGCCGACGGTCGGGTCCTCGCGCAGGTCGTTCCAGCGCACCTCGACCTCGATGACGCTGCGGTCGCTGCGCAGCAGCCGCCAGTGTTCGCGCTGTTCGGCCTGCTCCCTGGTGCGCATCCGGGCCAGGGCCTGGTTGAGCCGCCGGCTCTCCTCGGGCGGGATCAGCTCGTTGAGCCGGACGCCCTCGAGGTCGGAGTAGCCGAGCACGCGCTGGGCCGAGGAGCTGGCGTAGCGGATGCCGTCGTCGGGGTTGAGGATCAGGATCACGTCGGACGCGCTCTGCACCAGGGTGCGGAAGTAGGCCTCGCTGTTGCGCTGGCTGATCTCGCGGGTCAGCATGACGCGTTCGACGGCCAGCGCGGACTGGGCGGCCAGGATGTCGAAGGTGCCCCACAGGGCGGCGAGCTGGTGCTCGGTGCCGCCGACGATCAGGACGCCGATCAGCGGCTCGCCGATCGGCCGGTTGTCGAGGGCGAGCGGGCAGATCAGGGCGTTGGGCAGGCCGGAGAAGTGGCGTTCGAGGTCGGAGCCGAGCTCTTCGACCGGCAGCAGGCGGCTGCCCTGGAGTTCGCGGTCGGGTGGGATCCGCAGCACCATCTCGCTCTCGCCGTGCCGTACCCGCAGGCCGCCGTCGGCGCGGACGCCGAGGAGGGCGGAGCGGCGGGGCGCGCGGGGCATCAGGGCGGCGGCGGCCGACTGGACCGCCTCGGAGACCTCGTCGAAGGTGACCGATCCGGTGAGTGACGCTCCGGTCACCCGCAGTGTCCGTTCGCGGGCGACCGCGTGCCGGTGCACCAGGACGACGGACCCGAGCCGGGCCAGCACCAGCAGGAACAGGACGGCGGAGAAGGCGCCGATCACACCGGCGTGGCTGGCGTCGCCGCGGGAGAGGTCCACCAGCAGCATGGCGGGGGCGATCATCGAGGCGCCGGCCAGCAGGGTGAGGCGGCCGCCGGAGATGTCCGGCTGCTGGGTCGGGATCGGCCGGGTGAGTTCGACCATCGAGGGGTGCAGCGCGGCCGCTCCCCAGGCGCAGTAGAAGACGGCCCAGCCGAGGTCCACCGGGCTGCCGATGCGCCAGGTGCCGTGCAGCTGGATCAGCCCGTACGCGACGTCGGCGACCAGCATGCCGAGCACGCCGACGGCCAGCAGCCACAGCGCTTTGCTCTTGCCGCCGCGTGGCACCAGCAGCCGCATCAGCATCGCCAGCACCAGGACGTCACCGAGCGGGTAGGCGATCGAGACGGCCTTCTGGAGCCAGGTGAGATCGGGGTTGCGCTCGTACGGGACGATCAGGTAGATCCAGGCCAGCAGGGCCAGGCCGACGGTCAGGATGAGCGCGTCGATCATGGAGCCGCGGTCCTGCTGGGCGGTGCGCCAGCGGATGAAGCCGTAGATGCCCACCGCGGTCAGCAGGTATTCGGCGAGGTAGAACGCGTCGAACACGGACGGGAAGCCGTACTGGTGCAGGTACTCGGTCTGGATGACCTGCACCACCTCGCCGGCGGTGAAGCTCAGGTTGCCGGCCGCGAGGAGGTACCAGTACTGCGGGTGCGCCGGGCGGTTGACGCGGGTGCCGATGACGATGGCCGCGACGCCGGACAGGCCGATGCCGGTCCACCAGATGATCCGTTCGTCCGGATTCTGGTAGTAGACCAGCGTGAGCACGGCCATCCAGCCGAAGTAACAGGCCATCAGGCGTTGCCTTCGACGTGTCAACCGAGCTACCCCCTTCGCCCCGAGGCAGGAGTTGGGTGGGCCGATGCACGAGGAGTGGCCGCCGGCGACGCGGCGGCGGGGAGCTCTGCGGCTCCGCGACAAATGCGTCTCAATGATACCCAGGGCCATTCGGGTGCCTATAGTCGAAAGTATCGGGGCCGGCCCGGGTCCGCACAGGACGGGCCGGACAGCACGCACGCGGCACCCGTACGCCGGTGCAGCAGCCTCACCGGCGAACCCCCGCCGGTGCCCTGGCGGAGCAACAACCGCCGCCTCCCTGTCACCGCACTGCGAGGTCATGGCCGGTGGACCAGCCGAACCGCTCCCAGCAGCCCCACTCCGGGCCGTTCAGGGTGCTCGCCAACGACGAGGCCGTCCACGCCCTGTGGCCCGACGACCTCCCCGTCCCCGCCGGGTGGCGCACCGTCGCCGGACCGGCCCCCGAACAGCAGTGCCTACGCTCGGTGGCCGAGCTCTGGACCGATCTACGGCCGGCCGGCCGCCGGGCCGGCGGCGTCACCGTGCACGGGCTGTTGCGCCGGCAGGCCGCCCGGACACCCGACGCGCCCGCCGTGGTGGCGGAGGACGAACGGCTCAGCTACCGCGAGCTCGACCGCCGCTCCGACCGCCTCGCGCACGCGCTGCGCGACGGCGGGATCACCGCCGACACCGTGGTGCCGGTCTGCCTGGAACGCAGCGCCGACATGGTCACCGCGCTGGTCGCGGTGCTCAAGGCCGGGGGCGCCTTCCTGCCGCTCGATCCGGCGCACCCCTCGCACCGCCTGCGGCGGCTGGTCTCGGACGCCGGCGCCACCCTCGCGGTGACCAGCACCGAGCACCGGGGGCGGCTCGGCCTGCCCGCGGTGCTGGCGTCGGACTACCGCGGCCCGGGCGGCTCCGTCTCGGCCCCCGCCGACACCACGGTGCCGGACGACCTCGCGTACGTGGTGTACACCTCCGGGACCACCGGCACCCCCAAGGGCGTCCCGGTCAGCCACCGCACCATGGCGCTGACCGTCTCCCGGGCCGCCGAGGCGTACGGGCTCTCGCACCGGGACCGGGTGCTGCAGCTGGGCGCGCTCGGCTTCGACACCTCGCTGGAGCAGATCTTCGCACCGCTGCTCAGCGGTTCGACGCTGGTCCTGGGCGGCCGGCTCACCTGGGCGCCGATCGAACTCGCCAGCCGGATCCTCGAGCTGGGCATCACGGTGGCGGACCTGACCCCGGCGTACTGGCACCGGTTCCTGGACCTGATGACGGAGGGTGCCCGGCCACCCGCCTCGCTCCGGCTGATGATCGTCGGCGGTGACACCGTGCACGCCGAGGACTGCCGGACCAGTCTGCACCGGCTGCCGGCCACCCAGCTGCTCAACGCCTACGGGCTGACCGAGGCCGGGATCACCTCCACCATCTGCGAGATCCTGCCCGGCATGCTGGCCTCCCCGGCGCACGCCCCGGTCCCGGTGGGGCGGCCGCTGCTCGGCACCTTCGTGCACGTGCTGGACCCGACCCTGCGGCCGGTACCGCCGGGCCGCCGCGGCGAGGTCTTCCTCGGCGGCCAGGGCCTGGCCCGCGGGTACTGGCGGCAGCCCGAACTGACCGCGGAGCGCTTCCTGCCGGAGCCGTACGCCGGGGACGCGGGCACCCGGATGTACCGCACCGGCGACTCGGCCCGCTGGCGCCCCGACGGCAACCTGGAACTGCTCGGCCGCACCGACGACCAGGTCAAGGTGCGCGGGTTCCGGGTCGACCCGGCCGAGGTGGAGGCGCACCTCGCCGAACACCCGGCGGTCGGGCTGGTCACCGTGCTGGCGCCGGAGCACAACTCCGGTGCGAGGGCGCTGACCGCGTACTACACCCGGGGCGACGGCACCGGGCCGGACTTCCGGGAGTTCCTGGCCGACCGGCTGCCGGACTACCTGGTCCCGACCGCGTACGTGCCGGTGGAACGGATGCCGCTGACCCCGAACGGGAAGATCGACCGGCGCGAGCTGGCCGACACCGGCCCGGCCATGGCCGGAGCCGGCCGCCCCGGCCAGCGCGGCGCCGGCGGCAACGGCGGGCGCAGTCGCGAGCAGGCCGCCGAGCACGGACTCGCCTACCTGTGGGCGCAGTTGCTCGACGTCGACACGGTGGCGATGGAGGACGACTTCTTCGAGCTGGGGGGAAATTCGCTGCTCGCGATGGAGATGCTGGCCCGGGCGCGGATCATGTTCGGCATCGGCGTGGACCGGATCCGGGACCTGACCCGTGCGCTGCTCACCGACCCGACCCTCGGCGCCTTCACCACGGCCCTGCACGCGGCCGGCCGGGGTCCGGCGGAGACCCTCGCCGGGCAGCGGATCGACTTCACCGGCGAGGCCGAACTCGGCTTCCCGGTACGGCGTTCCGGCGAGCGGGCGGCCCGGCCCGAGCAGCCCGCGGAGATCCTGCTCACCGGCGCCACCGGATTCTGCGGCGCCCACCTGCTGCACACCCTGCTGACCACCACCGACGCCCAGGTGCACTGCCTGGTCCGGGCCCCCGACCAGGAGCACGCGCTGGAACGGATCCGGGCCGCCCACCAGCGCTTCCTGCGGCGCGACCTCGACCCGGCCCGGGTCCGGCCGCTGGTCGGCGACCTGGCCGAACCACTGCTGGGGCTCAGCCGCACCCGCTTCGAGCAGCTGGCCGGCACCGTGGACGCCGTCCATCACCTCGGCGGACAGGTCAACTTCCTTTACCCCTACCACCAGTTGAGGGCTGCCAACGTGGCCGGCACCCGGGAGGTGATCCGGCTGGCCGGGCACTCCCGGGCGGTCCCGGTGCACTACCTGTCGACCATGGCGGTGCTGGCCGGCTTCGGCGCGGCCGGGGTCCCCGAGGTCAGCGAGGACACCCCGCTGGACCACCCGGAGCACCTCTCGGTCGGGTACGTGGAGAGCAAGTGGGTGGCGGAGGCGCTGCTGCACAACGCGGCGGCGGCCGGGCTGCCGGTGTCGGTCTACCGGGTCAACGACGTCACCGGCGACCTGGCGACCGGCACCATGAACCTGGGCACCGAACTGTGCGCGCTCATCAAGTACTTCACCGACAGCGGCGAAGTCCCCGAGGTCGAGCTCCAGTTGGACTTCGTCCCGGCCGACTCCTTCACCCGGGCACTGGCCCACCTGGCGGGCAACACCCCCGCCACCGGGCAGGTCTACCACCTGACCAACCCCAACCCGGCGATGCTGCCGGTGCTGGCCGAGCGGCTGCGCAGCCGCGGCCGCCGGGTCGAGGTGCTGCCGTACCACCGGTGGGTGCGGGGCCTGGTCTCGTACGCGGCCACCCACCCGGAGCACCCGATCACCCCGTTCGTGCCGCTGTTCGTCGACCGCGGCGAGGGGACCGCGATGTCGATCAGCGAGATGTACTTCCGGCCGACCTTCCCGCTGTTCTCCCGCGACCGGGCGGCCCAGGAGCTGAACGGCAGCGGCATCGAGATCCCGCCGGTCGACGACCACCTGCTGGACTTCTACCTGGACCGGCTGGAGGCCACCGGCTACCTGGAGCGCGTGGCATGACCAGCCGGACCACCGACTGGTGGCACTCCGTGGCGGTGTCGGTCGCCCCCGCCGACGCCCCGGCCGCGTTCTGCTCCGACCTGGGGGCGCCCAGCCTGCTCGCCGCCTACCGGGCCGGGCTGTTCCCGATGCCCGCACCCGACGAGTACGCCCGCTGGATGAACGAGGCCCTGTACGAGGACCGGGTCGCCACCGGCGCCATCGCGGTGCCCGGGCACGTCGGCGAACTCCCCTACCAGGTGTCCTGGTGGTCGCCCGACCCCCGGCCGGTGATCCGGCCGGGCCACGCCAGGCTCGGCCGGCGGCTCGCCAGGCGGCTGCGCAACCGGCTCGACTGGGCGACCAGCGTCGACCGCGACTTCGGCCGGGTGGTCGCCCAGTGCGGCGCCGGCCGCGAACCGCGCTGGCTCACCGAGGAGCTGCGGCGCGGGCTGCAGGAGCTGCACGAGCAGGGCTGGGCGCACAGCGTGGAGGTCTGGCAGGGGGCGGAGCTGGTCGGCGGCGCCTTCGGGGTCCGGGCCGGTCCGGTGCTCAGCCTGGACTCGATGTTCCACCGGCTCCCGGACGCCTCCCGGGTCGCGGTCGCCGACCTGGGCGACCGGTTCACCGTGGCGGGCGGGCTGCTGCTGGACGTCCAGTGGGACAGCCCGCACATCCGCTCGCTGGGCGCCCGGCCGCTGCCCCGGGACGACTACCTGGACCTGCTGCGCTCCGGCCCGCCCGCCGGGCCGCCCTCCACAGAGCTGCTCCCCGCCGCCCGGCTGGCCTGAGCCGGGGCCGCCGACCAGTCGGCCGGCGGGCGCTGCGACGGCAGGACGGCGGCCGCCAGCAGCGGGACCAGCGCGGCCACCGCGAACGCCGGGGTGTAGCCGCGCTCGGTGATCAGCGCGCCGACCAGCGGCGGGACCAGCACGATCGCACCGTGCTGGCCGACCCCGTGGACGCCGAGCGCGCGGCCCGCCCAGAGGGGCCCGGCGTACTCTGCGACGGCCGTGTTGTGCAGGCCGTTGGTACTCACCGTCAGACCGCAGGCCAGCAGCAGCGCACCGGTACCGACGGCCGAGTCCCAGGCCGCGCCCAGCGCCAGCAGTCCCAGATCGGCTGCCGTGGCCAGGGCCAGCAACCGGATCGGCCGGACCCGGCTGGCGACCCGGTCGGACCACCAGCCCGCCAGCAGCCGTACCCCCGCGCCGGCCAGGTTGGCCACCGCCAGTACCGCGCCCGCCACCCCGGCCGGCCAGCCGCGCGCCTGGGTCAGGAAGACCAGCGCGAAGCCGGTCACCACGAACTGCGGCACGCACAGCAGCGCGGCCACCGCGTGCAGCCGCCACAGGTACCCGCCCCGGTACGGCGCCGCGGCGGACCCCGGGACGGCCCCGGCGGGCCGGGGCGGGTCCACCGCGAACACCGCGATGGCCAGCCCGGTGACCGCGCACAGTGCGGCGCAGCACAGCAGGGCCCCGCCGACCCCGGCGGCCGCGGCGACCGGCGGCAGCGCGGCGGCGGCCAGTCCGGTGCCCAGCGGCTGCGAGGCCTGCCGGACGCCCATCGCGACGCCCCG
>NZ_JAIZ01000389.1:1879-8998 GCF_000710465.2 Kitasatospora sp. MBT63 | reverse complement strand
CGGTCGTGGTCGGCCGGTCGTGGTCCGGTTCAGCGGGGGGTGGCGGCGAGGCCTGTGATCAGGGCGTCCAGGGCGAGGTCGAAGCGGGCCTGGTGGTCGGCCGGGGTGCCGAGGCCGTCGGCGACGGCGGCGGCCAGGGTGGGGAATCCGGTCAGGTCGGGGGCGGGTGCGGGCTCCTCGGGGTGGCCCGGGGTGGTGGCGGCCTCGGCGAGGCAGTGGCCGATCACGAAGGTGGCGACGGCGTTGACGATCCGCAGTGCGAGGAGCGGGGGGAGGCCGGCCCGGCCGAGTGCGGCGGCGGTCTCCTCGACCGCCCGCAGGGCGTCGGGGGAGCCGACCGGGCGGGTGGCGACCAGCGGGATCACCCCGGGGTGGCGCAGCAGTTCGGTGCGGAAGGCGACCGCGAAGGCGCGCAGCCGGGCGGGCCAGTGCGCGGGGTCGTCGGCGGTGGGGTCGTCGACTGGGTCGTCGGCACCGGCCGGGGGGCCGGGCCGGACGGCGGCGACCACCAGTTCGACCAGGCCGTCCAGCAGGGCGCCCTTGTTGGGGACGTAGTGGTAGAGCGTCATGGCCTCGACGCCGAGTTCGGTGCCGAGCCGGCGCATCGAGAGTCGCTCGACGCCTTCGCGGTCGGCGAGTTCGAGCGCGGCCCGGAGCACCTTGGTGCGGTTGAGCCCGGCGCGCCTGGCGGTCGCTGCCATGGTGGTCCCCTTGACTTTCTTACGGCGTAAGAGCACAGTACTGCGCGACGGCACTCTTACACTGTAAGAAAGAGCGTGGAACGATGGGCACCGAGCAGAACAAGCAGTTGGTCGCCGGCTTCTTCACGGCGCTGAACGAATGCCGGATCGACGATCTCGGGGACTACCTGGCGGCCGACGTGATCGACCACAACAAGATCATCCACGGTGAGCCGGACGAGCCGGGCGCCGCCTTCGCGGCGATCGAGACCCAGCTGACGGCCCTGGCGCCGTACCGGGCCGAGATCGACCGGCTGACCGCCGAGGGCGACACGGTGGTCGCCCGGATCACCCAGAGCGGCGTCAGCTCCGGCGCGCACCCGCGGATGCCGAGGCCGACCGGCCGCTCCTTCCGCAACGAGGCGATCTTCGAGTTCACCGTGCGGGACGGCCGGATCAGCGAGATCCGGGGCGTCTCCGACCGCCTCGGCCTCTTCCTCCAACTCGACTGGGACTGGCCCGCCATCGACTGACGGGCCATCGGAAAATCGACGGTAGGCAGTGCGGACACCACCGCGTAGGGTCGGTCGAATGAGTCTCAACCCCTTCTTCGAGCCCAGCACCCTGGACTACGAACTGCCGCCCTTCGCCGAGATCCGGGAAGAGCACTACGCGCCCGCCTTCGAGCGCGGCATGGCCGACCAGCTCGCCGAGATCGCGGCGATCACCGCCGATCCGCGGCCGGCCGACTTCGAGAACACCGTGGTGGCGCTGGAGCGCTCCGGCGCGCTGCTGCGCCGGGTCGTCCTGGTCTTCTTCAACCAGTCCGGCTCCGACGCCACCGCCGCCGTGCAGGAGCTGGACGCCGAGATCAGCCCGCGGCTGGCCGCGCACGACGACGCGATCCAGCTCGACCAGGCCCTGTTCGCCCGGCTCGACGCCCTCCACCGGCAGCGCGAGACGCTGGGGCTCGACGCCCAGTCGCTGCGGCTGCTGGAGCGCCACCACACCCGGCTGGTACGGGCCGGCGCCCGGCTCGGCGCCGACGAGCAGCGGCGCCTGCGCGAGATCAACACCGAACTCGCCTCCGGCGCGGCCGCCTTCCGCAAGAACCTGCGCGCCGCCAACAAGGAGCGGGCGATCGTGCTGGACCGGGCCGAGGAACTGGCGGGCCTGTCCGAGGACGCCGTCGCCGCGGCCGCCGAGAACGGCCGCGCGCTCGGTCTGGACGGCCGGTACGTACTCAGCCTGAAGAACATCACCAACCAGCCCGAGCTCGCCCAGCTCACCGACCGCGCCCTGCGCGAACGGCTGCTGACCGCGGCCCTCGGCCGGGCCGCCGACACCAACGGCCCGCTGGCGATCCGGCTGGCCGGCCTGCGGGCCGAGCGCGCCGCCCTGCTCGGCCACCCGACCTTCGCCGACCACGTGATCGCCGACGAGACGGCCGGCACGGTGGCCGCCGTCGAGGCGCTGCTCGCCCGGGTGGTGGCCCCCGCCGTCGCCAACGCCGAACGCGAGCGCGCCGAACTCGCCGCGGCCGCCGCGGCCGACGGGATCACCGACCTCGGCGCGCACGACTGGGCCTACTACGCCGAGAAGGTCCAGCAGTCCACCTACCGGCTGGACGCCTCGGCGCTGCGTCCGTACCTGGAGCTGGAGCGGGTGCTGCAGGACGGCGTGTTCTTCGCCGCCGGGCTCGCCTACGGCCTGACCTTCACCGAGCGCACCGACCTGACGGCGTACCACCCGGACGCCCGGACCTTCGAGGTCTTCGAGGCGGACGGCACCCCGCTCGGCCTGTTCCTCGCCGACTTCCACGCCCGTGACACCAAGCGCGGCGGCGCCTGGATGAACGAACTGGTCCAGCAGTCGGAGCTGCTGGGCAAGCGCCCGGTGGTGGTCAACAACCTCAACATCGCCAAGCCCGCGCCCGGCGAGCCCGCGCTGCTCAGCTGGGACGAGGTGCGGACGCTGTTCCACGAGTTCGGGCACGCGCTGCACGGCCTGTTCTCGGCGGTCCGCTACCCGCTGTTCTCCGGCACCGAGGTGCCGCGCGACTTCGTCGAGTTCCCCTCGCAGGTCAACGAGGTGTGGATGACCTGGCCCGAGGTGCTGGCCAACTACGCCCGGCACCACCGCACCGGCGAGCCGCTGCCCGCCGAGCTGCTGGAGCGGCTGGAGGCCGCCGGGACCTTCGGCCAGGGCTTCCGCACCGTCGAGTACCTCGCGGCGGCCGTGCTCGACCTGGCCTGGCACACCGTGCCCGCCGGGGTGGAGATCGCCGACGCCGAGGAGTTCGAGGCCGCCGCGCTGGCCAAGGCCGGCCTGGACGTGCCGGGGATCCCGCCGCGCTACCGCACCACCTACTTCAGCCACTCCTTCTCGGACGACTACAGCGCCGGCTACTACGCCTACCTGTGGTCCGAGGTGCTGGACGCCGACACCGTGGAGTGGTTCCGCAGCAACGGCCGCAGCGTGCGCGACAGCGGCGAGGTGTTCCGGGCCGAGCTGCTCTCCCGGGGCGGCAGCCGCGACGCGCTCGAGTGCTTCCGGGCCGTGGTCGGCCGCGAGCCCGACACCACGCCGCTGCTGGCCCGCCGCGGATTGCTCTGATCCCCGGCCGCCCCGGGCCGCCGGCCTCGCCAGCGGCCCTCAGCGCGGGGCGACCGTCACCGTGACGGTCGCCCCCGTCGGGGCGGCGGGCAGCCGGATCCGGGCCACCCCGGCCCGGTCCCCGTCGGGCTGCCGGACGTCCACCACCGCCGCCCGGACCCCGCCGACCGTGACCCGCACCCCCCGGGGGTACCCGGTGCCCGGCAGCACCAGCTCGCTCACCCCGCCGCCCCGGGCCGCGGTGAAGGTCAGCGTCCACACCGCACCGTCCGCCCGCTCGGCCACCGGCCGCCCGGCCAGCGCCGCCGGGTACGGGGCGAACGCGGGCTCCTCGCCGGGTGCCGGGCGCCCGTCCGGCCCCAGGACGCAGTACCCGCCCGAACCCCGGCACCAGTACCACATCGTCCAGCCCGCGGCGAAGCCGGACATCGCGGCGACCTGACGGCGCACCAGCTCGGCGTTGCCCGGCGTCCGGGCGTTCGGCGGGCCCCACTCGCCGACCAGCACGGGCAGCCGGTGGGCCGCCGGATAGCCGGTGATCGCGGCGGTGTAGTTCTCGATGAAGCCGCCGGCCGGGTCCCAGTCGTGGCCGCCCTCGACCGCGGTGTCGTAGAAGTGCGGTGCGTAGCCCAGCCGGTCCGGGCCCGGACGCGGGTCCGCGAGGGCCGGCAGCCGGGTCGGCACACCCTGGCCGACCAGCACCGTCGGCTCCACGAACAGCCACGAGCGGGTGTCCGCCCGGCGGATCGCGGCGATCAGCCGCTGGTACATCGCGGGCAGCCGGCCCTGCTCCAGCTCGGCGGCGGAGGCCGCCAGCACGGCCGGGTCGCTGGGGTCGCCGTCGACGGGCCCGAACGGCTCGTTGAACAGGTCGTACCCCAGCAGTGAGCGGTGGCCCCGCAGTTCGGTGGCGATCCGGGTGTAGAACTCGCCCTGCAGCCGGCGCAGGTCGGCGTCGTCGTACAGGTGCCGGAAGGCGGTCTGCACGGCGGGCTGGAAGTAGCCGGCGAACCAGTCGTCCGGGTCCTCGACGAACGGCAGTCCGTCGTCCCGGGTGGCCCAGAGCGGGACGCCGCGGTCGCCGCCGCCGAACTTCGGCCCGTAGACGTCCTGGTGGAAGTCGACGACGGCCAGCAGCCCGTAGCGCTCGGCCCGGTCGAGCAGCCGGTGCAGTTTCGCCAGCTCGGCCCGGTCGTAACGGCCCCGTTCCGGTTCCAGCCTGGTCCAGGAGACCGCCACCCGGACCAGGGTGAAGCCGTGCGCGGCGATCGAGCGCAGGTCGTCCTCGGTGGTCTCGCCGTACTTGTCGATGTTGAAGCCGCGAAGCTGGAGGACCCGGCCGCGGTCGTCGGTGAACAGCGTGCGGCTGCCGGGGTCGGTGACGGTCCCGGTGGGGAACGCGGCGCGGACGCCGGCCGGCTCCGGCCACCGGTCGGCGGCCGGGCTCCCCGCGGTGACGGTGGTGGCGGTGACGGCGGTGGCGGTGGTGGCCGTCGTGGTCAGCAGGGCCGCGACGGCCAGCGACAGGGCGGCGGCGAGACGGCGGACGCGCACGGGTCACCTCGGGCGGGGGCGCAGGGATGGTGGCGGTGCGCGCCGATCCTGCCCCACCGCCCCGCCCGGCACAAGAGGTGAGCATGACTCATGTTCAGTTGATCTCCGCTGGTGGCGGGCGGGTCACTCCTCCGGTGCGGCCGCCGCCTCGGGCTGCGGCGGCGTGAGGACGGCCTGCAGCGGCAGGTCGGCGGCCGCCGCGAGCCGGCCCCACAGCAGGTCGGCCAGGGCCCGCACCATCCGGGCCCGGGGGCAGGGCCGCTGCTCCAGCCACCAGTCGCCCGCCGCCAGCACCATCCCGGTGACGGCCCGGCCCCAGACCTCGGAGAGCAGCGGGCCGTCGGCGCCGAGGTCGACCTGGGTCTGCACGGCCCGGGTGATCTCCTCGGCGATCTGCCGCAGGGCGGGCGCCAGCGCCTGGCCCGCGCCGGTGGGGTCGCCGGCCTCCGGGTGGGTCAGCAGCCGGTAGACCTGCGGGCGGGACTCGATCGCGGCCAGATAGGTGTCGAGCACGTGCTCCACCCGGTCCCTGCGCTCCAGCGGCTCGTTCAGCGCGGCGCGCACCGCGGCCAGCAGACCGCTGGTGTGACGCTCGGTCAACGCGGTGATCAGGCCGTTCCGGTCGCCGAAGTGCCGGTACAGGATCGGCTTGGTGATGCCCGCCTCGGCCGCGATCGCGTTCATGCTCGCGCCGGGGCCCTCGCGCTGGACGACCCGGTCGGCCGCGTTGAGCAACTGCTCGCGGCGGAGCTCTCCGGCGGGCTGGGCGGGGGGCGTCGGCACGCGTTGACTCCTGCGGTCGAAGGGGGCGGGGCGGGCGCCGGACGGCGTCCACGGGCGTTGACAGGCGTTACCAATCAGTAGCAGACTCCCGCTATGTTACCCCGGGTAACACGCCGGTGGCGTGGGCCCGGACGGCGCCCTGCCGACGCCGGGCCCAGGAACCCGGCCGGACCACGGCCCGGCCCCGCACCCCTACCCCGACCCTCGCCGCCGCACCGCTGACCACACCGTGCGCGAACCCGTTGACCGGAGGCACCATGAGCACCTTCTCCCTCGACCCGGGCCCGGACCAGCTGGCCGTCCGGGACTGGCTGCACGGCTTCGCCGCCGACGTGATGCGGCCCGCCGCAGCCGAGTGGGACGAGCGCGAGGAGACCCCCTGGCCGATCATCCAGGAGGCCGCCAAGATCGGCATCTACTCGCTGGACTTCTACGCCCAGCAGTACTTCGACCCGTCCGGCGTCGGCATCCCGATCGCGATGGAGGAACTGTTCTGGGGCGACGCCGGCCTCGGCCTCGCCATCGTCGGCACCACCCTCGCCGCCGTCGCCGTGCTCGCCAACGGCACCGACGAGCAGATCGGCACCTGGGCCCCGCAGATGTTCGGCACCCCCGACGACGTCAAACTGGCCGCCTTCTGCTCCTCCGAGCCGGACGCCGGCTCCGACGTCTCCGCGCTGCGCACCCGCGCCGTGTACCAGGAGGCCACCGACGAGTGGGTGCTGACCGGCACCAAGACCTGGGCCACCAACGGCGGCATCGCCGACGTGCACGTCATCGTCGCGACCGTCGACCCGGCCCTCGGCGCACGCGGCCAGGCCTCGTTCATCGTCCCGCCCGGCACCTCCGGACTCTCCCAGGGCCAGAAGTTCAAGAAGCACGGCATCCGCGCCTCGCACACCGCCGAGGTCGTCCTCGACGACGTCAGGATTCCCGGACACTGCCTGCTCGGCGGCAAGGAGAAGCTCGACGAGCGCCTCGCCCGGGCGCGCGAACGGGCCGCCGGCGCGGCCTCGGCGCGCGGGACCGGCGCGGCCGGGAAGAACGCGGCGATGGCCACCTTCGAGGCCTCCCGGCCGGCCGTCGGCGCGCAGGCCATCGGCATCGCCCGGGCCGCCTACGAGGTGGCGCTCGACTACGCGGGCACCCGGGTCCAGTTCGGCCGGCCGATCATCGACAACCAGGGCGTCGCCTTCCAGCTCGCCGACATGCGCACCCGGATCGACGCCGCCCGGCTGTTGGTCTGGCGGGCCTCCTGGATGGCGGTCAACAACCAGCCGTTCACCGCCGCCGAGGGCTCGATGTCCAAGCTCTACGCCGGCGAGACCGCGAAGTGGGTGACCACGCAGGCGATGCAGATCCTCGGCGGGAACGGCTTCACCCGGGAGTACCCGGTCGAGCGGATGCACCGCGACAGTGCGATCTACACCGTCTTCGAGGGGACCAGCGAGATCCAGCGGCTGGTCATCGCCCGCGCGATCTCCGG
>NZ_JAIZ01000389.1:0-1682 GCF_000710465.2 Kitasatospora sp. MBT63 | reverse complement strand
GCCGTACGGTCGGTGGTCGGGTGGGCGGGCGGCCGGAGGGCCGGTCAGCGGGCGGCCCAGAAGGTGAGGCCGGCCGTCAGCCCCCCGACCACCGTGCCCGCCAGGGTCTGTGCGAGGGTGTGGTCCCGCAGTACCACCCGGGACCACCCGACCGCCCCGACCAGCGGGTACGCCAGCAGCCACCAGGGGCCGAGCGCCAGCGCCACGCAGATGACCGCGCCGCTGGTGACCGCCGTGTGCACCGAGATCTTCCACCACACGGTGACCGCCAGCAGCGGCACCAGCGAGGCGAACATCGCCAGCACCATCGCCGTCAGATCGGACGGTGCGTCCACCAGGACCATCGTCACCAGGCTGGTGAGCACCGACAGCATCACGAACGGCAGCACCACCAGCCGGCGTTGCCGCCGCCCGACGTGCCGGTCCTCGATCCGGCCGGCGCGCATCCCGCGCCGGATGAACCAGGTGGGCAGCACGGCGGCGAACAGCGCCGCGAAGGCCGCCCAGCCGAGACCGGCCAGGCCGTACCGGACCACCCCGATCAGCGGCAGCACCGCGATGATGACGTTCTTCGGCTCCACGCCGTCGGTGATCCGCCGGGCCCAGCGCTGCGCCCCGGAGACCGCGGGAGCCTCCTCGGGAACCTCGCACGGGGTGCCGGTGCCGGTCTGGGTCGCGGTGTCCATCGGGAGCCGTTCTGTGAGGCGGGAGTTGCCGCTCAGAATTGTGGCGCACGCCGTTCCAGGAAAGCGGCCAGCCCCTCCCGGACGTCCGGCGCCAGCCGGGACTTGCGCTCCCACGGTGCCACCGCCTCCCCGGCGAGCTCCGCCGGGCCGGCCAGCGCGGCCTTCACCGCGCCGATCGTCTGCGGCGAGCGACGGCTCAGCAGAGCGGCGAACTCCCTTGCGCGGGAATCCAGTTCGGCGGCCGGATGGACCTCCTCGACCAGCCCGTACCGCTCCGCCCGCGCGGCCGGCACCAACTCCCCGGAGAACAGCAGGTACTTGGCGCGGGCCGGCCCGACCAGTCGGGCCAGCCGGACGGTCGGCCCGGCCGGGTAGACCACGCCCAGCTTGGCCGGGGTGATGCCGAACCGGGCGTCCTCGGCCGCCAGCCGCAGATCGCAGGCGACCGCCAGCTGGCAGCCGCCGCCCACGCAGGCACCGTGCACCACCGCGATGGTGGGGTGCGGGAAGGCCGCCAGCGCGTCCTCGGCCGCGACGTTGTCGGCGTGGTAGGCGTCGGCCCGGTCCGGATCCCCGTACACCGAGGCGAGTTCGGTGATGTCGGCACCGGCCGAGAAGGTCCCGGCCGCGCCGGTGAGCAGCAGCGCGCGGACCCCCGGGTAAGCGGCCAGCCGGTCCAGGACCTGCGGAATCGCCCGCCACATCGCCAGCGTGACGGCGTTGCGGCGCTCCGGACGGTCCAGCACCAGGGTGGCGACGGCGCCGTCCACCTCGGCGCGCAGGCCGTCCACTCCGGTGTCGACCGGCTCGACCATCACTGCCTCCACGGCGCTCGCTGGGGCGCGGGCCACCCGCCACCCGCGGATCACCCTCGCACAGCGGGATCGCCCCGAACCACGGCGATCCCTGTGATCTGCGCCAACCGCCGACTGCCGGGCGACTGCCAACCGCCGGGCGACTGCAGACTGCCGACGGGTGGCGGGTGGCGGGTGGCGG
>NZ_JAIZ01000388.1 GCF_000710465.2 Kitasatospora sp. MBT63 | reverse complement strand
GGTTCCCCCGCCGGCGGCCCGAGGCGCCGGTGGACCGGGCCGGGCTGCCGGGGCTGCTCGGCGGCTCCGGGGCGCTGGTGCGGGCCGGCAGCCGGAAGAGCTTCGGCGTCGCGCCGGCGCCGGCCGCGCCGCCGCTGACCGTGGTGTTCTGCCACGGTTACTGCCTGAACCAGGACAGCTGGCACTTCCAGCGGGCGGTGCTGCGCGAGTCGGTGCGGCTGGTCTTCTGGGACCAGCGCAGCCACGGCCGCTCCGAGCGGTCGCGGTCCTACGTGGCCGGCGAACCCGCCTCGATCGACCAGCTCGGCGCCGACCTGAAGGCGGTGCTGGACGCGGTGGTGCCCGAGGGCCCGGTGGTGCTGGTGGGCCACTCGATGGGCGGGATGACCGTGATGGCGCTCGCCGCGCAGCACCCGGAGCTGTTCGGCGCCGGGACACCGGGGACGACCGGGACACCGGGGACGCCCGGGACGTCCGGGCCCGAGGCCGCGGGACGGATCGCCGGGGTCGCGCTGATCGGCACGCTGGCCGGCGACTGGGACTCCGTCACCTTCGGCCTGCCGGTGGCGGGGGCGCGGCTGATGCGCCGGGTCGCCCCGGGCGTGGTGCGGCTGCTCGGCAGGCAGGTCGAGCTGGTGGAGGCCACCCGCAGGTTCGGCGCCGATGTGACCGGCGTGTTCTACCGCCGGTTCTCGTTCGGCTCCAAGGACGTGGACCCGTCGGTGGCCCGGTTCGCCGAGCTGCTGCTGGACGCCACCCCGATCGACGTGGTCGCCGAGTTCTACCCGGCGTTCTCCGCGCACGACAAGACGGCGGCGCTGTCGGCCCTGGACGGTGTCCCCACCCTGGTGCTGGCCGGGACCAAGGACCTGCTCACGCCGCCCGAGCACAGCGAGGCGATCGCCGCGCGGCTGCCCGGCGCCGAGCTGGTGCTGGTCGAGGACGCGGGCCACCTGGTGATGCTGGAGCGCCCCGAGGTGGTGGACCGGCAGCTGGCTGCGCTGCTGGTCCGGGCGGCCGGCCAGGCGCACGCGGCGCCGCTGCCGGAGGCCGTCCGCGAGCTGCTGGACTGAGCGGTGCGCGGCCGCGGTCCGGGGTGTGGCACCGTAGCGG
Source organism: Kitasatospora sp. MBT63 (assembly GCF_000710465.2). GTDB lineage: Bacteria > Actinomycetota > Actinomycetes > Streptomycetales > Streptomycetaceae > Kitasatospora. Next base: position 696 of record NZ_JAIZ01000388.1, on the reverse strand, counting down.
GAGCCGCCGCGCCGGGCGGCGCCATCCCGGACGAAGGGCATCGCACGACCATGGGCACCCGAACCACCGTCACCGTCGCCACCCCCGAGCTGATGACCGGGCTCGGCCGTGAGCTGGCCGGCCTGCTGCGGCCGGGCGACCTGGTGCTGCTCTCCGGTGAGCTGGGGGCCGGCAAGACCACCCTGACCCGGGGCCTGGGGGAGGGCCTGGGGGTGCGCGGCGCGGTCACCTCGCCGACCTTCGTGATCGCCCGGGTGCACCCGTCGCTGGTCGGCGGCCCGGCGCTGGTCCACGTGGACGCCTACCGGCTCGGCGGCGGGCTGGACGAGATGGAGGACCTGGACCTGGACGTCTCGCTGCCGGACTCGGTGGTGGTGGTGGAGTGGGGCGAGGGCAAGGTCGAGGAGCTCTCCGAGGACCGGCTGGAGGTCCGGATCGAGCGGGCGATCGGCGGCAGCGCCACCGAGGACAGCGATCCGCGCCGGGTCACCTTCACCGGTCTGGGCACCCGCTGGGACGACGGCGCGCTGGCCCGGCTGGGTGAGCGGGACTGAGTTTCCCGACAGGCTGTCGGGAAGGTGTTGCGGGCGGGCGGCCGGGCGTGATGGGATGGATGCGCTGTGGTTAGGTATGCCTAACTAGGGAGCCTCCCGTCATGACGCGCACCACGACGAGCACCTCGACCGGTACCTCCGC
>NZ_JAIZ01000387.1 GCF_000710465.2 Kitasatospora sp. MBT63 | reverse complement strand
CTGCGGCGGGTCGGCGTCCCAGACCTCCTCGACCAGCAGTTCGGCGGGGACGGGCCGGCCCTGGCGCAGCACGAGGGCGGCCAGCAGGGCGCGCAGCCTCGCCCCGCCGAGCGCGATGGGCGTGCCGTCGTCGTGGTGGGCCGTGGTGGTGCCGAGGATGCCGTAGTGCACAGGACCATTCTGGTGGACGGCCGGACCGCCGCACGCCCTTTACCGGCCCGGCGTCCGGCCCGGCGTCCGGCCCGGCGTCCGGCCTGGCGTCCGGGGCCGCAGGCGGGGCGGTCCGCGGCGCCGGAACGGGCCCGGGGTGCCGTACGTTCAACCGGGGACGGTTGTCCGGTCCGCCGGCACCCGGCATGATCGTGCTTCCCGCCCGTGCCCGAGCCAGCCCCGGAGTCCCGCCACATGAGCTTCGCCACCACCGACCGCCACAGCAGTCAGAACCGGATCAGCCCGGTCTTCCTGGTGCTGGTCGCGATCCTGGGCACCTCCGCGTGGGCGGTGGCCGCGGGGTACGGCAACTCCCGCTTCGGGGTCTTCCTGTTCGTGGTCGCGGGCTGGATGGTGTCGCTGTGCCTGCACGAGTACGCGCACGCCAGGACGGCCCTGCACAGCGGGGACATCTCGATCGGGGCGAAGGGCTACCTGACCCTCAACCCGTTCAAGTACGCGCACGCGGTGCTGAGCTTCGTACTGCCGGTGATCTTCGTGATCATGGGCGGGATCGGTCTGCCCGGTGGCGCGGTCTTCATCGAGCGGCACCGGATCCGCGGCCGGCTCAAGCACAGCCTGATCTCGGCGGCCGGGCCGCTGGTCAACCTGGTGCTCGGCATCGGGCTGCTGCTGCTGGTCGGCAGCGGTCTGTTCGACGACCCGGGGCTGACCAGCCCGGTCAACGGCTTCGACCTGCCGGTCGCGCCGTTCCCGGCGGCGCTGTCCTTCCTCGCCTACCTGCAGATCACCGCGGCGATCCTGAACTTCCTGCCGGTCCCCGGCCTGGACGGCTACGGGATCGTCGAGCCGTGGCTGTCCTACCGGACCCGGCGCGCGGTCGAGCCGTTCGCGCCGTACGGGATGCTGCTGCTGTTCCTGGTGATCTGGCAGACCGAGGCGGGCAGGTGGCTGAGCCGCCTGGCGCTGTGGATCATGGATCTGTTCGGGGTGGAGAACTACCTGGTCGCGGTCGGCGACGCGCTGTTCCGCTTCTGGTCCTGACCGGGCGCAGGCGCCCGGCCCGGGCGGCTCAGCCCTGGCCGGCCTCGGCGGCGCGGGCCCGGTCGGCGCGCTCCTTGCGGACGTAGAACCAGGCCATGTTGCTGGCGACGCCGGCCATCAGCACCCAGATCACGCCGAACCAGTTGCCCTCCACGAAGGAGATCACCGCCGCCGTCACGGCGAGGACGAGGACGATCGAGGCGAGCAGGGCGTTGCGGGGCATGGCGGAGCTCCAGGGTCGGATGCGCGGTCGGGCCCATTGTCCCCGAAGGGGGCCCCTCGGCCGGTCGAGGGGCCCCCTTCGGGGTGGTGCGGACGGTGCGGCGCGCCGGGGTGCGCGGCTCAGACGTCGGTGATCCGCAGGCCGGCGTGGGCCTTGTAGCGGCGGTTGACCGAGATCAGGTTGGCCACCAGCGCCTCGACCTGGTGGGCGTTGCGGAGCCGGCCGGCGAACACCCCGCGCATCCCGGGGATCTTCTCGGCCAGCGCCTGCACCAGGTCGGTGGCGGCCCGCTCGTCGCCGAGCACCAGGACGTCGGTGTCGATCCGCTCGATCTCCCGGTCCTGCAGCAGCACCGCCGACAGGTGGTGGAACGCGGCGGTGACCCGGGAGTCCGGCAGCAGGGCGGCGGCCTGCTCGGCGGCGCTGCCCTCCTCGGGCTTGAGCGCGTAGGCGCCCTGCTTGTCGAAGCCGAGCGGGTTGACGCAGTCCACGACGATCTTGCCGGCCAGCTCGGTGCGCAGCGCGCGCAGGGTGTCGGCGTGCCCGTCCCACGGCACCGCGACGATCACGATGTCGCTCTCCCGGGCGCAGGTCGCGTTGTCCGCGCCCCGGACCCCCGCGCCCAGCTCGGCGGCGGCGGCCTCGGCCCGCTCGGCGGTCCGGGAGCCGATGATCACCTGCTGTCCGGCGGCGGCCAGCCGGTAGGCGAGGCCGCGGCCCTGGTCCCCGGTGCCGCCGAGGACACCGACCACCAACTGGGATACCTCGGGCCGCTCGGGGGTGGCCGCGGCGGCCGGTGCGTTCACTGAATCGGGGTGCGTCATGCCGAAGATCCTGCCAAAGGCGGGGCGGCTGCTCCACGCTGTGCGCCATGGACGCACTGAGAGTTTCAGCACTCCGGGAGAGGCTGGCGGGCAGCGGCTGGCTGGAGTCGACCCGCGAGTTCGGCGGGGAGCTGCGCCGCTCGGTGACCCGGCGCGCCTCCCGGGGGCTGCTGCTGGTCGGCACCGAGGCGTACGAGCCGTGGCACCTGGCGGCGCACCTGGACGAGGAGGCGGCCCGCTCGGGGGCCGCCCTGCTGGCGCCGACGCTGCTGCGGCACAGCGTGCCGGCGGGCGCGCCCGCCCACCTCTCGCACGGCCTGCGGCTGCTGTCCGAGCGCCCGCGGGGGACGACGGTGCTGCTGGTGGCCCCGGCGGCGCCGGACGAGGTGCTGCTGGAGCGGGTCGAGGACGCCCGGCGCGGCGGTGCGACGGTGCTCGCCCTCGACGGCGACACCGGCGGGCCGGCGGCACCGGTGCACCAGCGGCTGGCGGTGCCGGGCCTGGCGGGCGAGCCGTTCGACCTGGTGCAGCACCTGGTCAGCGCGGCGGCCGGGGCGCCGGCGGCGCGGACCCCCCGGCTGGCCCGGCTGGCGGAGCTGCTGACCGCGCCGCCGGCGCTGCGCTGGTGAGCGGCGCCCGCCGGTAATTCGTTTGCCACCGATCCGGGGCGCGCCCATGATGTCCCGTTGTGACCTCCCCCGATCCGGCCCTCCCGGCACCTTCGCGCGCCCGCGGCCTGCTGCCCGACCTCGCGCCCTGGCGTTCGTCCCGGGACTTCCGGCTGCTGTGGACCTCGGGGTGCGTCACCTCGTTCGGCAGTTTCCTGACCTATGTCGCCGTGCCGCTGCAGATCAAGGAGCTGACCGGTTCCTCGTTCGCGGTGGGCCTGGTCGGGGCGTTCGAGCTGGTGCCGCTGATCGTGTTCGGGCTGTGGGGCGGGGCGCTCGCCGACGCGCTGGACCGGCGCCGGCTGGTGCTGGTCTCCGAGGCGGGCCTGGCGCTGCTGACCGGCCTGCTGCTGGTGAACGCGCTGCTGCCGGATCCGCTGCTGTGGCCGGTCTACCTGGTCGCGGCCCTGGTCGCGGCGGTCGACGGCGTGCAGCGTCCGGCGCTGGACTCGCTCACCCCGCGGATCGTCGCGCACGACCAGCTGACCGCCGCGTTCGCCCTCAACTCGCTGTACCGCAACGTCGGTTCGGTGGCCGGCCCGGCGCTGGCCGGTCTGATCGTGGCGGCCGCGGGGGTGCAGACGGCGTTCGCGCTCGACGTGGCGACCTTCGTCGTGTCGCTGCTGCTGCTCGCCCGGATGCGGGCGGTGCCGCCGCCGACCGGCGCCCAGAAGCCGTCCGTACGGGCGATCGCCACCGGCGTGCGGTACGCCTGGAGCCGCAAGGACCTGCTGGGCACCTACGTGATCGACGTCTGCGCGATGCTGTTCGCCTTCCCGGTGGCGATCTACCCGTTCTTCGCGGCGGAACTGCACGCCGACTGGGCGCTCGGCCTGATGTACGGCGCGACCGCGGTCGGCGCCCTGGTGGTCTCCGCGACCAGCGGCTGGACCTCGCGCATCCACCGGCACGGCCGGATGCTGGTGCTCGCCGCGCTCGGCTGGGGCGCCGCGGTGGCACTCGCCGGTGTCGCGCCCAACATCTGGCTGGTGCTGCTGTGCCTGGCCCTGGCGGGCGGCGCCGACCAGATCTCCGGCACCGCCCGCTCCACCATGTGGAACCAGTCGATCCCGGACGAGGTCCGCGGCCGGATGGCCGGGGTGGAGCTGCTCAGCTACTCGGTCGGCCCGCAGCTAGGCCAGGTCCGGGCGGGCGGCATGGCCGCGCTGGTCGGGGTCCGCGGTTCGATCTGGGCCGGCGGGCTGGCCTGTGTGGTCGGTGTGGTGGCGCTGACCGCGGCGCTGCCCCGGCTGCTCGGCTACGACGACCGCACCGACCCGCACGCGGCCGCCGTCCGCGCCGAGCACGAGGCCCGGGAGCGGGCCGCCCGGGACCAGGCCGTCCCGGAGGCCGTCACCGCCTCCTGAGGGCGGCGGCGGGCGGCGTGCGGGTCAGCCCCGGCCGTCCGCGGGCGCGTCGTCCTGCCAGCGGGGGTCGTTCTTCCACTCCCGGTTGCGCTCGGCGGCGGTCTCCAGGGCGTGCGCCGCCTCCTCACGGCTCGCGTACGGGCCCAGCCGGTCCTTCGCCGGGCAGTCCGGGCCCTCCTCGACCTTGGCGTGCTTGATGCAGTAGAACCACTCCCCCGGGTTCCCGGTGCCCTTGCGGCCGAATCCCAGCGCCATCGTGCGCCTCCCGTTCCTCGTGCGTACCGGATGTGTGCCGTACGGATCATTCCCGGCGCCGCCCTCGCACACACGGCCGGGGCGGGCCGGGGCCCGGCCGATAGACTCACCGGCATGTCTCTGGTACCCGGCATCGTGTCCCCCACCCGCAAGGTCCCCGCGCACATCGCGCGCCCCGAGTACGTCGGGCGCCCGGCGCCGGCGCCGTACACCGGGCCCGAGGTGCAGACCGCGGAGACCGTCGAGAAGATGCGGATCGCCGGCCGGATCGCCGCCCGGGCGATGGAGGAGGCCGCCAAGCTGATCGAGCCCGGTGTCACCACCGACGCGCTCGACGCGGTGGCCCACGCGTACATGTGCGACCACGGCGCCTACCCCTCCGACCTCGGCTACCGGGGCTTCCCGAAGTCGATCTGCACCTCCGTCAACGAGGTGATCTGCCACGGCATCCCGGACACGACGGTGCTCCAGGACGGCGACATCGTCAACATCGACGCCACCGCCTTCATCCACGGGGTGCACGGCGACCTCAACGCCACCTACCTGTGCGGCGACGTCGACGAGGAGTCGAAGCTGCTGGTGGAGCGCACCCGGGAGGCGCTCGCCCGGGCGATCAAGGCGGTCAAGCCGGGCCGCCAGGTCAACGTGATCGGCCGGGTCATCGAGTCCTACGCCAAGCGCTTCGACTACGGCGTGGTCCGCGACTTCACCGGCCACGGGATCAACACCTCGTTCCACTCCGGCCTGATCATCCCGCACTACGACAGCGAGCGGGCCACCGAGGTGATCAAGCCCGGGATGACCTTCACCATCGAGCCGATGCTCACCCTGGGCACCTACGACTACGAGGTCTGGGCCGACGGCTGGACCGTGGTCACCAAGGACCGCAAGCGCACCGCCCAGTTCGAGCACACCCTGGTGGTCACCGCCGACGGCGCCGAGATCCTCACCCACGTCGTCGTCGGCGGCGGCTCAGCCGATCAGCCACTGCTCCTCGGCGACGGCGCCGACCTCGGTGCACGCGTCGGTGAGCACGTCCAGCACCCGCAGCGGGTCCGGCAGCGGCTGCTCGGGACCGCGCAGCCAGCGCACCTCACCGCCGTCCGCGAGCGCGGCCGGCGGCAGCAGCGTGTACGAGCCGCGGCAGTGCCAGCGCAGCCCCGGGTGCTCGGACATGGTGTCCGGGGTGGAGTCCAGCGCGCTGGTCCACCACTCGTCCTCGTCGGCCGGGGTGCCGCGGGTCGCGGTGAAGAACAGGTAGCGGTCCTCGCCGACGACCGCGACCGGACCGCCGATGCCGAGCTCGTCCAGCCGCTCCACGGCCAGCACGCCGGCCGACGCGGGGACGTCCAGGACGTCGTGGGCGCGGCCGGTGGCGGTCACGAAGTTCGCCTGCGGGTCGCGGGACAGCCAGCGGGCCAGCTGCTCGGGATCGGTGGTCGCCTGGGACTGCCAGGCGAAGGAGACCGGGTGCTGGGCCGGCGCCGGACAGCCGATCCGGTCGCAGGAACACCGGTGGCCGGCCGGGTGCGCGGCGGGCGCCAGCGGGAAACCCGCACGCACCGCCCCCAGCAGCAGATCCAGCCGGGTCGCCGCGTCCCCACCCGCGACCGGCCGCTCCTGCTGCCGGTCACGCCGCCACCAGGTCGTCCACCTGCTGCTGGCTTCCATCGGGCCCCTTCCGCACTGCCGTGACCTGCTGTGCCTGGTGTGACACAGCGACCGGTGCAACATTGGACGCAACACCGAAACGCGCCCAAGGCTTCCCGGGCGGATCCGTGCGGCACGTCTGCCGTCGGCCGGATGCCGGGGTGACCGGGCGGCCGACGCCGGGGCACGGTACGGAGGAACGAGAGTTGCGACTCGGCGGGCAGGCGCACAGGCACCCGACCCGGCCCGTACGAGGCCCGCGGACCCGGGTGAACCCCGGAGGCGTACAGAGCAGAATAAGGGTGCCGGGACGGTCCGGATGACCGAACGGGGTGCTGCGCCGGTCACATCTGCTGCACACGGCCCGCTCCGGACCCGCACGGGAGCCGCCCGACCCGCACGTACCCTGGACGACGTGAAGAGCAAGGACACCGCATTCGTCGGCGGACCGCTGGACGGCCGGGAGCTGCGCATCCCGCTGACCGTGTTCCACAACGTCGGCAAGGTCTACCGGGTACCGGTGCCCGCGTACCACGACGTCCCCGCCACCACGCTGGTCTACCGGCGGGCCAAGGAGTACGACGCCAGGGGCCGCTGGCGCTGGCGCTACGAGTACGACCCGGACGGCGACACCGCCGGGGGCCTGCGCTGGCCCTGGAGCCGGCCGCCGGTCACGTCCGCCGCCACCGCCACGACGACGGCGACCGCGGCCGAGGACGAGGCCGGGCAGCCCGCGGGCGGCGAGCGGTAGGCCCGCCGCCCGGAGCGCTCACGCCTCCTCGGCGAGGATCAGGTAGAGCTTCTTCTTCGCCTCGGCCAGCACCGCGAGGCCCTGCGTGCGCTGGGTCTCGGTGCCGGTCGCCATCACCTGCCGCACCGCGTGCTCGACCGCGGACAGCGACTCGCGCACCTCGCGCACGGCCTCCCAGTCGACGCCGCGGCCGGCCTCCGCCCACGGGCTGTCGCCGCCCGCGTCGGCCTCCGCCCGGCCGCTCTCGGTGAGCTCGAACAGCCGCTTGCCGGACGCCTCCTGCGCGGTGACCATGCCCTCCTCCTCCAGCAGCTGGAGGGTCGGGTAGACCGATCCCGGGCTCGGCCGCCAGGTGCCGCCGGTCCGCTCACCGATCTCGGTGATCATCTCGTAGCCGTGCATCGGCCGCTCCTTCAGCAGCGCCAGCAGCGACGCGCGGACGTCCCCGCGCCGCGCCCGGCCGCCGCGCCGGCCGCCGTGGCCCTGCCCGCGGCCGCC
>NZ_JAIZ01000386.1 GCF_000710465.2 Kitasatospora sp. MBT63 | reverse complement strand
CGACGCCTCCACCGCCGCCGTCGCCCTCTTCCCGCGCACCACCCCCGCCGAGGCCGCCCGGCTGTTCACGGCCATGCGCGCCGATCTGGAGCACTGAGCCCGGAGCACCGGCCCGCTCAGCCTCAGCGCGTGGCGCCGATCCGCCCCGCGAGGGAAGCGGGCAGCGGGTACGGCGGCTCCGCGGGGATCAGCGCGTCGGCCGCCCCGGGCCGCCCGTCCCGCACCAGGGCGTGCGCCTCGTGGGCCAGGGCCGTGACGTCCTCGACCCCGAGGATCCAGTCGTCGACGTAGCGGTGCACCGCGGGCCCGCTCAGACCGATCTGGACCGCCCGGTGCGCCAGCGGGCCGAGCCGGGTGGAACGCTCCGGGTCCCACTGCACCCGGACCGGGCTCGCCTTCAGCTCGGCCTTCCACGCGGCGGCCGAGGCGTACCGGTCCCGGTCGTAGTGGCTCAGGCAGGCGTTGGCGAGCGCCCATACGAAGCCCTCGCGGCTGATCCGCACCGCCAGCACCCGCTCCTGGCCGGCCTTGGTGCCCCACCCCGAGCGGTACATCATCCAGCGGAAGGACGGCTTGATCCAGGTCATCCGCTCCCGCTTGAACGGCGCCACGAACGTCCCCGCGGCCAGCGCCGGTTCGGCGATCGAGGCCGGATACGCCTGGTACACCACCAGGCTGTTGTCGTCGTACGCGGCGCGGACCTCGCGCAGCGGCGGCTCGGACATCGCGGGGCTCCAGGGGTCGGGGACGGTGCCAGCGTCCCAGCCCGGCCGGTCGCGAGCGAGCGGATTTCCACCCGCCGTACGGGCACATGGAGCGGTGGCGGCCGACCCCCCGACCGGGTCGACCGCCACCGCCGTCTCTCACCTCGGGTCAGCAGACTCCGAGGTCGCTCCACACACCCCACTGACCGGTGGTCGAGGGGTCCTCATTGGTGGTCCACCACTTGTTGCTGTACTGGTGGCCCTTCCAGGACACCTTGGTACCGGTGGTGGCGTAGACCGTCGCGGCGTTCCAGCTCGGCGCGGTGCAGGTGCCACCGGTCGGGCTCGCGGACTGCGAGGGGCTCGCCGACGCGCTCGGGCTCGCCGACTGCGACGGGCTCGCGGACTGCGACAGGCTCGGCGAGGCCGTGCCGCCGCCGGAGCCGCGGGTCAGGTCGCCCGCCAGGCCGTACAGCGTGCCGCCGACGTTGACCGTCCAGTTGGCCGGGGTCGAGACCGGCAGGTAGTAGACGAAGTCCAGGTCGACCGAGGCGCCCGGCGCCAGTGACTGCCAGCCGGGCAGCTTGACCGAGACCCGGTTGTACGTCCCCTTCAGACCGCCCACGTTGTTGGCCGCGGTGTGGTCCTGCCGGATCACCGTCAGACCGAAGCCGGACTGGTCCTTGGCGTTGCCCGGCGCCGAGTTGGCGTAGTCGAACTGGAACTCGGTGCCGCCCGGCAGGGTCTGGGCCGAGTTGTTGACGATGTGGATCTTCGGGTTGATCGGGTAGTTCGAGTCGCCCAGCGCGAAGTTGGTGAACGACACGTCGATCGGCAGGGTCTGCGTCGGCAGCGCGACCGTCGAGCGCACCGCGCCGTACGGCGAGGCCGCCTTGAACTTGTCGTACATCAGCGAGGTCAGGGTCGACCCCGGCACGTACTCGCCCTTGCCACCGTTGGCGGTCGCATCCCAGCGGTAGTCGCCCGCCAGCTCCCAGATCATGGTGCCGCCGGCGCCCTGGTCGACCACGTAGTCGGCCTTGGCCGCCACCGACTCCTCGTCCTCCGTCGACAGGAAGACCTTCTTGGTGTCGTTCCACAGCCACGGCGCGACCAGCGAGGAGCTGTAGTTGCGGCTGTAGGAGCCCTGCAGCGCGGTGTCGGTCAGCCCGTACTTCGACAGGTAGTCCGGGACGACGCCCTTCTCCAGGTTCTTCGCGTGCCACATCGGGTTGGAGCCCGCCGGGGACTCCTTGCCGTTGGTGTCCAGGTCGTGCCAGAGGTTGTCGATCCCGACCGCGCCGTCACCACAGGTGGTCAGCCCCGCCCCGGCCGGGCAGGCGTTGGTCGACGACGTGCCCCACAGGCCGTTGGTGCCACCGGTGACGTTCTTGAACCCGCGGGTGTAGTACGGCAGGCCGACGTTGATCCGGCCGGCCGGCATCGCACCGCGGAAGTAGTGGTACGCCCAGTCGGTGTTCAGGTAGCCGATCCCGCCGTACTGCGAGGTGCCGTACACGTTGGCGGCCGCCAGCTCGGCGTCCTTGCCGTCGTCGTACAGCGAGGCGTTCGGGCCGACGTACTTGTTCCAGGCGCCGTGCAGGTCGTACGACATGATGTTGACGTAGTCCAGGTACTGGGTGACCTGGAAGGTCTCCATCCCGCGCAGCAGGTAGCCCGAGGACGGCGCGGCCACCGACAGCAGGTAGTGCTTGCCGTCCGCGGCACCGGCCCGGTCCAGCTTCTCGCGCAGCGTCTTCATCAGCGCCGCGTAGCCCTTGACCAGCGAGGCCCGCTTGGCGTTGGAGATCGAGGCGTCGAGCGGGTTGCCCGCGTCCTTCATCGAGGTCGGGTACTCGTAGTCGATGTCCACGCCGTTGAAGCCGTACTTCTTGATGAAGTCGACCGCCGAGTCGGCGAAGGTGTTGATCCCGGCCTGGTTGACGCTGCCGTCCGCGGTGGTGGTCATCGAGTAGAAGCCACCGGAGTTCACCCGGTTGCCGTCGTCCCCGAAGTAGCCGCCGGTCTCGGCCCAACCGCCCACCGAGATCAGGGTCTTCACGTTCGGGTACTGCTTCTTGAACTTGGTCAGCAGGTTGAAGTGGCCCTTGTACGGCAGCGACGGGTCCATCTCGGCGCCCGGCACGCCCGGGAAGGTCATCCCGGTGGCGGCGTTGGTCGGCGAATCCGTGCCGACCGACAGCTTGTTGGCGCTGTCGATGTGGCCGAAGGCGTAGTTGAGGTGCGTGACCTTGTCCCACGGGATGTTGTTCACCAGGTAGGCGGGGGTGCCGTCCTGCCCGGTGCGCCAGCCCGTGAAGTAGCCGATGATGCGGCGCTGGTGGTCCGCGCCCATCTTCTCCCGGCCCGCGGTGTCGTACACGCTGCAGTAGGGCACGTCCACGCCCGGCGTGGAGTACATCCCGTCCGGACGGCACGACTGGTTGTCGACCGCTGCCTGCGAGGGCGTCGCACCCAGGGTCGCCATCAGCAGCCCGGCCAGCGAGGCGGCCGCCGTGGCGGCGAACGCCGTTCGCCCGCCGGAGGTCTTCGGACGGCCGGCAGCGGTGGGACGCTGCGCCGTCGCGTTTCGGATCAACACTCGGTCCTCCAGGAGAGAGTGTCGGACGCGCTGTGGGGACGCGCCTGTGGGGGAGGTTTGCGCTCCGCGGGGTCACGGCCCGTCAACTGCCGGGCCGCGCACCGCGGAGTGCGCCGAAGCTATGTGGTCTGAACCACATAGGTCAATAGGTCTGTACCAATCGGTAGTGAACCGACACCCCCGCGCCCCTCGCGGACCCCACCACCCCCGCCCGCTCCGCACACCCCGC
>NZ_JAIZ01000385.1 GCF_000710465.2 Kitasatospora sp. MBT63 | reverse complement strand
ACATGGCCACACCAGAGCTTTGTGTTAGCTCCTCTAAGTCCGTTTCTGGTGGCGGCCTCGTCCGGGTTGGGTGAGGAAGCCTTGGCGAGTGAGGCGTCCGAGGCGGCTACGGGTGATGTTGACTGACGCCTCGTCGGTGGGCATGCCGAGGAGTTTGTGCAGCTCGCGTGCCGGAATGCCTGGTCGGGGTGCTGGTTGGAGGCATTCACGATGGCCTGGTAGGTGGTGTTCGTCTCGGGTGGTTCGGAGCCGGTTCCTGCCGGCGTGACCTCCGCGATGATCTTTCGGGTGGTGGCCAGGTCCGTGAGCCGTGCTTCGGTATCCGTCAGGTCGGCGGCGAGCTCTTCGATCCGGGCGCGTAGTTCTGCGGCCCGGGCGGTGGCCTCGTCCTGCCGGCTCCGGAGGTCTGCGACGAGTTCGGCGACGTTCACGCGGCCAGCCCGAGGGTGTCGCGCCAGGCCGGGGCTGGTGCGGTGAGGCGGCGGGCAATGTTCGCGGTGGAGGCCCAGTAGACGCGGGAGGCGAAGTTGTCGGGCCGGTGGTCGTACTCTCGAGCGAGGCGCCGATGCAGCATCAAGGTGCCGTTCGTCTGCTCCATCACCCACCGTTTCGGCTGCGGGACGAAGCCCTTGCCCGGGTCGGCCGGGTTGCGGCGAACCACCTCGACGTCGATGTCCAGCAAAGCGCCGTGGATGACGACCTCGTCCTTGAACCCCTGGTCCACCAGGGCCTTCTCCAAACGCATCCCGCACCGCTCGGCGACCCGGTCGAGCAGGGCGGTCCCGGCGGCGTTGTCGTGGGCGGAGGCGGCCAGGACGACGACGCCGATGATCAGCCCCATGACATCCACGGCCAGTCCCCGCTTGCGCCCCGACACCTTCTTGTTCGCGTCCGGCCCCGTCGTGGTCCTCGGGACACCGGCGGCCGCACGGACGGACTGGGTGTCGATGATCACCAGGGACGGGTCCTCTAATCGGCGGGCCCTCTCCCGTACCTGGCAGCGCAGGAGCTCCTGGATCCGCTGGTCGAGCCCGTCCTACAGGACCCCGGATCCCCGGTTGCCGATCGCGCCACCCGGCCCTGCTTCCAGGTTGTGATCATCGGCTCGATCAACGCCCACTGCTCATCTGTTAAGAGGAGCTAAGAAGCCGTTGTCGTACCGATCTTGGTGGACG
>NZ_JAIZ01000384.1 GCF_000710465.2 Kitasatospora sp. MBT63 | reverse complement strand
CGACCCGCACCCCACGAGAACATGTTGTCCGCGGACAACACAGCCCGCACCACCGGCCCGGCGGCACTCCCCCACCAGAGTGCCCCGGTGCAAGGTCACGGGACGACGACTCCGGCGCAGCTTGTCCGAGCACTGGGGGAGACCGCTGATGAGCAAGCTGCGACCCTGCGCGCCGGGTTGGACGTCGAGGCCTTCCACGCGCTGGTGGAGGTGTTGCACTCACAGGTCTGAGACCGTGCCGATACCGAGGGGTGTGTTGTCCGCGGACAACACACCCCTCAGCGTTTGTGGCAGTCGGGGGTGCGGCTGAAGGGTCTGCGTGGGGCATCGGGGTGGTCGCGCAGATGAGCGACAGAGCCGAAAGTGATCCAGAACCCCATTCGGCCGCTGCTGACAGCGGTCGGGCGGTGGCACCCGAGTTGGGCGACGAAGCCAAGGGATGCAGTGACCCTGAAGCCTCCAGATGGTACATATGTGAACATAGCACCCTTAATAGCACTCACGTTCGACCCCGGAATGGCACCTACAACGCTCAAACTGAGAGCTCCCGGTATGGCGGGCCACCGGGGCGGCCGATAGGGCCTCCTAGGGGCCTTTACGGGATTTTCCCTGCGCAGGCCGAGCCTTCCCGGCCGCTTGCAAGCCGACCTGGTGTCGATTTCGACCGGCAGACCCGGCACGACCACTGCGGATAGCGACTCCCGTACCCCTGGCCGGAACACCACCCGGACCAGGTCCGGCCGCCCGGCGACCGGCGCCGAGCAGTGAGGCCTTGGCGCAGATGGCGCGTCCAGGAGCATCCTGGACAGACGGATCTCACCCGACAGATCCGGGGGCCACACGGACCGCTGGCCGTGCCGGACCCCAACATCCGAGCGCCCACGCGGCGCCTCTCCGCACCTCGGGGGTGCTCCCCATGACGACGACACGTCGGGACCTCACGACTCTGGGCGAGAACATCGAGTCGACCGGCCTGGTCACGCCGTCCGTGCAGGAACGGGTGCGCAGGTTGGTGGCCTCCCGGGCCAGGGACCGGGACGACTGTCAGATGCTGCTGGAGGCATTGGGCCTGGCCGATGACCCGGACCAGGCTCCCATCCCAAGGGATCACTAGACGCGCGGGTACCGGCAACCACGGCACGACGGCGGCACAGGCGATGCGAGCCCATGGCGCACGCGAGCGGGATGCAGGATCAGCACCCGGGCCCCCCTGACCTGCAGATATGCGCATAGCAATGAGCTTGCGGCGTCACACGCGTGCGACGATGCAACCACCGATAGAAATAGTGACGATGCCATCCATATCAACTAACACCGAAAGGATGAACCATCGACCCATTCACCATCCGAACGTAGCGATCACTTACCGAAACACCGGTGGTTCGATCCACCGACCAAATTGTGAATAGATCCCATGAACGACAGGTGGCAGCATCCATCGGTGCACTTTTCGATACCACGTCGCTCCCACCCATTGACCGCCCCACTGACCCACCGACCCGATAACCCATCGGCGGAACCACCGTCCGACCTATCCGAACTCCGGTCGACCGATGCACGGCAGATAAGAACGATCCACCCCGGACCTCTTCAGCCGCCACCTGGCCCCCGCCTGGGCGAGCGGCCGGCCCACCCGGCGGCCGGCCACCGATCCCGCCGCTGTCGAATATCTCTTCCCCCCACCGGAAAACAATTCGATCAGATGTACGCCTTTACGAGAATCACGACATAACACAACCGCCACGACACGCCGCACTGACGTCCCGTCCTGCGTGCCCCTGGTAACGTCAGCTACTAGTTCCCTCAGCACTGGAACACACGGGCCGCACACCTTGCAAATTCAGCGCCCGACCCAGCATTTGAGGCAAGCGGTCCGATCACCGCTGGAAGTACCAGCCGTGCAGCTTTCATAGCTTGGAGCAGATGATGAGGGTCCTAGCGATTGCCAGCCAGAAGGGTGGCGTCGGCAAGACCGCCACCACCGTCAACCTCGCAGCAGGCCTGGCCCTCATGGGCAGCCGCGTGGTGGTGGTCGACCTGGATCCCCAGGCCCAGGCCAGCAAGGCGCTCGGGATCCGGCTCGAAGGCGGCACGATCCAGAACTCGCTCGGCTTCGCTCTGCAGGCCGCAGTCCAGAGCGTGCCGACGGACCTCCGCCGCTACGTCATGGACCGCAGCGAAATACTGACCAAATGGGGCGCCGAAGGGACACTGATGCTCCTCGCGTCGGAGGACGCGACCATGTCGAACGCCCAGCACCTGCTTCACACGGCCGGGCCGGACAAGGCGACGCTCCTGCGCGGGCTGCTCACCCAGCTGGCGGACGACCTCGATTTCGCCGTCATCGACACCCCGCCCTCCGTAGGCGCCCTCCCCGCTCAGGCCCTGGCCGCATCCGACTACGCGATCGGTCTCTGCAGCCACGAGTACCAGACCCTGGAGGGCGCCGTGGCCATGAAAGCGACCCTCCGCTACGTCACACAGCGCACCGGCGGAGCCGCCGACCCGCTCTACCTCGGGGCCGTACTCAACAAGTGCAACCCCGTCAGCAAGTGGAAGCGCCAGGAGGTCGACGTCCGCAACGGCATGGTGGAGGCCGGTCTCCTGCCGCTCATCTCCGAAATCCGCGCCGACGACCGGATTTCCGGCAGCTACGCCTCCCAGGCCCCGGCGGTGATCCAGTTCGGCAACCACGAACCGGGCAAGCGCTACGCCGCGCTGCTCCAGGAACTGTTCGTCCGCATGGACACCCCCGAAGCAGAGTGGGAGATCGCACCGACCGCCGACGCCCAGCTGGCAGCTCTCGAGACACGCAGGGAGAAAGCCGTGATCAGTGTCTGACACACCCAAGAAGGTCCCAAAGGCTTTCAGCGGGGTGCGACCACCGGCTGAGAGGCCACGGTCACGGGCACGCTCTCAACCACAGCCGGCAGCAGCCGCGAGCTTCATGGCAGGTCTGACGGAGTCGGCGGAGGACGTCGCAGCGCGTTCGTACCTCGGTTCCGGAACCTCAGCGGTTCTCGTGGGGCAGCAGCTCGCCGCGCCTGCGGTCACGACCACGCCGACTGCCGCGACCGCCGCAACGACCGCGGACCCCGTCCCGGCAACCGCCTTCAGCACGTCCCCCGGGACGGCCCCGGCCTCGCCGACGGCCTCCGAGGCCAGACGGGCGGTGCTCGACTCCTTCAAATCGGCCCGGGCCCACCCCCACACCTGGACGCAGCACGGCTTCATCCTGCTGCCCGACGTGATGTCCGCGCTCAAGGCTCGTGTGGCCGCCGACCGGAGATCGGTGCGCAGCACCGAGCTCTCGATCGGGCACTACCTCGACGCCGCCCTCCGCCTCGGCCCCAAGAGCATCGACGGGCAGATCGCCTGGGCCCAAGAACTCCTCGAATCACGGGACGGTTTCACCGACCGTGGGGCGAAGAGCAGCTACCGGGTCGGTCCTGAATCCTTCGAGATCGTCTCGAATCTCAAGGGTGAACTCGACATGGCCAAGTACGGACGCAAAGGACTCGTCGTCGTCTCCGCCATCGCTTGCCGATTCCTGGAGCGTCTCGCCGCGGAAGGCCCGCTGACCCGTCCGTAAACGCTGACCAGCAGACCTGCCGGGCCTCTCCTGAACAGACAGGGGAGGCCCGATCGCGTTTCGGGCCGAGCTGCTGGGGATTGCACGTCCCCGGGGCACATCGCCACGCGCTCTGTGCAGCCATGACCGCTTTGACCAGGGCATATGCGGATCGCTATACCGATAGCCGTACCGATGCAACCACCCATACATCGACGGGTCGACTTCACGACGCACCTTACGACCGCCGCTGAGTATCACCGAGAGGTGCACGGTTGGAGCGGTGGCACCACCCTCCGTTGCAACTACCGCCGTGAACATGCATGGATCCCCCGACCGCCTGATGCACCGATCCCCGCCACGGTGGATTTACTTTCCCATTCATCGACGGACCTTCATCCATCACCAATGGAAGATACAGACACCTACCCTCGACATTTCCGCGCCATTCACCGCCTACTGCCGGGAAACGTTCCAGCAGCGCAGGAATAAACGTGATCGGTGCGATATATTCGCCATCGTTGTCTGCTCTGCATCGGCTTGGCTCAAGGAGCGTCCCGAAGTGTCTGCATTGCCGCCGCTGACCACGAACGCCGTGTCCACGGCCGCTCGGGTGTCCGACACCTTCGCCTACAAGGCGAAGGACCTGGGTGTCCTGGCCGAACCCCATTTCCCGAGTGACGTCATCGCCCTCCGTGTGTACCGGGCCGTCGCTGAACTCGTGTGGTTCGAGGAGGGCTGGACCAAGGAGTCCGGCAAGGCCCCCAGCACCTGGCAGATGGCCGCCATCCAGGCGGGGCGCAACGCCTTCAGTGATCCGAACACGCACCCGGGCACCGTGCTCTGGGTGCTGCGCGACCGTGTCTTCCTCGCTCATACGCCGGCCGAGCGGGCTGCCTTCGAGCTCAAAGATCTTGAAGGACAGTCGGCTCTGCGGCTGCCGGTGGGGCGCTGGGTCGCCGAGCTGCCGGAGGAGCTCCGGCTCCTCCGGCGTCGGCGACCGAGCCGGTCACGGGGGTCCCTGGCATCCGTCCGTCCCCCGCGCGAGCCACGGGGCGCCTAGGGCCGACTCCGTACCCCTCGACCGAGAGGAAGTGACCGTCCCCATAACCGAATAGACGACCCGCATCTTCGGCACCTCCTACCGGGCGCCGAGTCGGTTCTGTATGCCCTTTTCTCCTAGGAGTCAGCCATCATTCCCGCTCCGAGGTGTGTCTTCGTGCTGCCCTCGGCACTCACGCACACCGCTCAGACCGTCCCGTCGCCACCCCCTGTGCCTGAGGTCTCCCGATGAGCGCCGTCCTCCGGCACGCTCCGCTGACCCGGGAGACGGCGATTCTCCTTCGTGAACGGCGTGGGAAGCCGTCACAGTGCCGGGGGGTGGACCCGGCGATGCCCGAGGGGCTTCGAAAGACCGCGGTGAACGTGCCGGCCTCGGTGATCCTGGGCTCGTTCCGGGATCTGACCGTGGTCTACATCGCCAAGGTCATCCAGCTGTCCCGCAATCAGGACAAGCACTGCGTCGCCGCCTTGACCACACTGGCCCGCTGGCTGGGACTGACCAACCGAGTGGGCACGTGCCACCGGACCGGTGACGCCCTCGTGAAAGCCCCCAGTTCCTTGTACGCCGCCCAGAAAGAGGCCACCGAGGCGGGCCTGATCACCGTCCGCCGCCGTACCCACCGTGGTGGTCGCGGCACCAGCGCGGTGCGTACCGTCGCCCCCGATCTCGGCGGCGACTTCCGGGTACCGGTCCCGGTGGCACTTCTCGGAGCGGTACCCGCCCGCCACGCACGGGCCTACATGCTGGTCGCCTACGCGAACTGCAAACGTATCCCCTTCACCCTGGCCGACCTCGCCTCGTACATCCGCCACGAGTCCGGCCACCGTAAGGGCGAGCCGATCAGCCCCGACGCCGCGGCCAGGTTGGTCGACGATCTGGAGTCCTGGGGCTGGATCGAGGTACACCGCAGGGCCGGCCGCCAAGGGCGGAACGTCATGATTCCCCGCCGGGTCCCGAACCAACCCGTCGTCCCGCCCGAGGACGACACTCACCCCCGCCGCGGGCACGGAACCGCGCCGAAGGCATCCACGGACCTCGGGTATCGGCCGCGAGCGGACCTCCCTCGCGTATCGGAAGACCACAGCCTTGACGTACAGGAGTCGGCCGGGCTGCAACTTCCTGCCCTGTCACCCGTAGGGGAGGTGGGTAGGCGCGATGCTGTGGACAACCTCGGTGGCCGCGCGCCGGAGGTTCTCGCGCTTCGCGCTGACACGGCGTCGAGTACCCCGGCTCCACGTCCGGCCGACTACCGGGGCCCGGCTCTGACGGTCACTCCGGAGATCGCATACGTGCTGGAGCCGGTCCGTTCCCTGCTCGTCCACGGCAAGGTGAACGTGTTCGTGCAGCGATGCGTCTCCCGCTCGATCGGCCGTCAGATCTCGCTCGGCGCCGCTCCTGAGCGGATCCGGCAGCGGCTTCAGGAGCGCTACGCGGGGACCGGCTTCGAGGTACACAATCCCAACGGTTGGCTGATCCGCGCCGTGGAACGGTGGGGCTGCGAGAGGGCCGAGTGCGAGCAGGGTGTCATCTGGGACACCGGGGAAACATGCCAGCAGTGCCACTTCCGGCGCGAGGAGAACCGTACGGCAGGCTTGGCCGCCTGGCGTGCGGCACATCCGGCACAGGCCGCGGCCGGCGACGCCTACTGGGCAGCCAGGCGGGAACGGGCCACCCGCGAGGCCACCGACCAGGCCCGGGAAGCCGACTCGGCGACCAACCGGCTGGCCGACCGACTGGCCACGCCTTCGGATCCGGAGTGCATCGGTCAGGACGGCTGCTGCGGCAGGCCCGTCCGCAGGATCGGCGACACCCTCTGTCCGCAGTGCGCGGGCCTCAGGCGATGCCCCGCCACCGGCTGCCGGACGTGGTACCGCGGAGAGCACTGTCCCGACCCGCACGGCCTGTCATGGCAGCACCTGAGCCTGCCTCAGGAACACGCCGGGCACGCCGGCTTCGGTCCCCGCCCCTCCGTCGTCTTCACGGAGGCCACGGACTCCGAGTTGCTGATCGGGAGGGTGTGACCGACCCGCCCTGGCCGGCTCCGGGAGAGGTGCCCGGCCGCAGCCTGCACCTCGTCGGCCGCTCCCCACCGGTACGAGGCTCACGGAGAGGAGCACCCTCGGCGATCACCATCGATGTGGCAGGTGCACTCAGCCTCCGCGCACCGGCGTCCACCGGGACGGTGTGCTCCCCTCCGAGCACGCAGTGCCGCCTCCGCTTGCGCCTCCGACACGGAGAGATTGAAGTCCTCCGACGCCCTGAGCTGTACATCGGCAGCACTGACCGAATACGCCGGCCCGTGGTCGCGACGGCTGACGACGACGGCCCAGTCCACAGCGTCGGCCAGCGCCCTTCGCTGAGCGGCCTCCGCATCGGCGCCCGGCTTCCTCTGCTGCCGGGCCAGACGCACGAGCCCGCTGAGCCTCGTGTGCGAGCCCGCCGACGAGGCCGTCGCCGGGCTTGCAGGAGCAGCGATGCGGCGCTGCCTGATCAGGAGAGGCAGGCAGCGCAGTCTCGCACGCAGGGAAGCAGGAGACGCGGACACTTGGTGCACCTTTCGGAATACGGACCGCAACGGTGAGATCAGTTTTGGTCCGGGCAGGAGACGGACGTTTCAACCGTCCCGCTCCTGCGCCAGACAAGGGAGGACCCTCCGGGCAGGAGTGCGGGCAGTCGTCCGTCCGCGGCCGGTGACGGCGTACGTCCAGCCGAAAGCCGCCTCGGGACGGAGGGTGTAAACGCCGTTTACACCCCCGACGGGCATGCGCGGTAACACTCTGGCCCTGGATGTCCCAAAATCACCCCGGCGCCACTATGGTGGCGCCATGGCCTCTCCATACTCCGACGGTGCTCGGGAAAAAGTTGCATCGAAGCTTCCTGCCGTCCTTCGCCAGGAGCTCAAGACCAGAGCGGCTCAGCTCGGCATCGACATGCAGGACGCCGTCACCGAAGCCGTCGAGCAGTGGCTGGTCCGCCCGGCCGGCCAGAACCCGGTCATCGACACCGCAGGCGCCGAAAGCTGGAACACCTGGCTCCCTGCAGGCCTCTACGCCGCGTTCAAGACCGACTGCGCCGACCGGGACATCTCCTTCGTCCAGGGGCTCGCCCAGGCCGTCCGGGTATGGGTCGACTCGCACAGCGTCTCCCTCAGCGAACTGACCATCCCCCAGTACACGCGTCGCATCGTGGTGTGCAACCAGAAGGGGGGCGTCGGCAAGACCACGATCGCCGCAGGCATCGGCCAGGCCATAGCGCTGGGGCTGCCGGCCAGCACCGGGGGATCGAAGCTGCCTGCGCTGCCCGGCCTCCGTACCCTTCTCGTCGACTACGACCCGCAGGGGCACCTCACGTCCCAGCTCGGCATCAAGCAGATTCCACCCGGCGAGGAGAGCCTGGTGACACACATGGTGGAACGCGACCGGGCTACCGGATCGCTGCTCGACCAGGTCGTGCCGATCGCTCCCGGGCACTTCGACGACCGGCTCTTCCTGCTGCCGTCGAGTTTCGACGCCTTCCTGCTCGACTCCCGGCTCGGGTCAGTACGCGGTCCGCGCGAGACCAGCCTCCAGCGCGCCCTGGCGCCACTGGAGGAACACTTCGACGTCGTCGTCCTCGATGCACCCCCGAACCTCGGCCTCGCCATGGACGCCGGGCTCTACTTCGGGCACCGTCGCAAGAACGAACCCACGGGGGCATCCGGTGTCCTGGTCCCCGTGGAGGCCGAGGACTCGTCCGCCGACGCGTACGCCATGCTCGACAGCCAGATCCGGACCATAAGCTTCGACTATGAGGTCGAGGTCGATCGCCTCGGCCTGGTGGTCAACAAGTTCGACAAACGCAAGGGCTACGTCGCCACTCACTCCCTCGAAATGTGGGAGTCCCTCGAGAGCCCGCCCGTCGTAGCGGTCGTCCCCGACCTCAAGGAACAGCGTGAGGCGGTGCACCTCAAGCAGCCGCTGCTGATGTATGCGCCCACATCCACCCAAGCGCAGCGGATGCGCGAGATCCGTCGGAGGCTCGGATGAGCGTCGCCAAGAAGCTTGCTGCCGGGGGTGGAGCCTTCGGAGCGCTTGCGCAGAGCGAGCTGCGGGGGAGGGGGGAGGTGGTGGCCCGCAGCGAAGCCCTGGACGCAACGGGGCGGGTACGCCGGGCCTCCCTCGCCCCGGTGGACTCCATCGTGTTCAACCCGCTCAACCCGCGGAAGACGATCGTGGACTCCACGATCGACGAGTTGGGTGAGAGCCTGCGCCGGCAGCAGATCGTCCCGGTCACCGTGGTGAGCCGCAGCGCCTACCTCGACGCGCACCCCGAGCAGGCGGCCAAGGTCGGGAACGCCGACTTCGTCGCCCTGGACGGCAACCGGCGCCTGCTGGCAGCGCAGCGGGTCGGCCTCGCGAATCTGCGCGTGGATCTCAACGACGACCTCGTCTCGTCTGCGTCGGACATGGTCGAGGCCGCCCTGGTCGCCAACGCGCACCGGGAGGGGGTCCTGCCGTTCGAGGAGGCCCAGGCCATCGATCAGCTCCTCACCACGGTGTACGACGGCAATCAGGCCGCCGTGGCACGGAAGCTCGGAAAGTCCAGGGCATGGGTGGGCCAGCGGTTGGCTCTTCTGCACCTGGCGCCCGAGCTGCAGGAGCAAGCCGGTGCGGGCGAGCTCGCGATCGAGGACGCGCGAAAGATCGGTGCGCGGGCCCGGGCCGGCCATCTGAGTGCCGCCGAACAGCTCGAGATGGCGGAGGCTGCGAAGCAGGCTGCCGCAGCCAGGGAAGCGGCGAAGGCGGCGGCGAAGTCCGAGCGGAGTGTCCGAGGGCCGGGGCCCGCCGCCGCACCGACTGCGCGTGCCGGGGGAGAGGAGCGCACCGTCGTGGCACCTCAGGAGCCTCGGGAAGCAGAGCCAGATGTAAACGCCGTTTACACCGAACCCGGGCGGGAGACCGATCCGAGCAGGGCCGCCGCCGACCGGGATGTAAACGCCGTTTACACCGGCGGGCCGGAGCAGCGTGATGTCGCCGAAGTGGAGGCGGGCGGCACGGTGACGGTGCAGTTCGACCCGTCCGACTTCATCCAGACGGCCCGTAGGATCCGCGAAGCGATGGACGTCCGCCAGGCGGTGAACGTGACCTCCGCGCTGCTGGCGATCCTGCAGCGAGAGCCGGAGTTTCCGGAGATCATGGAGTCGATTCGAGGCAGGATGTCCTGAACCTCGGCTCACTGCGGCGCATGAAAGCCGTCCCTCCGGACCGGGTTCCGGAGGGACGGCCTCTTTCGTCGTCGAGAGCGGACAGCTTCGTCAGCCGCCGCTGCCCGTCCTCCCCCCGCCGGGCTCAACCCGACTCGGGGCGGCCACCCGCTCGAAGGCCCGGCATCGTGACCTTGGCGGCCGTCTCGGCGCTGATCAACGCGCTGAAGCCACGGGCGGATCGTTGTTCCTCCGTGAGGTGGGCGACCCGGCCGAAGGCCGCCCTGGCACGCGCCTTGACGAACGCGTTGACGGCTTCGCCGGAGAGACAGGACAGCAGGCGCCAGTCCTCGGCGGTGAGCTCGTGATCGTCCTTGGGAGTGCCGTCGGAATGCGTGGGACGGCTCTGCGGGGTCAACCGCACAGCGAGGCGGCCTGCCTTGTCGAGGGCGCGGAACAGAGCCTCGTCCGGGGGCTGGTGGATGCGCCGGCCGTACTCCAGCCAGGCCTTCAGACGTCGAACCGGGCAGAGGGCCGGTGCCTCGTCACGGACCGGTACCCAGCTCTCCGCTGCCGGGCCTTCCGTGGGGCTCGTTCGGCTGACCACCCTCACGTCGACGCCGTCCTCGTGCATGGTGACGCCGGTGACGAGCAGTTGGGTGAGTTCGATCCGACGATTCGGCAGGTGCCAGCCGAGGGAGAGAATCGCGGCGTCACGGATGTCGGCCGGCCGGCCTCCCCGGTCACAGGTCGCCAGCATCTCTTCGAGGTCGGGCTCGCTCACGGCCGGGGAGCGCCTCTCGGTTCTGTGCGGTACCCAGGCCTGACGATATGCGGCGATCATGCCTCTGGTGATGAGGGTGCCGGGGCGGGTGTTGCCGGGGGTGGCGCGCTCCTGCCAGGTGACCACCGAGCTGGAGTAGGCGGCGACCGTGTTCGGTTCGTACCCTGCGCTCTCGATCATCCATCCCACGTACTCGATCAGCGTCGCCGTGGTGCAGGGAAGGGCCACGCGGCCCCTGGCTGTGCACCACTCCTGGAACAGCCTGATCTGGCTCTCCAGATTGCGGCTGCTGCTCTGCTCTCGCGCCGAGGCGCGGACGAGCCTGGCAGTGGCCGGGCTGATCAGAAAATCTTGATCGGTGTAGGGCTGCAACGGTGACGGCCCGTCGAAGCACGTTTCGAGAGAAGCCCTCTCACAGCAGTTGCCTCGGATCTCATCCATGACACGAGGCTAGCTCTGCGGAGCTGGAACCAGCGCCGACCTGGGAGCCATCGGCATGGCCGCCGGCAGCTGCTCGGCCTCCGTGTCGCCCTACCAATCACCCGTTCAGATCAGCAACCGGCACGAGAGTTCTCGCGTTGAACGCATCGAACCCGATCAAAAATCAGGACAGGAAGGATCTCCCATGATTAAGAAGACTCTTGCCACGGTTGGTATTGCGGCTTCGGCATTTGCCATGACGACCGTCCCCGCATCCGCAATCATCGACCACGACGGTTCTGCGGTCTCCGGCCAGGGCGACGGTGGCACCAACCACAACGGCACCGAGGGCAACCACAGCCCGAACTACCACACCCTCGACAACCCGAACCTCTGCCTGCCGGAGGTCCACAACATCGCCGTCGCCGTCATCGGCGCCGCGGTGCCGATCGAGGTCAAGGCCCTGAACAACAACCCGGAGCAGACCTGCGTCGTCGGCCAGAACACCGTGGGCAGCGGCGACGGTGGCGTCAGCCACCTGATCGGCTGATCTACCGGGCAGCAGCGGACGCCGGGCCGGGGGGATTCACCCCGGCCCGGGCGCACCCGTTCTCGGGGCCTCATCGCTGATCCCGGGCGGGATGCATGGGGCCAATGCCCGGAACATCGCAATAGTGATGAATTCACCGAAAAGGGGCTTTTCGTCACGATCATGGCGTAGACTCCTCCCGGATGGAGCGGAGAATCATAGGCTCGCGGCCTCGCGTTATGCGTGAGACTGCGAGCCTATGGACTTTCCC
This sequence comes from Kitasatospora sp. MBT63, assembly GCF_000710465.2. Lineage (GTDB taxonomy): Bacteria > Actinomycetota > Actinomycetes > Streptomycetales > Streptomycetaceae > Kitasatospora. The sequence goes on along the minus strand of NZ_JAIZ01000384.1, from coordinate 3,200 downwards.
GGGTTCGGTTCATTCGAAGATAGGACGATCCGTCCTACGGCCATCGGGGGAAAGTCCGGTCACCGTACCGTCGGCCGAGCCGGTCACCAGCATTCTGGCTGCCGCGCAGTCTGGAACGCATCAACGCAGGCTCCCCGGCACCCGCTCGACGACGAGGGGGGAGTTTGAAGCCCGTCCGGCTACCCCTTCGTGCCGAAAACCCGACCGGTGCTCTCCTTAGGGTGGGGAGCCACTGTGGCGGCCGATGCCACCACGGCACTGCCGGGATCGATGCACTCTCGTGGGCACCCGGTCGAAGAGGACGCGATACCGCCCATCCCCACATGCTCTCGTGAGATCGGACGACTCATGGCACTCGAACAGCCAGCCTTGACCTCCGGGGAGTAGCCCGTGTCTTCTCCCGAAACGTCCACCACGGTCACGAAACCGCCGCTCGAACACCTCAGGGCAGACGCGGTCGCTCTGGTCGGGGTCATCTTCATGGCCCTGGCGACAGCAGCCCCGATCACCGCGATGACCGGCAACCTGCCCGTGATCATCGGAAGCGGCAACGGCGTACACGCCCCCGTCGGCTTCATCTTCGTCACCCTGGTACTGACGGTGTTCACGGTGGGGTACGTCGCGATGGCCCGACATATCACCACCGCTGGCGCGTTCTACAGCTATATCTCACATGGTCTGGGCCGGATCATCGGCATGGCGTCCGGCCTGCTCGCGGTCCTCGCCTACGTCGTCTTCGAGGCCTCGATCGCGGGTATCTTCGCCTACTTCGCCGAAACAGCCATCGACTCCCAGTTCGGTGTCAACGTGCCCTGGCAGTGGCTCGCCGTCTTCATGCTGCTCGTCACCTCGGTGCTCACCCACTACGACATCAAAGTCGCGGCGAAGATCCTCGGGGTCTTCCTGGTGGGCGAGGTCGTGATGCTGACCCTGCTGGCGGGCTCGGTGCTGGCGCACGGCGGTGGCCCTCACGGATTCCACTTCTCCGTCCTCAACCCGACCGGGGCGTTCGCAGGCGTCAACGCAGGCGTCGGCCTCTTCTTCTGCTTCTGGTCCTGGATCGGGTTCGAGTCCACGGCGATGTACGGGGAGGAGTCCCGGAATCCGAAGCGGATCATTCCGCTCGCCACCCTGTTCGCCGTCGTTGGTCTCGGGGTGCTGTACACCTTCGTCTCCTGGATGGTGCTCAGCAGCAACGGCCCACAGGACGCTGTGGAGATCGCAAGCGGGATCACTCCCCTCGACCTCTTCCTGGATCCCGCTCAGCAGTATCTCGGGCACTGGGCGGTCACGGCCCTTCTCTGGCTGATGGTGACCAGCTCCTTCGCCTGTGCCATGGCATTTCACCAGTGTGCCTCGCGCTACCTGTACGCCATCGGCCGTGAGCGTTTCCTTCCTCCCGCACTCGGCCACGTCCATCCCAGGTACCGGTCGCCGTCCGTCGCCTCGCTCACCCAGACCGGGATCGCGCTCGCCATCGTTCTGATCTTCTGGGGTACCGGCCAGGACCCGTACGTCGGCCTGTACACGCTCACAGCGATCCTCGGCACCCTCTCCCTACTCGTGGTGCAGACCCTGTGCTCCTTCTCGGTGATCGCCTACTTCCGCCGGAACCACCCCGAATCCCGGCACTGGTTCCGCACGTTCACCGCACCACTCCTGGGAGGCCTGGGCATGCTCGCCGCAATCGGCCTTCTCCTGGCCAACCTGCACAAAGCCGCCGGCCCCGCAGCCGATCTGCTCTTCTTCAGGTTCATCCCGTGGATCGTCGCGGCGGTGTTCCTGAGCGGCATCGCCCTGGCTCTGTACATGAGGTCCAAGTACCCCGAGAAGTACAAGGTGATGGGCCGCATCGTCCTGGAGAGCACTACTGCGAGCGACACCAGGAAACCGCTGAGTACTCGGACGTGAGCAGCGGGGGAGAGTGCCCGTGCTGACATTGCCCTGAAAAATTCGGTCGAATCTTCATTGATTCTGCCCTGCTCCCCGCCCGGTGGTGGGGAGCAGGGCAGAATAATTTCACGAATTCCTTTCGGGCAGATCCGAGGGAAATGTCAGCGTCCGGCTGAATTATTTTCCGGGCGGGACGATCAGGGTGCGCCCGACGGGAGAGTCGCATTACGACTTCGTCTGACCTTCAGTCAACTGTCATCTGTATCAAGAGGTTGGGCCGATTCTCCCCGATCGGGCAGCCATTCGGGAGTAATTCGGACAATCGGCTACGAAAAGCTTGAATCGGCGCAGATCGCACGACTACAGTCATTCTCCGATGCCAGGGAGAAATTCGTATGCCGTACCAGTTGCAGGACAGAGTGGCAGATCACTGTGTGCCTCGTGCCGAGGTTCAGCAGGCAGCTTCAAGGGTCGGATCACTCGCGTCTGGCCTTTGCCAGGCACTGCTGTGCCTGGCGGCGGCAACTCTTCGGTACACGGTGAACCGGAGCCGGGCGTATGCGGTCATCTGGTGGATACGGCTCCGGAAAGCCCTCAGTATGGCCCACCCGAAACTTCCGGACTACGTCCTCGCCACCGGCGTCGGGGGGGCCGTGGTGATGGTGCTGATCACCCTGACCGTCCAGTCGCTCAACAGCACACCGGCCCTTGCCGAGACCACCCCCCCGGTAACAGCCTCGGCTCAGGTTCAGGGGGAGTCCCACCAGGCCGCGGCAGTACCTGTACCTGCTCCACCGGCTCAGAGTCCGCCCGCCCCTGAACAGGCGCCGGCCTACCCGGACACCCTCGACGGGTGGATCCAGGAGGCACGCGCGATCCTGACCGAGAACGGGGACCAGGTGCCGTCCGCCAAGGCGCTGAGAGCAACCGCGCTCGCCGAATCCTCCGGCAGACCTCAGGCGGTCAACCGATGGGACTCCAACGCCAGGGCCGGCACACCTTCGATCGGGCTGGCCCAGATGATCAGGCCGACGTTCGCGGCCTATGCCCTGCCCGGGCACAGAGAGATCACCGACCCGGTCGACAACCTGGTGGCAAGTGCCCGTTATTGCAACGCCCGCTACGGCGGTATGGACAACATGGCCGGCGCCCGATGCTACGGCAAGTGCTGGCGCGGTTACTGACGAACGACAGCGACCGAACCGGAGAACGTAGGCTCGCAGGCGCCTGCCGAAACGGCGGCGTGCCTCCGGCGCCGAGCGACCCTGATGGGGTTTGCTTGGTTCGGTCGCTGTGCTTGAGTAGCT
>NZ_JAIZ01000383.1 GCF_000710465.2 Kitasatospora sp. MBT63 | reverse complement strand
GGGCGTGGTCGCGGAAGCCGCGACCGCTCTTGCGGCCCAGGCAGCCGGCCGCCACCAGGTGCTCCAGCAGCGGCGCCGCCGCCAGCCCCGGCTCGCGGAACTCCTGGTGCAGCACCTGCTCGATGGTCAGCGACACGTCCAGGCCCACCACGTCCAGCAGCTCGAACGGGCCCATCGGGTAGCCGCAGCCCAGCTTCATCGCGGTGTCGATGTCGTCCACCGTCGCGTAGTGCTCCTGCAGCATCCGCACCGCGTCGTTCAGGTATGGGAACAGCAGCGCGTTGACGATGAAACCGGCCCGGTCGCCGCACTCCACCGGGTGCTTGCGGGCCTTGCCGCACAGCTCAAGCACGGTCGAGGTGACGTCCTCGGAGGTCAGCACCGTGGAGACCACCTCGACCAGCTTCATGGCCGGCGCCGGGTTGAAGAAGTGCATGCCGATCACGTCCTGCGGCCGCGAGGTCGCGGTCGCGCAGCTGATCACCGGCAGGCTGGAGGTGGTGGTGGCGAGCACCGCGCCCGGCTTGCAGATCTTGTCCAGGGTGGCGAACAGCTCCCGCTTGACCTCCAGGTCCTCCGCCACCGCCTCGACCACCAGGTCCACCCCGGCCAGGTCCGCGTACTGCCCGGTCGGGGTGGTCAGCGCCAGCGCCGCGTCCCGCTGCTCCGCGGTCAGCCGGCCCTTGGCCACCGAACGCTCCAGCGACTTCGCCAGCTGTGCCTTCGCCCGGTCCGCCTTCTCCTGGCTGCGCGCGGCCAGGAGCACCGGGTACCCGGCCTTGGCCAGCACCTCGACGATGCCAGTCGCCATCGTGCCCGAACCGCACACGCCGATGCTGCGCACCTCGCGGCCCGCCACCCGGCCGGCCCGGCCCGCACCCGCGGCACCGGCCACCACCTTGGACGACCCGGGGGCCTCGTAGGTGTAGAAACCGCGGCCGGACTTGCGGCCCAGCAGCCCCGCCGAGGCCAGCTGGCCGAGGATCGGCGCGGGCGCGTGCAGCCGGTCCTTGGACTGCTCGTACATCGCCTCCAGCACGGTGCGCGCGGTGTCGATGCCGATCAGGTCGAGCAGCGCCAGCGGACCCATCGGCAGGCCGCAGCCCAGCCGCATCGCGGCGTCGATGTCCTCGCGGGTGGCGTACCGCGACTCGAACATCGCGGCGGCCTGGTTGAGGTAGGCGAACAGCAGGCCGTTGACGATGAAACCGGCCCGGTCGCCCGCCGCCACCGGCTCCTTGTCCAGCTCGCGGGCGAGCGCGGCGACGTCCTCGGCGGCCTGCGGCGAGGTCAGCACCGTGCGGACCACCTCGACCAGCCGCATCGAGTGCACCGGGTTGAAGAAGTGCAGGCCCAGGACCCGCTCCGGGCGGGCGGTGGCCGCGGCGATCCGGGTCACCGACAGCGCGGTGGTACCGGTCGCGAGGACGGTCTCGGCGGGGCAGATCCGGTCCAGCTCGGCGAAGATCTGACGCTTCAGCTCCAGCTGCTCCGGGACCTCCTCGACCACCAGGTCGGCGCCGGCGGCGGCCTCCAGGTCGTGGCCGACCGAGATCAGGCCGAGCAGCGCGGCGCGGTCCTCGGCACTGAACCGCTCGCGCTCGACGGCGTGCGCGGTGGCCTCCTCGATCCGGGCCAGCGCCCGGGCGGCCGAAGCCTCGTCGGCCTCGATGCCGATCACCCGGCGGCCGCTGCGGGCCACCGCGACGGCGATGCCGGCACCCATGGTGCCGAGGCCGACCACGGCGACGGTGGGGAAGGGACGCTCCATTGTCCGGACTCCTATGTCATGGGCCCGCGCCGCCACTCCGGTACCGGCGGGGCCGGCTCGGCGTCGAGCGGGCGGCAGGCCGTACGGGAGGAGGGTTCGGCGGCGCGGGGGCGGGAGATGACGTGTCGAGGCATGCCAACAGGGACCGGTCCGCTCCGGCCGTGCTGAGGGTGTGCCGTGGTGCTCGGACGCTCCGGAAGAACACTGAAGCGGCGCTGAGAGCACTGCGTTGAAGTACTGCGCTGAAGAGGCCCCGAGGGCCGGGAAGCAGAACACCAGGGCGGCCGTCGATCACACACGGCCGCGGCCCTGCCGGTGCGGCTCCCGAAGCCCGGCAGTGGTGCGTGCGGTCACTGTAGCCGAGTTACCCCGGGGTAGGAAGAGGCAACCCGCCACGGGGACACGCGGGTTGTCCACCGTACACAGCGAGCCCGAGGGCGGCCGGTACCGGAGCGTGGTCGCGCTCTCGTACGGGCACGAGGTGGTGGTGCCGGCGCCGGTGTCGGTGACGCTGGACACCGAGGTGCTCGAGGAGTACGTGCGCTGAACGCACCGCGGCCCGCCCGGTGGGGACCGGGCGGGCCGTGGTGGTGTGCGGGGTGAGGGTCAGTGCGCCATCACGGGGACGGCGAGCTCCTCGGAGTCGGCGCCGGTGGCCTGGTGGGCGTCCGGGCGGCCGGTGTTGATCAGGGTGAAGGCGATGCCCGCGGCCAGCACCAGGATGCCGACCGACCACCAGATGGCGGTGGAGTAGCTGTGCACCATCGCCTGGAGCTTGATCAGCGGCTCCGGTCCGCTGTGGTGCGAGGCCAGGTACGCGGTGAAGGCGCTGGTCGCGATGGTGTTCAGCAGCGCGGTGCCGATCGCGCCGCCGACCTGCTGGGAGGTGTTCACCATGGCGGAGGCGACACCGGCGTCCTGCGGCTTCACCCCGTGGGTGGCCATGCTCATGGCGGGCATGAACGCGGTACCCATGCCGAGGCCCATCAGGATCAGGCCGGGCAGGAGCTCCCAGTAAGAGGTGGAGACCCCGATCCGGGTGAAGATCAGCATGCCGATGGAGGCGACCAGGAAGCCGGGCGCCATCAGGTAGCGCGGGGCGACCCGGGTCATCAGGCGGGCGCCGATCTGGGTGGAGCCGGTGATCATGCCCGCGACCATCGGCAGGAAGGCCAGGCCGGTGACGACGGGGGTGTAGCCGAGCACGATCTGCAGGTAGTAGGTCAGGAACAGGAACAGGCCGAACATGCCGATCACGGCGAGGCCCAGCGACAGGTAGACACCGCCGCGGTTGCGCTCCAGGACCACCCGCAGCGGCAGCAGCGGGGCCTTGACCTTGCTCTCGACCAGGACGAACGCGGCCAGCAGGACGACGGCGGCGGCGAACAGGCCGAGGGTGGAGCCGGAGGTCCAGCCGCTCGACTCGGCCCGGGTGAAGCCGTAGACCAGGGAGACCAGGCCGGTGGTGACCAGCAGCACGCCCGGGATGTCGAGGCGGTTGCGGTTCTGGCTGCCGACCGGCTCGCGGATCACCAGGACGGCGCCGGCGACGGCGGCCAGGGCGAACGGGATGTTGACGTAGAAGGTCCAGCGCCAGTTCAGGTACTCGGTGAGCAGGCCGCCCAGGATCAGGCCGATGGCACCGCCACCACCGGCGATGGCGCCGTAGATGCCGAAGGCCTTGGCCCGCTCCTTGGCGTCGGTGAACATCACCGCGAGCAGCGAGAGCGCGGCGGGCGCGAGCAGCGCACCGAAGACGCCCTGCAGGGCGCGGGCGCCGAGCAGCATGGCGGTGTTGGTGGCGGCGCCGCCGATCGCCGAGGCGAGGGCGAAGCCGATCAGGCCGACCGTGAAGGTCCGCTTGCGGCCCCAGAGGTCCGCGATCCGGCCGCCGAACAGCAGCAGGCCACCGAAGGCCAGCGCGTAGGCGGTGATCACCCACTGCCGGTTGGCGTCGGATATGCCGAGGTCACGCTGGGCGGACGGGAGCGCGATGTTCACGACCGTGGCGTCCAGGACGACCATCAGCTGGGCCAGGCCGATGAAGATGAGCGCCTTCCACCGCCGGGGGTCGGGCTGCAGGGCTGATTCAGACATGGGGATACCCACTTGTGTGCGAGAGAGCGGAACGGCAGGGCAGAGGCACCGGCTGGTGCCGGACAGTGCGAGAAGACCGATTGGTGCGAGAAGAAGGGGCGGCCCGTGGTGGGCCGGACGGTGCGGGAGGGCTCAGGAACGCGGCTTCAGGTCGTCCAGGGAGACGGCGCGGCCGGGCAGGGTGGATCGGGCCGGAGCCTGCACGCCGTCGAGGAACAGCTGCAGGTGGCGGTGGACGAACTGGTCGAGGTCGATGCAGTGGGTGCCGGGGAGCGGTCGGGTCAGCTGGGTGATGGCGACCACGAAGTCGCCCACCCCCACGTCCTCGCGCAGCTGGCCGCTCCGGTGCGCCCGGGTGATCACCTCGGTGGTGGTCTCCTGCAGGCGGACCTTGGCGTCGTGCATCTCGGGGTCGTTCGGGTCGATGTGCTCGGAGAGCAGCGGGCACAGGGCGCCCATCCGCTCGTCGGCCGAGGCGTGGGTGAAGCGGACCAGCGCCGCGAAGGCGTCCGGCTCCTCGGCCATCGCGCGCTCCGCGTGCTCGACCACCCGGTCCAGGACCGAGAGCGTCACGTGGTGGATCAGCTCGCGGCGGTCCGCGAAGTGGCGGTACAGCGTCGCGTTGCCGACCCCGGCGCGGCGGGCGATCTCGTCGAGCGGCACCTCGGCGCCGTGCTCCACGAAGGCCTCGCGGGCCGCTTCGATGATGCGGTTGCGGTTGCGGGTGGCGTCCGCGCGGAGCTTGGGCGCCGGTGGCGTCGTCGTGGTCATCGGTCGTCCCTTCGTTCCGGTGGCGGATGCTTCCGGGGAATGAGTCCCCGCTTCGTTCGACTCTAGCCTAAACGGGGAGCGAGTCCCCGGAAATTTCGCCGCCCCGTGTGAGCTGGGTCACATCGGGTTTGGGTGGGGAATCCGGTCCGCCGTCCGGGTGAACGGGCGGCCGATGCTCGGTGCACGTCCGGCCGGCCCGGCAGCATGGGCGGCATGACCACGATGCTGCCCCGCGCCGAGCGCGCCGCCCGGGCCCGTACGGCCGCCGACGACCTGGCCGCGGGCGGCACGGACGGAGTGGTCCTCGGCTGGGTGGACAACGCCGGGGTGCACCGGGTGAAGGCGGTACCGGTCGAGCAGTTGGCGCACGCGGCGGAGTGGGGCGTGGGCGCGGCGCCGTGCTTCGACGCGTTCCTGGTGGACGACTCGATGGCCCCGTCCGGCAGCCCGGTCGGCGATCTGCGGCTGGTCCCGGACCTGGCCGCGCTCACCGTCCTCGCCGCCCAGCCCGGGTGGGCCTGGGCGCCGGCCGACCGGTACGCGCAGGACGGCGAGCCGCATCCGGGCTGCCAGCGGCTGTTCGCCGGCCGGATGGCCGCCGAGGCGCAGCGGCGGGGGCTGGAGGTGCTGGCCGGGATCGAGGTCGAGTGGGTGGTGGTCGACGGCGCGGGCGCCGGGCCCGCCTACGGGATGCGCCGGCTGATCGGACTGTCCGACTATCTCCGGGACGTCCTGCGGGCCCTGCGCGACCAGGGGCTGACGGTGCTGCAGATCCACCCGGAGTACACCGTCGGCCAGTTCGAGGTGTCGCTCGCCCCGGCCGGTCCGGTGGCGGCCGCGGATCTCGCGGTCCTGGTGCGGCACACGGTGCAGGCGGTGTCCGTCCGGTACGGGCTCGAGGCCTCCTTTGCGCCCGCCGTGGCCGCCGACGGCGTGGGCAACGGCGGGCACCTGCACCTCAGCCTGAGGCGCGACGGACGCAACCTCGGCGGCGGCGGGCCCGGCCGGTACGGACTGACCGTCGAGGGGGAGGCGTTCCTGGCCGGAGTGCTGGCCGAGCTGCCCGCCCTGCTCGCGCTCGGCGCCCCCAGCGTGGCCAGCTACCTGCGGCTGGTGCCCGGCCGCTGGTCCGGGCCCTACCGCTGCTGGGGCCGGGAGAACCGGGAGGCGGCGCTGCGGCTGATCCCCGGATCCACCCCCGAGCAGGCCAACGCCGAGGTGAAGTGCTTCGACGCCGCCGCCAACCCGTACCTGGCGGTGGGCGGGGTGCTGGCGGCCGGCTTCGGCGGCATCGACCGCGGGCTGCGGCTGCCGCCCGAGGTCTCCGGCGACCCGGCCGACTCCGGCTACGCCGAGCGGCTGCCGGCCGACCTCGCCGAGGCGGCCGCCGCGTTCAAGGGCTCCGACCTGCTCCGGGAGGCGCTCGGCGCGGAGCTGCACGCCGCGGTGCTGGCCGTCCGGGAGGCCGAGATCGGCCTGTTCGACGGGGTCGGCGCCGACGAGGTGATCGCCGCGACCAGGCTGCGCTGGTGACCGGATGCTGATCGACCAGCACTGCCACAGCGTGCTCGCCCCCGGCGGGCAGGAGCCGGGCGACGGGGTCCTGGATGGCGCGGCCCTGGGCGACGGGGCCCTGGACGACGGGGTCTTCGCCTCGCTGCTCACCGAGTCCGACCGGCCGCCCGCCCCCGGCTGCAGCCCGTTCGGCAGCGCGCTGGGCCTCGCCGTACGGCGGTGGTGCCCGCCCGCCCTGGGTCTGCCCGCGCACACGGAACCGGCCGAGTACCTGGCCCGGCGGCGCGAGCTGGGCACCCCCGAGGCCGGCCGCCGGCTACTGGCGGCGGCCGGACTGACGGCCTGCCTGGTGGACACCGGGCTGACCGAGGCGGCCGGCCGCCCGCTGCTCCCGCTCGACGCCCTCGCCCGGCTCTCGGGCGCCCGGACGTACGAGGTGGTCCGGCTGGAGAGCGTCGCGGCCCGGGTCCGGGCGACGCCCGGGCGCTGGCCCGAGGCGCTGGCCGAGGAGCTCGCGGCGGCCTGCGCGGGCGCGGGCGTGGTCGCGGTGAAGTCGGTACTGGCCTACCGGCACGGGCTGGCCATCGACCCCCGCCCGCCCGGCAGGGCCGAGGTGGTCCGGGCGGCCGAGCGGTGGGCCGCCCAGCAGCGGGCAGCCGGGCGGCGGGAGGGCGGCCCGGCGGCCCGGCTGACCGACCCGGTGCTGCTGCGCCATCTGCTGTGGCAGGCGGTCGGACTCGGGCTGCCGATCCAGCTGCACACCGGTTTCGGCGACCCGGACCTGCGGCTGCACCTCGCCGATCCGGCGCTGCTGGTGGACTTCGTCCGGGCCGTCGAGCCCACGGGCGTGCCGCTGGTGCTGCTGCACTGCTACCCGTACCACCGTCAGGCCGCCTGGCTGGCGCACTGCTTCCCGCACGTCCACCTGGACGTGGGGCTGACCCTCTCGTACACCGGTGCGCGGGCCGCCGAGGTGCTGGGCGAGGTGCTCGAACTGGCACCGTTCGGGAAGGTGCTGTTCTCGACGGACGCGTACGGGCTGCCGGAGCTGTTCCTGGTCGGCGCGGCGCAGTACCGGCACGCCCTGGGGTCGCTGCTGGCGGGGTGGCAGCGCGACGGGGCGTGCACGGCGGCGGACGCGGCGGGGATCGAGGCGCAGCTGTCGGCGGGGAACGCCGCCCGGCTGTACGGTCTGGACACGGACATCTCAGCTGACACGGAAACTACCTGACGTCACATCAGCTGGTCAGGTGCGGTGGCCGCGCGGGCGAGCCGATCACCCCCGTCCGCACCCTTGCGGAAGCGATCGAGGGGTCACTAGCGTCCCACCCACTTACGTGTTCCTGCCATCAGTGGGGCACCACGAGACTCGGGAGGGCCATCCCCTATGAGAGTTCCTCGGATACGTCGGGCACGGCTCGCGGCGGCAGGTCTCGCGCTCGCCACCGCCGGCTCGATCGCGCTGCCGGCCGGCACCGCCGCGGCAGCCGGATCGGACCCGGCGCCCGGGCCGCTGCTCAGCTATGTGGTGAACACCCAGGCCAACCACGGCCAGGTGAAGAAGGCCGAGCGGGAGATCGCGAAGGCCGGCGGCTCGGTGGTCTACTCGTACGAGCAGATCGGCGTGGTGATCGCCCGCTCCACCGACACCGGGTTCGCGGCCAAGCTGCGGCACGTCAAGGGGATCGACTCGGTGGGCGCCAGCCGGACCGCCGGGATCGTGGCCGCGGACGTGGAGTCCACCGTCGAGCGGGTCTCCCCGGGCGCCACCCCGGCGGACGGTTCCGAGCCGCTCTGGGCCAACCAGTGGGACATGCGGCAGATCGGCGTGGACAAGGCCCACGAGACCACCCTCGGCAGCCGCCGGGTGGTGGTCGGCGTCCTGGACTCGGGCATCGACGCCAAGCACGAGGACCTGGCCGCCAACGTGGACGCCTCGCTCTCCGCCTCCTGCATCGACGGTGGCCGCCCGAACACCGACTTCAACTCCTGGCAGCCCACCACCAGCGACCACGGCACCCACGTGGCCGGCACCATCGCGGCCGCCAAGAACGGCAAGGGCATCGAGGGCATCGCCCCTGGCGTGCGGCTCGCCGCGGTCAAGGTGGTCGACGACGGCGGCTTCATCTACCCGGAGTACGCCATCTGCGGCTTCGTCTGGGCCGGTGAGCACCACTTCAAGGTGACCAACAACAGCTACTACATCGACCCTTGGCTGTTCAACTGCAAGAACGACCCCGACCAGGCCGCCGTCACCACGGCCGTCAAGCGGGCGGTCGCCTTCTCGCAGCGCAACGGCGTCCTCAACGTCGCCGCGGCCGGCAACGACAACATCGACCTCGCGCACAAGACGGTCGACGTGACCAGCCCCGACGACACCACCCCCGGCTCGCGGCCGATCGACGAGAGCTGCCTGTCGCTGCCGACCGAGCTGCCCGGCGTCGTGGTGACCAGCTCGGTGGGGGTCAAGGGCGACAAGTCCTTCTACTCCAGCTACGGCAAGGGCAAGGTGACGGTGGCCGCCCCCGGCGGTGACTCCCGCTACCAGCTGCCGGACACCCCGGACAAGAACGGCCGGGTGCTCTCCACCGTCCGCGGCGGCTACGCCTACATGCAGGGCACCTCGATGGCGTCCCCGCACACCGTCGGCGTGGTCGCACTGCTCGCCTCGACCCACCCGTGGGCCGGCCCGGACGAGCTGCGCGCGATGCTGGTGCACCAGGCCGACGACCACGCCTGCCCGGCGGTCTTCGACCCGAGCGGCGACGGCGCGTTCAAGGGGGTCTGCGAGGGCGGCACCGCCAACAACGGCTTCTACGGCGCGGGCATCATCAACGCGGCGACGGCCGCGCAGTGGTGGCGGTTCTGATCCGCTGAGCCGCGGACGGTCGGGCCGCTGAGCCGCTGAGCCCGAAGTGCCCCGCCCGGACCTGGTCCCGGGCGGGGCACTCTGCTGCCGGGTGCCAGGTGCTGGGTGCGCGGTCTCGGGGGTGGCCGGGCCGGGGGCCCGGGCCGGTCAGCCGATGTGGCGGCTCCAGTCGGACTCCACCTGCGCCCGGCCGTGCCGGTTCGGTACCTGCTTCAGCCAGTCGGGCCGGGCCGCGAGGGTCGCCGCCGCCCGTGCGGCCTCCGCGGCCCGCTGCTCCTCGGGGGTGGCGAAGCAGGTCGGCAGCCAGGCCGTCGAGGCGGCCGCCCGCGCGGCCAGCTGCGTCACGTACGCCTCCCGCAGCTCCGCCACCGAACCGAAGCCCGGTTCCTCGGCCAGCCACTCCTCCGGCACCAGGGCCACCACCTCGCGCAGCAGTGCCTCGGTGACCCGGGGCGCCAACGCGGCGTCGGCGGCGAGCACGTCCGGGTGGTAGCCGCCGAGCGCGTGCGCGGACATCGGGTACGGCTTGAGCAGCGAGGCCGCGGCACCGGACCAGCGGTGGTGGAAGACCAGCCCGGCGCCGTTGTCGATCAGCCAGAGGCGGCCGTGCCAGACCATCAGGTTGGGGTTGGCGGTGGTGCGGTCGACGTTGCCGGTCAGCGCGTCCAGCCAGACCACCCGCCCGGCCTCGGCCGGGTCGACGTCCAGCAGGCCGGGCCGGAAGTCGCGGGCGCCGGGCAGCAGGTCCATACCGAGGTTGAGTCCGGAGCTGGCCCGCAGGATGTCCTGGATCTCCGGGTCGGGCTCGTCCGCCGCGACCGCCGGGTCGAAGTCCACCAGGACCAGCGGCGGTACCCGCAGGCCCAGCCGGCGGCCCAGCTCACCCACGATCACCTCGGCCACCAAGGCCTTCCGGCCCTGCGCGGCGCCGGTGAACTTCACCACGTAGGTGCCCAGGTCGTCGGTCTCCACCACCCCGGGCACCGAGCCGCCCGCGCGCAGCGGGTCGAGATAGCGGACTGCGGTCACCTGATCGAGCACACCGGCCACCCTAACTCGGCCGCCGTGCGGGGTGCGCCCGATTTCCGGGCCCGGTTTGGGGCGCGGCCGAGGGCGGTGGTTGGCTTGACCCCGACCGTCCGGCGGCCGGGCCGCCCGGAGGCACGGACCGTCCCGCAGCAGTGCAGCAGCAGTGCAACGGCAGTGCAGTCGCAGTGAATGGAGAACAGCCCCATGGGCAAGGTGCAGGCCACCACCGAGCGCGTCTACCAGGCCACCCCCGAGCGGGTGTACGAGGCGCTGGCCGACTACGCCGTCGTCCGTCCCCGCCTGCTGCCCGCGCAGTACAGCGAGTACGAGGTGAAGGCCGGCGGCACCGGGGCCGGCACCCAGGTGCACTGGCGGCTCCAGGCCACCGAGAAGCGGGTGCGCGACTGCCTGTTCACGGTCTCGGCACCGAGCCCGGAGCAGCTGGTGGAGACCGACGCCAACTCCACCATGGTGATCACCTGGACGGTGGCCGCGGCGGGCGAGGGTGCGGCGCGGGTGACGGTGGACGCGAGCTGGCAGGGCGCCACCGGTATCGGTGGTTTCTTCGAGCGGACCTTCGCGCCCAAGGGCCTCAACCGGATCCACGACGCGGTGCTCGCCAAGCTCGCGGACGAGCTGGCCTGACGGCTGATCGCTGACGGCTGATCCCAGACGGCCGGCGGGTGACATCCGGCCGATAGTCGATGACCGATGACGGGTGACAGATTTCAGATTCTGTCATCGGTCATCCGTTGTCCGGCGCCTGCCTCCCGTCACTCGCCCCCGCACACCCGTACGGCCCACCCGCCGTACGGGTGACGTGCTTCCCCGGACGGGTGACGGGACCCGGGATCCGATGGCCCCCGGACCTAGGCTCGCCGCCGTGCGCATGACGATCCTTCATATCTCCCAGCCCGTGGACGGCGGTGTCGCCCGGGTCGTGGTGGACCTGGCCCGGGGCCAGTGCGAGGCCGGCTGCCGGGTGCTGGTGGCCTGCCCGCCGGGCGGCCGGCTGGCCGCCGAGGCCGCCGCCGTCGGGGCCGAGGTGCTGGACTGGCCGGCCGGCCGTTCGCCCGGCCCCGGCACCCTGGGCGAGGTGCGCAGGCTGGGCCGGATCGTCCGCGAGGCCGCCCCCGACCTGCTGCACCTGCACAGCGCCAAGGCCGGGCTGGCCGGCCGGCTGGCGGTCCGGGGTGCGGTGCCCACCGTGTTCCAGCCGCACGCCTGGTCGTTCGCGGCGGTCGGCGGCCCGCTGGCGGCCGCCACGCTGCGCTGGGAGCGGTTCGCCACCCGCTGGGCCCGTGTTCTGCTGTGCGTCAGCGAGCAGGAGCGGGTGGACGGTGTGGCGGCCGGTCTGACCGGCGACTGGCGGGTGGTGCCCAACGGCGTGGACGTCCGGTACTTCGCCGCCGAGGACGCGGCCGGCCGCCGGGCCGCGCGGACCGCGCTCGGCGTGGACCCGGATGCCCCGCTCGCGGTCTGCGTCGGCCGGCTGTGCCGCCAGAAGGGCCAGGACGTGCTGCTCGCCGCCTGGCCCGAGGTGGCGGGCAGGGTCCCCGGGGCGCGGCTGGCGCTGGTCGGCGGCGGCCCGGACGAGGCCGTGCTGACGGAGCTGGTGCGGGCGCTGCCCGACCCGTCCGGGGTGCGGCTGGCGGGGAACGTCGCGGACCCGCGTCCCTGGCTGGCGGCGGCCGACCTGGTGGTGCTGCCGTCCCGCTGGGAGGGGATGGCGCTGGCTCCGCTGGAGGCGATGGCCGCGGCCCGTCCGGTGCTGCTCTCGGACGTTCCGGGGGCCCGGGAGTGCCTGCCGCCGGGCCACGCCGCGTCCGCCCTCGTGCCGCCGCAGGACCCGGCGGCGCTGGCCGGCCGGCTGGCGGCGGCGCTGGCCGACCCGGGGGAGTGCGAACGCCGCGGGGTGCAGGCCCGTGCGCACATGGCGGGCCGGCACGACATCCGCGAGGTGGTGCGCCAGGTGGCCGACGTCTACGACGCGCTGCTGGGCGCCGCCGCGGTGCCCGGCGGCCGGACCCCCCGTGTCCCGGAGCGGTCCTGATCGTTTCTCAGACCGTGAATGCTCGCCGTGAATGCTCGCGGTGAAGGTGCTGCCGAATTCGCGCCGTGACCGCTGGGCCGAAGGTGCAAATCCGACGGTCTGATTAATGGGCAGGTGGAATGAAATGGCAAGTCAACTTCCTGACATCCAGGCGGCGTTCGGTATTGTCTGATTTTGCCTGCTTCGTTCCGATTCTCACCGGTCCATCCCGCGTGGATCGACCGGCGAGAGGGCCGAGAGCCGTCCGAGGCAGCAGGTGCTTACCTGGACCGCGTCCACCGGGCCGGGATCGCCGCGCGCTGGTGCGACCCGGCTCCGGCTGTCCCGTCATGGCGGGTACACAGCAGGGGAGTTCGTGCGCTGATGACCATTGACCACGAGAGTGTGCCACGGCCGGGCAGATCCCTGTCGGCGCCGCGGCGGCTCTCCGCCGAGGTGCTCGATCGGCCGGTCCCGCCGCGGACCCGCTCCGCACCCGGCCTCGGGCGGCACCGCAGGCCGTTCCGCTCCCGGGTCGCCCTGCCGCTCGCCCTGGTCGGCGTCGACAGCCTCGCGGTCTGCGGCGCCCAGGCCGCCGTCGCGGCCGCCACCGCCTCGGGACCGCACCCGCTGACCGGCGCCGCCGCCCTGCTCCCCCTGCTGCTCCCGCTCAACCTGGCCGGCGGGCTCTACCGCAACCGGCTCAGCCTCTCCGTCCTGGACGAACTCCCGGCGCTGGCCGCCCGGGCCGCCGTGGCCACCGCCTTCGCCGTCACCCTCACCGCCTGCCTGGACGGCCGCTGGCCCGGCTCCGGCCCGGCCACCCCGCTCCGGCTCACCGCCCTCCTGGCGGGCCTGCTGCTGCTCGCCGTCAGCGGCCGCGCCCTCACCTACCACCTGCTGCGCAAGGTCCGCCGCCGCCGGCCCAGCCCGGTGCTGGTGCTCGGCGCCGGCGAACTCGGCCAGCGGATCGCCGCCACCCTCACCGAGCGGCGCGAGTACGGCCTGCGCCCGGTCGGCTACGTCGACCCCGACCCGGTCCTGCTGGCCGGCGACTCCCGGCTGCCGGTGCTCGGCGGCCGCGAGGTGCTGGAGCGGGAGGTGCGCCGGCGTCGGATCCACCACGTGGTCGCCACCGAGGGCGCCGCCGACGAGGCCGAGACCGCGGCCGCCCTGCGCGACGCCGTCCGGCTGGGCTGCCAGGTCTGGCTGGTCCCGGCCCTGCGCGAGTACGGCTCACTCGGCCGCTTCCCCGCCGACCACCTGTACGGCTTCCCCTGCCTGCCGCTCGCCCGGCCCGCGATGCGCCGCCCCGGCTGGGCCGCCAAGCGGGCCCTGGACATCGTCGCCTCCGGTCTCGGCATGCTCGCCCTGGCACCGGTCCTGGCCGTCTGCGCACTGGCCGTGCGCTGCGACACCGGCCCCGGCGTGCTCTTCCGCCAGCAGCGCACCGGCCTGGACGGCAAGGCCTTCACCGTCCTCAAGTTCCGCACCCTGCGCCCCAGCAACGAGCACGAGTCGGCGACCCGCTGGAACATCTCCCAGGACCACCGGATGGGCGCCGTCGGCCGCCTGCTGCGCCGCAGTTCGCTGGACGAGCTGCCGCAGCTGTGGAACGTGCTGCGCGGCGACATGAGCCTGGTCGGCCCCCGGCCCGAGCGCCCGTACTTCGTGATGCGGTTCGGCCAGGTCTACCCCGAGTACGCCGACCGCCACCGGGTGCCGGTCGGGCTGACCGGGCTGGCGCAGGTCAACGGCCTGCGCGGGGACACCTCGATCGAGGACCGGGCCCGCTTCGACAACCGCTACATCGAAGGCTGGAGCCTGTGGCAGGACGCCAAGATCCTGCTCCGCACGGCCGCCCTGATGCTCCACCCGGACGGGAGCTGAGATGGCCCTCGCACTCCTGCGTCCGAGCCCGGCCAGCACCCTGACGGTGAGTCGGCTGGCGAGCATAGTGGCGCGACGGCCGAGCCTGTGGGCCGCCGCGACCGTCCTGCTGGTCTGCGTCCCGACCGGCGAGAAGGACGTCACGGCCGCCGTGCACGTGACCCCCGCCGACGTCGCCTCACTGGTCCTGGTCGCGCTCACCGCGCTCGACCTGGTGCGCGGCCGCGCCCCCCGGGTGGACCGCCGGGCGTGCCTGCTGTTCGGCGGGATCGTGCTGGCGGCCGCCGCCGCCACCCTCACCTCGATCGACCCGGTGGCCAGCGTCACGGGCTTCGTCCGGCTGGTGCAGATCTTCGTGCTGGTCCCCGCCGCCGTGGTGTGCTCCCTGCGGGACCGCCGCGACCAGCGGCTCGTGCTCGGCGCCTTCGTCGCCGCAGCCCTGGTCCAGGGCGTGGTCGGCGCCCACCAGTACCTCACCCGCACCGGTGCCTCCTACACCGGGCAGCCGATCCGGGCGGTCGGCACCTTCGGCGCCCTGGACATCATGGGAATGTCCACGGTGGTCAGCTTCGGCCTGCTGGCCGCCCTCGCCCTGGCGCTCGGCGAACGCGGCCCGGCCGGCAGCCGCCCGCTGCGCCTGGCGATGACCGGGGCCGCCGCCTTCCTCGCCTTCCCGCTCGCGGTCTCCTTCAGCCGGGGCAGCTGGATCGCCTGCGGCGCCGCCGCCACCGTGCTGCTGCTGCGCGCCGACGCCCGGCTGGCGGTCCGCGGCGCCGTACTGACCGCGGCCGCGGCCGTGGTGCTGGTCGGCGGCCTCGGGCTCGGGGCCTCCGGCGTCACCGAGCGGCTCAGCAGCATCGGCTCGGTGTCCGCCGCGCCGGACCAGTCGGTCAGCGACCGCTACGACCTGTGGACGACGGCCGGCCGGATCTGGCAGGACCACCCGGTCACGGGGGCCGGCCCGAAGGCGTTCCAGCGGCTGCGCGACAGTCACGCCCCCCTGCGGCTGTCCTCCGGCAGTGACGCGGCCGACGCCACCATCGGCTTCCAGCGCGAACCGCTGCTCTCCCCGCACAACATGTACTTCCTGGTCCTGTCCGAGCAGGGCCTGGTCGGCATCGTCGCGTACGCGGCGCTGTTCCTCGCGCTGCTCGCCGGCTGCCTGCGCCGGGCCGCGGACGGGCCCGGCCTGGCCGCGCTCGCCCTGCTCGGCTGGGTGACAGTCGACTTCCTCTACGCCGACATCGGCGGCACCACCACGGTGCTGACCTCGGTGGTGCTGGGCCTGGCGGTCCGGTCCGCCCTACCCGGACCGGACTCCCGCGGAGCGTACGCCGAATGACCACCGACCAGCCCGCCCCGGCGGTCGTCGCGGCGGTCCCGCCGGCCCGGGCGGGCGCCGCCCAGCCCGGCGGCGCCCCGGGGGGGACGCGAC
>NZ_JAIZ01000382.1 GCF_000710465.2 Kitasatospora sp. MBT63 | reverse complement strand
CCGCGTGATCGGTCGCCGCCACCCGGTGCGCCCACGCCGCGTGCGCATCCACCACCGGAACGGCGGCCCGGTGCAGATCGCGTCGGCGCTGCGGCCGCATGGCACGGTAGACCGCGTCGCGCTGCAGGCGGTGGCTGATCCACACGGGCGACGACGGTTCGGAGGGAGACCACTCCACCAGCCCCGACGTCAGCAACGGTCCCAGGGCATCCGCCGGGACCGTGAGCCCGGCGACCACCCCCGCGTGCGCCAGCGGTACGCGGGTGTCCAGCACCGCCAGCGCCTCCGTGAGGGCCCGACTGTCCTCGGACAGACGCTCCAAGTTGCGCCCCACCGTCTCCGCGAGTGTCTCCGGCACCGGGAGCCCCACCCGGGGATTCGCCAACTCACCCGGCGGCAGGGCCGCAAGCAGTGATCGTACGTAGAGCGGATGACCTCCCGTGTGCTCCCACAGCCGGTGGGCGGCGCCCGTCCTCGGGTGAGCGCTGCCCCCCGCTGCCTCCAGCAGGTCCCTCACGTCCGACTCGCTCAAGCCGCCCAGCCGCACCGTCCGCGCGTTCGGGGAACCCGCCACGAGACGTCGCCACTCCTCCGTCCGCTCCCTGGCCACTGCTTCACCGCCGACCTGCGCGCCTGTCGCCGACCGAATGGTCGCTATGACCAGCACCCGGTCAGCGAAGAGCCTGCGCATCACGAATGACAGGGCTTGCAGCGATCCCCCGTCCATCCACTGCGCGTCATCGACCACCAGGGCCACCGGGCCCGAGTCCTGTACGGCCCCCAGCAGATCGACCAGTTCGGCTCCCACCGCGATCGGCGTCACCGCCGGACTCAGCTGCCCGCCCAGCACCGGACAGTCCCGCAGAACCTCCCGGCCGGCCTGGCGCCGCCACTGCTCCACCACCCCGTACGGCCAGTCCCGCTCCACCTCGGCACACGAGGCCCACCACACCGACCACCCGTCCAGCCCCTCCACCACCCGCCGGACCAGTAGTGTCTTCCCGATGCCGGCCTCGCCCTCCACCTCCGCCAGCCAGGGCTCGCCCGATTCGGTGCGGGCGGTACAGGTCCGCAGCACCTCCAGCTCGAACTCACGCCCGACGAAGGCCGGCGAGATGCCCACAACCGAATCCGCATCCATGCCCGGCCACCCACGCTCCGATCGCCAAACGAGTGCACTGCGCCCCCGGCAATGCCACCTGTGACTCTTCATCCCCAAGAGCCGAGCGGGACTGCGCATCGTCCGCGAGATGACGCCCACGTCGAACAGCACTCATACAGCGGCCCCGACGGATCAGTCAGCTGATCTCCTGGAACTCCCTCCTGAGCTCCCGGCGACCGGTGACGGCGAGCTTCGAGTACACGTGACTGAGGTGGTATTCCACGGTCTTGGAGCTGACGAACAGCCGCCGGGCGATCTCCTTGTTCGTCAGCCCCTGTGCCGCGAGATGCGCCACGGACTGTTCGCGGTCGGTGAGCTCCGGAAGACGGACCACGGTTCCGTCCGGGCGAGCCCAGGCGCCATCGCCATCGCCATCGCCGTCGGCTTCGGCCTCGGAAAGCCGAGCCGTTCCGGAGGGGGAGAGGGCGTCGCGGCCCGTGAGACGCGTGAGCTGCTCGGCCGTGCGCTCCGCGTACGGCGTGGCACCGAGGGCGGTGAAGCGGCGGTGCGCCTCCTGCAGGTGTGCGACCACCTCCTGGCGGATGTGCGGATCCGCCGGATCCACGGAGATGAGCAGACGAGCGTGGTCGTGATGGAGCAGCGCACGGTGGAGCGGGATGTCGCCGTCGTCCTGCTGCGGGGCCGAGTGCCCTTCGCGGTAACGGGCCAGGGCCGAGTCGGTGTCGCCCCGAGCGGTGGCGAGCCGGCCGTGGAGCCAGTGCGAGGTCGGCATCAGGCTCGGCGCATGGGTGGCGATGTCATCGAAGAGCGCCAGTGCACCTCGGACGTGGTCGAGTTCCACCGGGTCCAGAGGCTGGTCCGGAGGAGTGACCGGGGCGAGGGCCTGGACGAGCAGCGGCAGCCACAGCACCCGCCAGGCTCCGACGTTGCCGACGGCCGTGGGCGCCAATGGCCGCAGGGCCTGCAGCATGGCCTCCCGGTCGGCGCGCGCCTGGGCGAGGACCGCCCCGGCCATGGCCGGGTAGACGGAGTTGAGTTCGAGGAAGAGCGGGGTGTGGTGGGAGCAGGCCTCGAGGTGGGACCGGGCTTTGGTCCAATGGCCGCGCTGCGCGTGCACCATGGCCGCAACGGCGTGCGCCGGTGGGACGCCGTGGCGGTGGCTGCCGATCTCGGCCGCCGCCATCGCATGGTCGGCGGCTATCAGGGCGTCCTCCCAACCGCCGTCCAGGTAACGGGCGAACCCGAGCAGATAGCGCTCCGTCGGCGACGGAGGGAGGTGGGGCTGGTTCTCCTGGCGTTCGATGAGGGCGGCCAGATCTCCGGAGCCGGCCCGCAGGCGGCCGGTCTCCACCCGCATGGTTCCGCGGTACATCAGCAAGAAGCTCTCGGCGGTGGCGACGTCCGCCGCCGCGTCGGGCAGGCCGGCGTTGCGGAGGACCTCGAGCCCTGCGGCGGGTCCGTCGGTGAACAGCGTGGCGAAGGACAGCAGACCGAGGGCCATGCCGGTGTGAGTGTGCGGGAGCTGGTCCATGACCGGCCGCAGAGCGGCCAGGGCCCGCGGGCCGTCGGCCTGAAGGACGTGGACGGCCGCGAGCCAGCTGGCGGCGAGCAGACCGGATTCGGTGTCGGCCCCTGCGTTCGCGGTGGCACGGCTGAGGAGTTCCGCACCGGCGGCCGTCTCGCCGCGCAGACCGGCGAGGAAACCGAGGAGCGCGTCGCGGCGCGGAGTGGGATCGCAGGCCTCGAGGGCGCCGCGCAGCGTCCTGAAACGGGCGTGTCTCTCATGGATCACGAGATGGGTGGCGGCCGTGAGGAGATGGCGTTCGCGGCGTTCGCGGGTCGAGTCGAGATCGGCGGCCCACAGCCGCAGTGTGGCGGCGCGAGCGGGCTGCCCCGCGGCAGCCTGGCCGTCGGCCTCCGCGGCCAGCCGGTCGGCCAGGGCCGGATCGATTCCGTCCGCGGCGGCGACCCGGTGGGCCCAAGCGGCATCCTTGCTGACCAGGTCTGCGGCCAGGCGGTGGAGATCGCGGCGTTCGGTGGACGACAACGCCCCGTAGACGGAGTCACGCTGGAGCTGGTGGTGGATGTGTACCGGCGTCCTGGGATCGGAGGGCTGCCAGCCGACCAGACCGGAGGCGAGCGCGGGGGCGAGCGCGACGGTCGGGTCCGCCAGGTCGGCGACCCGGCCGGCCACGGCGAGGGGCACGGTCGCGGCCAGAACGGCCAGGGCCTGCACCAAGCGCCGGGCGTCGGAGGGCAGCTCCGCGAGCACCTGGCGGATCGTGGCCTCCAACGAGGCCGGGACCGGGAGCGGCCGGTCGGTGTTGGCGAGCTCCTGGGGGCTGACCTGGCCCAGCAACGTCTGCATGTGCAGCGGGTGGCCGCCGGTCTTCTCCCACAATCTCTGCAGGGCGGCGCGGTTCAAGGCCGGACCGCCGGCCGCCGTCACCATGTCCCCGATGTCCTCCGGACCAAGACCGGTCAGCCGGATCTCGCTGACCCGGTCGAACCCCCGCCAGGTATCCCGCCAATCCTCTTCGAACGGGACATCGCCCGGTGGGGAGCCCTCCTCGCCGGTCCCTTCGCTCTGCGGGTGACCTGTGACGGTGTCGGTCGTACGGGCGACCAGGACGATCAGGACCCGCTCCGACCACAGCCGACGGGCCATGAAGGCCAAGGTCTTCAGCGATTGGTCGTCGGCCCACGGCACGTCGTCGACCACCAGCGCCAGCGGTGCCGACTCGGCGGTGGCCGCCACCACGTCCAGCAGGTCGCGGCCCACCGCGAGTGGCGACCCCGCCCCGGTCAGGCTCCGAGCGAGTTCGGTCCGCCCGGCGGTCTCCGCAGGCAGACGGTGCAACAGCTGGGACACCACCCCGTACCGGATGTCCCGCTCGGCCTGATCGCACGACGCCCAGCAGACCTGCAAGCCGTCCGGACCCTCCGCCAAGGCCCGGCGCACCAGCGCCGTCTTCCCGATGCCCGGTTCTCCCAGCACCATCACCAGCCACGGATCACCACGGGCGACCGCGCTGCGACACTCCGTCAGCACCTTCAGCTCTCCGGTGCGGCCGGCCAGACCCTGTTCCCACACGCCACCGCGGATTCCCATCCGAACCTCCTCCAGCAGGGACCGCGGGTACAACGGACAGTGATGACCCATGACCTGCAGGGCTTCGAATTCCCTGCGGCTGCGCCAGGGGGGCGCGTCACAGCCGCCGATTCGACTCCTCTCGGTTACCAGTGTGGACCACCCGGGCCGGTACCGGCAGGCCGCGGACCGTTCCGGCCGCCGCCCGGCCCTTACCCGCGCCCCGCCGAGCCGCCCGGCGGCCTGCCGCCCCTGGGCTACCGGCGGCGCGTGAAGGCGGCCGGATCACGCAGGAGCAGGTCCGCGTTGCGGTCCCCGGGGCCGCCGGGAAGGCGTTCCACGCCTCGCCACGGCACGTTGGCGGCGAGCTCGCGGTGCAGCGAGGCGAGCGAGTCCAGGCCGTTGTCCGGGCCGGGCTGCAACGGCGCGTCGTGGTCGAGCATGGTGCACCGGACCGAGAGCGTCCCGTCGCCGTTGTCCAGCAGTTCCACCAGGCGGGTCTGGCACGGCCAGTCCATCACCGCGCAGGTGGTCACCTCCCAGAAGCCCCGCCCGTCGCCGGCCGGGGACCGCCACGGGCGGGCGGTGTTGCGGTGGGTGTGCCCGTTGAGCCACAGGACGACGTTCGGGAACCGGTGCAGGACGCGGATGAGTTCCTCGGCTTCGGAGAGCGCCGGCGGGCCGGACGGGTCGGGGGACGGACTCCGCCCGTCGAGCAGGGTGTCGGACCCGTGGTGGGAGAGGACGACGACCAGCCGGTCCTCGTTGCCGGTGGTGCTCTCGCCGCCGTCCGCCAGCCGGTGGCGGGAGTGCACCTCGGTGAGCCGCGCCTCCAGCCAGCGCCGCTGCTCGGCGCTCACGTGGCCGTCCACGCCCCCCTGGAGGCAGCTGGTGTCCAGCGTGATGAACCGGATGCCGGAGTCCCGGTCGTCGTACACGTAGTGGGCGCTGCCCTCGCTCAGGTTCTCCGCGGTGAACCCGTGCCCCGCGGGCCGGCTGCCGGGACGGAAGTGGGCCGCCACGAATTCCGCCCGGGTGATCCCCCGGCGTGCCGCGTCGGGGGTGACCGGTGCCTGGCGGCCGGACAGGTAGGCGTCCGGCCGGTGGGCGAAGAGAGCCGGGACCTCGTCCAGCCCCGGACGGGTCGGACCGTCGACCGGCTTGCGGCCCCCCGCGAGGAACTCCAGCAGGGGCCGGGTCAGCGCTCCCACCCCCTGGGTGAGCGTCTCGTGGTTGCCGACGCACGCGAGCCAGGGCAGCCGCAGTCCGCGGGCCTGGAAGTCGTCGAGCGCGGCGCGCAGCAGCCCCGGGCGGTGCGGGAAGCCGAACAGCTCGCGCCACTGGTCGGGGCCCTGCGGGCCCTCGCCCTCCGGCTTCCAGAACGCGGTGTCCGGCCATTCACTGCTCTGGACCCCTTGGTAGGACGGCCCGCCCGAGTCGGTGCGGACCGTTCCGCCGTCGAGGAGGGCCAGAAAGGCCAGCGTCTCGTTCCACTGGGCGTTGTCGATCGCATCGCCGGTGGTGGCGACCAGGGTCAGCGGCGCACCCGTGAGCGGACTTCCGTCCACGGCGTTCAGGGTGCGGATCATGGCCTCGACCGCGTGCGGGACCAGGGCTTCCTGAGGCCGTTGGACCGGGACCACGGTGGACACCCGGGGGTCGCCGAGATACCGGTTGAGGAACTCGAACCGGACCGGGGACTGGACGTCGGCGAGCTGGAGATCGGTCATGTGGGCGAGGTGGAGCAGGGTGCGCCGGCCGTTGTGAGCGGGTACCTGCCAGGCGTGGCCGATCAGGTCCTCCCGGACCACATGCGGTTCGCCTTCCCGGGCGACCAGCCGGTGGTATCCGTGCTCGCTCCCCTGCCGCAGGACCGGGCCCCTGACGATGCTCCTGTGCAGTGTCGTGAGTGGTCCGCCCATGGCCGTACCTTCCGTAGCCGGTCGTCCGGATCGGTCATCGACGCGGGGAACGCGTACCCCGGGGCGGGCACGGCGGCACCTGCGCACCTCTCCTCGCGGCGCCGGGCCCGGGCCTCCACGGTGCGGGTCCGCGCTCTCTTCAGCATCACCCCCGCCCGGGCGGTGCGCCGCCCGGTGCCGAGCGGCGCCGGACCGGCACGGGCCGCGCCGTCAGCACGCCTGCGGCACCCGAGCGCTCTCCGGCAGGGCCTTGATGAGGGCGAACGCCGAGTCCACGAGGGCGGCGACCCGGACGGGGTCGGGGTCGGCCTTGCGGAGGATCTGCAGTCCCTGGACGAGTGCGACCAGCAGGCGTGCGGCTTCGCGCGGGCTCGTGCTGGTGGACAGGTCCCCGGCGGCCTGGGCCCGGGCGAGCTGGGCGGCGAACGCGTCCTCGGCGGCGCGCAGGCTGGTGCGGGCGAGTTCGGCGACGGCCTGGTCGTCCGGCAGGAGCTCGGCGATGCTGTTGACGCTGAAACAGCCGGCGGCGCTGCAGGCGTTGTCGGCCCGCAGGAGCGTCTCGAAGAGCCGCCGCAGTTGTGGCAGCGGTGGCTCCCGGTCGTTCAGGGCGCTGTCGAGCAGGTCGGACTGGCGGGCGAGGTAGCGGCCGAGCGCCTGGATGAACAGGCCGTGCTTGTCCCCGAACGCCGCGTAGATGGAGCCCCGCCCTAGCTGGAGCTCCTCCACCAGGTCGTTCATGCTCGTGGCCTCGTAGCCCTTGCGCCAGAACAGCAGCATGGCCCGGTCCAGGGTGGCTTCTTCGTCAAATGTGCGCGGTCTTCCCATGGCTCCACGGTACCCGGTTCTTGACCTGTCGTTCCACAACGGCTACGGTATTGGAACGAAAGGTCAAGAACTGCCGTTCCGGGCAGCCTGCCGAGCCCAAAACCCTCAGGAGTAGCGCCATGACCCAGTCCCCGCTCGTCAACCGAGAGATCCACCTGGCCTCCCGCCCCACCGGCGAGCCCGTCCTCGGGAACTTCGCCCTGGTGGAGAGCGCGATCCCGGAGCCGGGCGAGGGCCAGCTGCTCGTACGCAACACCTGGATGTCCGTCGACCCGTACATGCGCGGTCGGATGAACGCGGGCACCGGCTCCTACATCCCGCCGTTCGAGCTCGGCGCCCCGCTGAGCGGCGGTGCGACCGGTACCGTCGTGGCCTCGCGGGCGGACGCCATACCGGTGGGCACCACGGTCCTGCACCAGCTGGGCTGGCGTGAGTACTCCGTCGTCGACGCCGCCACGGTCATGCCGATCGACGTCTCGCTCGCCCCCGCCCCCGCCTACCTCGGCGTCCTCGGCATGCCCGGCCTGACCGCCTACGCCGGCCTGGTCGAGGTCGCCCCGGTGGCCGAAGGCGACGTCGTGTTCATCTCCGGCGCCGCCGGCGCCGTCGGCAGCGTCGCCGGGCAGATCGCCCGCCAGCTCGGTGCCTCCCGGGTGATCGGTTCGGCCGGCGGCCCCGAGAAGGCCAAGAAGCTCGTCGAGGACTTCGGGTTCGACGCCGCCATCGACTACCGGGCCGGTTCCCTGGCCGACCAGCTCGCCCAGGCCGCCCCCGAGGGCATCGACGTGTACTTCGACAACGTCGGCGGCGACCACCTGGAGGCCGCCATCACCGCGATGCGCCCCGGCGGCCGGATCGCCATGTGCGGCGCGATCAGCCAGTACAACGCGACCGAGCCCACCCCGGGACCGCGCAACCTGGCCTTGGCGATCGGCAAGCAGCTCACCCTGCGCGGCCTCCTGGTCGGCAGCTACTACCACCTCGCCCCGGAGTACGCCCGGCTCGCCGGAGGATGGCTCGCCAGCGGCGCCCTGCGCGCCGAGGAGACCGTCCTGGACGGGATCGAGCGCGCCCCCGAGGCCTTCCTCGGCATGATGCGCGGTGCGAACACCGGCAAGATGCTCGTCCGCCTCGACGGCTGACCCCTCCCAACCCACCCCGGGTGCCCGGCCGTTCGGCGCCGGAC
>NZ_JAIZ01000381.1 GCF_000710465.2 Kitasatospora sp. MBT63 | reverse complement strand
CTCCCCGCGTGGACCCCCGCACCCCAGCCGGCGGAGACCACCTCCGCCCCGGACACCCCGACCCCGACCCCGACACCAACGCCGACGCCGACCCCGAGTCCGACGCCGACCAGCCCCTTCGCCACCGCAGAGGTCGGCGACTGCTTCTACGAATCCGGCACCGACGGCCACGCCGACCTGACCGCCACCGACTGCACCTCCGGGGCCTTCAAGGTCGTGCGGATCAACACCGGCAGCACCGACCTGAACAGCTGCGACAACGTCACCGACAACGACGAGAGCGTCTCGTCCACCCTGTACGACCGCGTCCTGTGCCTCAGCTACCAGAGTTCCGGCGGCACCGCCTACCACGCCCGCCAAGGCGACTGCGTCTTCGGGGCCGCCGGGGCCGACGCCTGGTCGACGCAGTCCTGCCAGACCGGCAACTTCAAGGTCCTGGCGGTCTACCGCGGCACCGCCGACCACACCAAGTGCGACGACTGGCCGCACTACAACTACTGGCGTTCCATGCCCACGGCCGGGCACTCCGGCCTCGACGTCCTGCTGTGCCTGTCCATGAACTACCCGGACGACGCCGGCTACGCGACCGTCAACGAATGCCTGCTCAAGTCGGGCTCCACCTTCACCAACGTCGGCAGCTGCGGCGCATCCAACGTCTACGTCACCGGACGCACCAACACCCCCTACGACACGGCGTTCTGCGGCACCAGCGGCTCCACCTACTGGCGGTCCGGCGACTACCCGGCCTTCGGCTACACCGTCTGCTGGCGCTGGCGCTGACCTCCCGGGCCGCCCGCAGCGGACAACCCACCACCCGAGCACGAGAGAGCACGAGAGACGAGGAACCGACATGGCATACCGCTACCGGTGCGGCGAGTGCGGCTTCAAGACCTCCTGGGGCACCGAGTCCCAGGGCGAGCAGGAGCAGATCGCGCACTACGCCGGCCGCCACCCCGGCCTCCTCCCCGGCGGGATGGTCGAAACCAACACCAAGAAGCCGGACGGCGGCAACGGCTGCCTCACCTTCGTGGTCGTCGCGATCCTGCTGCTCTTCCTCGCCGCCTCGTGCCACCGCTGACGCACGTCCGGCACCGCCAACCGCGCACCACCACTGCCCCGGAGGAGATCCGGCATGTCCACCCAGACCACCGGCATCACGGACAAGTTGATCCAACGAGCCGTCAAGGAGCGAGAGGCACGTCGTTCAGGAAGGTCCCGAGCAGTAGCCGTCATGGTGCTGTCGGCCCTCTTCGCCCTCGGCCTGGTGCTGGCCCTCGCCGTCTACCCCGGCCATCCGGACGACACCTCGGCACCCCGGTGCGACGGCACGACGATGTCGCCGAGCGACATCTGCGACGCGTACGTCAACGGCGCGCTGACGCACTCGTACAGCTACCAGGAGATGCTCCACCGGCAGCAGGCCGCGCACCCCGGCGCACTCGTCGCCGGAATCATCGCCATGGCGATCGCCGTACTCCTGCTGGTCCCCTTGCTCCGCGCCCTCGACCCGGCGAAGCCGTGGGGGACGGCCCGGCCCGGGCACTGCCCGCGGTGCCGGCAGCCGAACCTGCGCGAGAAGCCGATGACCCACTCCGAGACGCGCGGCCGCGTCCAGCGGAACTGGAGCGGCATCGTCACCCTCTGCACCCCCGGCTGCGACTTCGCCACCGTACGGCCACGCTGACCGGCCGTCGGACCCCACGCAGTCCGTTCGGCGACGGCCCGGCGGCTGCTACCCGCGGCCCGGCGACCACCCGGCCCTCGGCACACACCGTGCCCAAGGCGGACCCGCGCGGCTCGAACGACGCCGGCCACAACACCACGACAAAAGGAGGAAGGCATGACAGAGCACTACTGGAACCCGGATCCGGCGGCGCCGGCACCCCCGACCTGGCAGCAGACCCCGAGGGCGGTGCCGCCGCAGTTCGCCCGGCCCGGCTCCTCGGCCCCGCCCGCGCGAAGCGCGTCGCCCGGCAATCCGACGCCACCCGCCCCCGGCCCTGGCCCCGCTGCGGCCCCCGCCCCCGGCC
>NZ_JAIZ01000380.1 GCF_000710465.2 Kitasatospora sp. MBT63 | reverse complement strand
CTTCGCCCTGCCGTTTCTGATGAGAGAAACGCTACGTTGCATTTGATGATCCGACAACGGCTTCGTTGCGCATGAACCGCATAACTGCAGCTAGTTGGCGATAAATTGTTGCGTCGGCCTCGACGATAATGCAACGATCCCCGGGGGGGTTGTTGCAATGATATCGAGGTGAACGCTACTCGGTGGGGCGCGTGGGGCGCGTGGGGCGTGGGTCGACCCGGGAGCCGGGGCTTGGGACTCTCTTGGGGTTCGGCGCCGGCTCGACCGGGCGTCAGGGGCCTGCCGGGAGGGTGGGTTCCGGTCGGACCGTGACCCCGGGCGGCGGCCTTGGCGTGATGGCGCGAGGATGCCGGGTGGAGTCAAGTGCACTGCGCAGCCGGTAAGTTGGTAGGTCGGGCGGGGTGGGAGGCGCCTGCCGCCCGGGTCGGGCCGCAGGGGGGCTCGAGCTGACTGGACGTCAGATCAATGCGGGGGAACTTCCCGGGGAAGAAGCGCGGGTGGGGCTCGATCGAGCTTTCCCGTGTCCGGTATGCACACGTAGCGTTGAGGCGCTCGGTCATGTCTTCACAAGAGGTCCTCGCGTGCGTCACCGCCGTTCGGGAGCGCTCCCGCGCCGGGCGGCCCGGAGGCCCGAACCACGGGAGCAGCAGTGGATGGTCCGGCGCTTGAGGGGCGCGACCGCGGTGGCGTGCGCTGGGAGGGACTGCAGGCCGAGCGGGGTGCCGGCGGCCGCTACCGCTGGCAGTTGAAGGCGCCCAACGGCCGGGTGGTCGCGATCTCCCCGCCGGTGTACGAGACCTCCGCGGAGGCCGAGCGTGGCTTCGCCGAACTGGTGGCCGTCGGTCCCGTGCTGGTGGCCAGGATCACCCATGTGCGGGAGGGGCTGGGCTGGGTCTGGGTGGTCCCGGGCCCGCGTGGCAACCCGCTGGTGCGCTCGCACCGCGCGTACGAACGCTACGCCACCTGTCAGAGCGCCTTCCGAAGATTCGTGGCCCTGCTCGCGAAGCAGGGCGAAGGGTGGCCGACCGAGCCCGGGGCCGGACGGTGACGGTGGCCGCGGGCCGCCCGCCGCGACTGCTCGCCGTCCAGGGCCCGGACGGCACCGTCGGGTGGTCGCTGAGCGCGGTCAACGGCCGGCAGCTGGGCTGCTCGGTGAAGCTCTTCCGTTCGGAGGAGGAACTCCGTTCGGCCCTGCGCGAGTTGCTGGTGGAGCGGGCGGCGCTGAGGTACCAGCTCGCGCAGGGCGGCCCGCACCTGTGGGTGTGGACGGCCTGTCTGCCGGTCCGGTACAGCCGACCCGGCCGCAAGGTGCTGGACCGGGTCTCGCTGGCGATGCGCGCGGGCGAGGTGACGGCCCTGATCGGCCCCTCCGGCTGCGGCAAGTCCACCTACCTGCGCATCCTCAACCGGATGCACGAGATGGTCCGCGGTGCGGCGCTGGCCGGCGAGGTCCTGCTGGAGGGCGAGGACGTGTACGCGCCGGGGCGGCGCCCGGCGGAGGTCCGGCGCCGGATCGGGATGGTCTTCCAGCGGCCCAACCCGTTCCCCGCGATGTCCATCGCGGACAACGTGGCGAGCGGCCTCAAACTGGCCGGCATCAAGGCCGGCCGCCAGGAGCGCGAACACCTGATCGAGTCCAGCCTGCGCCGGGCCGGGCTGTGGAACGAGGTCAGCGGCCGGCTGCACACCCCCGGCGGGGCGCTCTCCGGCGGCCAGCAGCAGCGGCTGTGCATCGCCCGCTCGCTCGCGGTCTCGCCGGAGATCCTGCTGATGGACGAGCCCTGCTCGGCGCTCGACCCCACCTCCACCCGCCGGGTCGAGGACACCATCGCCGAACTCGGCGGCCGGCTCACCATCGTCATCGTCACCCACAACATGCAGCAGGCCCAGCGCGTCTCGCAGTCCTGCGCGTTCTTCCTGGCCACCCACGACACCCCGGGCCGGGTCGTGGAGGCCGGCCCCACCCGGCAGATCTTCGGCAGCCCGGCCGACCCGCGGACCGCCGACTACGTCAACGGCCGCTTCGGCTGAGGTCCGGGCGCTTGCCCGGCCCCGGGAGGCGGGGTTCGTGCCCTGCCCTGTGCAAGACTGCTGCGATGACCGACAGTGACACGGCCCCCGGCCCCGCCGCCCCGGCGGCCGCGGGCCGGCTCGGGCTCACCATCAAGCGGGCGGAGCAGACCCTGATCGCCCGCAAGACGCAGGCGCTGCGGGAGTTCGACCTCACGGTGCCGCAGTACTCGGTGCTGCTGCTGCTCTCCGGGTCGAGCGGGATGTCCGCCGCGCAGCTCGCCCGGGAGTGCATGGTGACCCCGCAGACCATGTCCACGGTGCTGGCCAACCTGGAGAAGCACGGGCTGATCGCACGCAGCTCCTCCGAGCTGCACCAGAAGGTGGTGGTCAACCGGGCCACCGAGGCCGGCCAGGCGCTGGTACGGCGGGCGGACCGGGCCGCGCTGCGGGTGGAGGGGGCGCTCAGCGGAGAGTTCGCGCCGGACGAGCTGGCGCTGTTCGAGAGTTTCCTGGAGCGGGCCGTGCGGGTCCTGGGCGAGCTGGCCTGACCGGGCGGGCCTTGATGCCGGTCCCAACACGCCGAGGCCCGCTCGGCACCGTGCCAAGCGCCGGTCGGCGGCGGATACTGGCGACATGCCCCAGAACCCTGAGAGCCCCGAATTCCCGGAGGACTTCGACGAGGAATCGCCGGTGGTCGTCGAGGCGGACGACGAGGAACGCGAGGTGGACGGCCACCTCGGCGACGACCTCGAAGTGCTGCGCGAGCGCCGCGCACTGGGCGCGGGGGACTCCGACGACGGTGACGCGGTCGAGCAGACCCGCGAGGTCGACCTCGACGAGGACGAGTACCGGGTCTGACCGGCCGGCCCCGCGGAACCGGGCGGGGCGGCGGCGCGCTCAGAGCGCCTTGCGCCGCTGCAGCCAGGCGAACGCCGCCCACCCGGGCAGCATCGGCAGGACGAAGGTGAGCAGCCGGTACAGCACGACCACGGCCAGTGCCGTGCCGTCGTCCATCCCGCCGACGCTGGCCAGCAGCTGCTGCAGCGCCGTCTCGACGCCGCCGACGCCGCCGGGGGTCGGCACCGCCGAGCCCACCGCGTTGCCGGTCATCAGGGTGAAGCCGACCGCCGAGTAGCCAGGTACCTGCCCGATCGCCCGGGCGCAGCAGTACAGGCACGTCACGAAGGCCATCGAGACCAGCAGCTGCCCGGCCACGCCGGCGGCCAGCTTGCCGGGCTGCTGGAGCAGGTCGAGCAGCCGGGGCAGCACCTCGGCGCGCAGCGGCCGCAGCAGCGCCTGGATCCGCCGGCGCAGGCTCGGGACCGCCATCGCGGCGAGCACCAGCAGGCCGAGCAGCGCCGCGACCATCCCCATCACCACCGGGCTGGGCATCTCGCTCTGCGGGCCGCGGCCGACCACCCAGCCGAACAGGGCGAGCTGCAGCAGGTGCAGCACCATCCCGAGCAGCTGGGCGGCTCCCACGCTGGACAGCGCCTGGGCGGTCGGGATGCCGCTGCGCTGCAGATAGCGGGTGTTCAGGGCGGCGCCGCCGACGGCGGTGGGGGAGACCACCTTCACGAAGGAGCCGGCGATCTGCGCGACCAGGGTGCGCGAGAAGCTCAGCCGCTCGGGGACGAAGCCGATCAGCCCGAGCGCCGCCGCGAGGTGGCTGAGCATCGCCACCGAGGCCGCGGCGGCCAGCCAGAGCGGGTCGGCCCCGGCCAGGACGGTGACCGGGTTGGTGCCCCGGAACAGTTCCTTCAGCAGCAGGAAGCCGGCCAGCATCCCGGCCAGCACGGTGATCAGGGTGCGCGGCCGCAGCCGTTCCAGCCGGACCGGCTCGGCGGGTGCCTGCGGCAGGCTGCGCAGGGCCTCGGCGCGGACCTCGGCGACCAGCCCGGGGTGCTCGCGCAGCGCGGTGCGGGTCTCGCGGGCGAGCGCGATCGGCTGGAGCACCGGCAGCGCGGCGCAGACCGCGGCCGGGCCCAGCGCCGCGGTGGCGGAGTGCACGGCCCGTTCGGGGCCGACCCGCAGGGCGAGCACGGTCAGCAGTCCGGCGAGGTCCAGCCGCAGCAGCAGCTCGCTCGCGGCGATCTCGCCCTCGGCCAGGTCGACCAGGTGGACCGCGCCGTCGGCGTCCACCAGCAGGCTGTGCGGGCCGATGGTGCGGTGCGCGAGCCGGCGGCGGCGCAGCAGCCGCAGCTGCTGCCAGGCGTCGGCCAGGACCTCGTCGGTGAGCTCCTGCTCGGCCAGTTCGGCCAGCGGCCGGGCGGCGAGCCGCGGGTAGGCGACCACGGCGGCGTCCGGGCCGAGCTCGGCGACGGCCACCGGCGCGGGGGTGCGGACGCCGGCGGCGGTCGCCGCGTAGGCGAGCAGGGCCTGGCGTTCCAGGGTGGCGCGCAGCGGACGCAGGCCGAGCGCCGGGGGTGCGGTGCGCAGCCGCAGCAGCTGCCAGATGCGGTGCAGCAGGCCGCTGGCCTGGGCCTGCCGGTCGAGCAGTCGGACCTCGAGTTCGGGGCGGCCGTCGTGCTGGGTGACCAGGTAGCGGCCCGGGCCGGCGTCGCGGACCCGGTCGGGCCGTGCGCCGGCCCGGGCGAGGGTGGTGCGCAGCTGCCGTTCGGTCGGCAGGCTGGTGGGTTCGCCGATCGCGTACCGGGTGCCGTGGGCGACGGTCCAGCCGACCAGCAGGCCGAGCAGCAGGGAGAACGGGGTGGCGTAGCCGGTGAGCAGTCCGGACAGGCCGGCCGAGGTGACGGCGACGGTGAGCGCGGTGCGCCAGCGGGCGTGTCCGACGGTGCCGACGGTGGTCATGAAGGCGAGGACGGGGGCCAGCAGTCCGTACACCGGGTCGGTCCGGCCGGTGCCGCCGGGCGCGGGGTGGGTGAGGGTGTCCAGCCCGCCGGCGGCGAGGTCCAGGGCGAGTGCGAGGCCGAAGGCGATCACGGCGGCGAGGACGCCGTCGGTGACCCGGCGCCGGTCGCCGCGGGCCAGCCGGGCGACTGCGAAGGCGGTCGGGACCAGCAGCAGGGCGGCGGTGCACAGGGCGCCGGCCACCAGGACCGGGGTGTGCGGCAGGAGCTTGGCGCCGATGGTGATGTCGGTGTCCAGGCCGGCGGCGGTGCGCTCGGCGTAGTCGGCGACCAGCAGGGTGAGGCCGATGGCGGCGAGGCCGGCCGGCAGCCGGATCAGCGCGGCGGGGTGCCGTACCCGCAGCGGGTCGCCGGACCTCGGGCCGCGCTGCGCGGGAGGTCCGGCGGCCGAGGTCAGCGCATGATCGTCTGGTATCACCGTGGCCACGCGGCATGCTCCCACACGGGTGTGAGCCCCAGCCGTCCTCCAGGGGGAATGCCAGGGAACAATCAGGGGTGTATAACAGCGGATATCCGGACATACGCGATAGATGCCGCACCCGTGCGGCCGCCCTCCCCGCACCGCGGGGACCGGCGGACGCCGAAGGGAGGTCGACGATGAAGCGATCGACGGCCAAGATGACCAAACTCCGCGAGGGCACCCAGGAGATCCTGGAGCGCCGCGCGATGGCCGCCACCACCGGCCCGCTCGCCCCGCAGCTCCACACCGACACCCCGACCGCCGCCCGGACCGGCCCCTACTTCGGGGACGACACCTTCAGCCACGGCGGCCGCCGCAGCTTCGGCGCCACCGCGCCACCGCCCGGCCAGGCCCACCACGCCGAGCTCCCCGGCCACCGGCACCGCGGCGCGGAGAAGCACTCCGCGCACTGACCCCTCGGCGGGGCGGCCGGTCCGGACACCGGCAGCCGCCCCGCCGGCCTGTGCGGCGGCGGGCGGGAACCGCCTGCACCGGCGGCCGCCCGGGTGCGAGAGTGGTGCGCGACACCGCCGCACACCCAGGGAGCGCCACCATGACGGACAGCCCGCCGATGAAGACCCGCGACCAGTGGCTCGCCTCACTGCCCCGGGTGTACGCCGCCGCCGGCTGCCTGATCACCGACCCGGCCGGCCGGGTGCTGATCGTCAAGGCCGGCTACCGCGAGCACTGGCAGTTCGTCGGCGGCACCGTCGACCGCGGCGAGAACCCCCGGCAGTGCGCGGGCCGCGAACTGCTGGAGGAGACCGGCATCGTCAAGGAGGCCGGCGACCTGCTGGTGGTCGCCTGGACCAACCCGTCCGACGAACTCGACCACCCGGCGGGCCACTTCCTCTTCGACCTCGGCACCATCGCCGCCGACACCCCGGTCACCCTGCCCGCCGGCGAACTCGACGACCACCGCTGGGCCACCGTCGAGGAGGCCCTGGCGCTGCTCGGCCCCGCCCGCTCGCTGCGCCTGGCGGCCGGCCTCGAGGCCCGCGCCGACGGCCGTACCCGCATCCTGACCACCCCCACCTCCGGCTTCTGACCGCCCGCGGCCGGGGGCCGCCGGCCGCGGTGCGCCGGTGCTCAGGCCGGGTTGCGCCAGACGTAGGCGGCCGACACCGGGTGGCTGCGGTACTTCTCCCACTTGGGCTTCAACGCGATCCACTCCTCGTCCACCACCGCCTCGCGCATCTCCGCCAGCTGCCAGCCCGCCGCCAGACCCGCCGAGAGGTGCTCGCTGACCAGGTGGATGTGGGTGGCGATGGCCGTCGGGGCGCCGTCCGCCGCCGTGAAGTGGGTCGGCATGCCGGCCGCCATGATGAAGTACGGGTGCAGGCCGACCAGCACGAACAGGCCGCCCGGGCGGGCCAGCCGCCGGGCCTCCCGGTACAGCGGCCCGAGGTCGGCCAGGTGCTCGTCGACCAGCGAGGAGACCACCAGGTCGTAGCCGGCGCCGGGCAGCCCGGTGGCCGCCAGATCGGCCTCGACCAGCCGGTCGTGGGCACCGCGGGCCCGGGCCCGGTCGAGCATCTGCGGGGTGAGGTCGACCCCGTCGACCGCCGCCACGCCCCGCCCGCGCAGCCAGGCGCCGGTCCGGCCGGTGCCGCAGCCGAGGTCGGCCGCGCGCCGCGCCCCGTCCCAGTGCGGGACCGTGAGCCGGTCGAGCACCGCGAGGTCCATCGCGTCCTGCACGGTCTGCTCGTAGGTCTCGGCCCAGCCGGCGTAGCCGGTCCGGATGTCCACCATCGGATAGTTGCGGCTGTCGAAGTCGGCGAAGTCAACCATGCCGCCAGTGTCATCGGCGCACCCGCCGCACGGCCAACGGTTTACCCGCCGGCCGGCGCTCAGAGCGGGAGTTTGAAACCGTCGTGGCTGCGCGCGAAACCCAACGAGGCGTAGAACCGGTGCGCCCCGGCCCGGTCCTTGCCGCTGGTCAGCTGGACCAGGCCGCAGCCGCGCCGCCGGGCCCGGTCGATCGCCGCCCGCAGCAGCCGGCGCCCGAGCCCCAGGCCGCGCCGGTCGGCCCGCACCCGGACGGCCTCGATCAGCGCCCGTTCCGCCCCGCCGCGGCCGAGCCCGGGGATGTAGGTCAGCTGGAGGCTGCCGAGCACCGTGCCGTCCCCTTCGTCCAGCACCAGGAGCTCGTTGCGCGGGTCCGCCTCGATCGCCGCGAACGCGCTCTCGTACGCTGCCCCGACGGTGATCGCGGACGGGTCGAGGACCGCGTGCTCGTCGGCGAGCAGGGCGAGGATCGCGGGCAGGTCGGGGCGGCTGGCGGTACGCAGGATCACGGCCCGAGTGTAGGCGGGGACGAAGGAGCGTGGAGCGATGGATCCGGTGAGCTACCGCGAGGCCGAGGTGCCGGCCGAACTGCGCGCGCAGGTCTGGGAGTTGCAGGAGCTGGCCTGGCCGACCGGGGAGCCGGACCCCGGGCGCAGCCACGATCCGGCGCTGGACCCGCGCTCGATGCTGCTGCTCGACGGCGGCACCGTGGTCGCCGCCCTCGACCTGCTCGGCAAGGAGATCACCCACGGCGGGCAGGTCTTCCGGGCCCGCGGCCTGTCCGCGGTGGTCACCGACCCGGCGCGGCGCGGGCGGGGCCACGGCGGCCGGCTGGTCGCCGCGGCCCGGGCCGCACTCGGCCCGCTCGGCGCCGACCTCGGGATCTTCACCTGCGACCGGCCGCTGGTGCCGTTCTACGTCCGGGCCGGCTGGCAGCCGCTGCCCGGCACGGTCCTGGTCGGCGGGACGCCCGAGCGTCCCTTCCCCAGCGACCGCGCGGACTTCGACAAGGTCGTGCTGGCCGACTTCGTCACCGCCCACGCCCGCGCCCACCGGGCGTCCTTCACCGGTGCCCGGGTCACGCTGCACCCCGGTGAGATCGACCGGCTGTGGTGACCGGCCCGGCCGGGGGCGGCCGCCGGGCGGTTCAGTCCAGCAACCGGGCCCGGACGGCGGCCAGTTCGGCGGCGGGCAGATAGGCCGCGGGGTCGAACTCCGCCAGCACCTCGCGCAGCGCGGCCTCGGCGGTGGTGCCCGCCTCCCGCAGGATCTGCTCGGTCACCACGCCCTCGTCGGGCCGGCCGAGCATGCCCCACAGCGGGCGCAGGTTCTCGGTGCTCAGCAGGTAGTCGGCGGCGACGGCACCCGGCTTCACCCCGGCCAGCGCCAGCAGCACCAGCGCGGCCAGCCCGGTACGGTCGCGGCCCGCCCCGCAGTGCACCACCACGCCGCCCGGCCGGGCCCCGGCGACGGCGCCGACCAGCGCGGCCACCGCGTGCGGGCAGTCGTCCAGGTACGGCCGGAAGGCCAGCGGCGTGCCGTCCAGCGCACCGAACCGGGCCCACCAGCCGGGCCCGGCCAGCTCGTCCAACGGCACCCGGACCAGGTCCACATCGGCGGGGTGCGGCAGCCGGGGACGGAAGTCCGCCTCGTCCCGCAGGTCGACCACGGTCCGGACGCCGTACGCGTACAGGGCGGCCCAGCCCTCGTCGGTCAGCGAGTCCAGGTTGTCGGCGCGCACCACGGCGCCCCGGCGGGTACGGCGGCCGTCGACCGTGGGCAGCCCACCGAGGTCGCGCACGTTGAGGCAGCCGTCCCAGGCCAGCTGTCGGTCGTCCGTCGTCTCGCTGCGCATGCCGCTGGGTCCCCCGGTGCTCGGTGCCCGGGTGGCCCGTGCCGCCCGGCTGGGTATCAGGACGGCTGACGGACCGTCGGCGGTTCCCCGGCGGCCGACCGCCCGGCCCGGGGCCGGGCCCGGCATCAGCCCGGCCGGGCCTCGAACACCCACAGCGCGCGGCCGAGCGTGTCCAGGCAGCGGACCCGGTCGAAGCGGTCGTCCCCGGCGGACAGGAAGCCCAGCGCGGCCGCCTCCAGCACCTCCCGGGCGACGGGGTCGGCCCGGCTCCATGCGCCGTGCAGCAGCAGGGCGCCGCCGAGCAGTTCGGCCCGGCCGATCCGGGGGACGGCGGCCAGCGCCAGCGCGGCGTTGACCTCCGCCAGTTCGTCCCGGGACAGGTACCCGGCGGCGTCCGGCCCGGCCAGCCGGCGCAGCAGCTCGGGCAGCGCGTAGTGGCGGACGGCGGCCACCGAGTCCTCGACCGCGACCAGCCAGCGCGGCCCCGGCGCGACCTCCCACCAGACCTCCCCGCCGACCGGCAGCAGCTCGCCGATCCCGGCCCGCCAGGCGGGCGGTCCCGCGCCGGCGGACTTCGGGGTGATCGCCAGCCCCAGGGTGTACCGGACGGACCGCCCGCCGTCGGGCCCGGCCGGCTGCGGCCGCGGGGTCCGGACGTCGAGCAGCACCCGGCGGGTGGGGTCCGGCAGGGTGAACGAGTGCGGCCCGCCGGTGAAGCCCAGGGCCCGCAGGGCGGGCGCGAAGTGGTCGCGGATGCCTTCGGCGAAGAGCTGGTGGGCGGTGGTCATCACTGTTCCGTGTTCCGCGGGATGGCAGGGGGCGGGCACGCGGAGGAGTGTGCTCCGTCTACGAAGCTATGCCTCGGGCACCTTTGCGGGCAGCGGGCGAATGGCAGTGGCTGACAGGACCTTCGTCCCCGTCCCATCCGCCGGGTGCGCCCCCGCGTCCGCCCCGGTGCGCCCCGGACCCGGCCGTCACGGCCCCACCGGGATGGCGCATCATGTGGCGGGTGCACAGTGCAGAACACCCCGGGGCGGGCACCGGCGACGGAGCCGGCCGTCCGACCGTCCACGAGCGGGCGCCCGACCGGCGGGCCGACCTGGCGGCAGCCGTCCAGGCCGCCCGGGACGGGGACGAAGCCGCCTTCCGGGTGCTGTTCCGGGCCGTCCAGCCGGGCCTGCTGCGCTACCTCGGGGTGCTGGTCGGCGGCCGGTCGGAGGACGCCGAGGACATCGCCTCCGAGGCCTGGCTGCAGGTCGCCCGCGACCTCGGACGCTTCAGCGGCGACTCCGACGGCTTCCGGGCCTGGGTCGCCACCATCGCCCGCAACCGGGCCATGGACCACCTGCGCCGCCAGCGCCGCCGCCCGGTCGCCGACCTGCCGGTGGAGTACCTGGCCGACCTGGCCGCCGCCGAGGACACCGCCGGCGCCGCCCTGACCACGGTGACCACCGCCGACGCCCTCGCGCTGATCGCCCGGCTGCCCCGCGACCAGGCCGAGGCGGTGCTGCTGCGGGTGGTGCTGGAGCTGGACGCGGAGAGCGCCGCCCGGGTCCTGGGCAAGCGGTCCGGCAGCGTCCGGATGGCCGCCCACCGTGGACTGCGCAGACTCGCCGGACTGCTGGAGGCGGGCGGCGGGGCCGCCGGGGGCCTGCCCGGGAGGGCGGCCGGCGAGCCGCCGGCGGGGGTGCCCGCGGCGGTGGACCGCCGGGCCACGAGAAAGATCTCCCCGCAGGGTGTGACACCGCGAAGAGCCGCGACGCTGAAGGACATGAGATGAGCACCAACCGATCCCGCCGGATCGACCGCGAGACCGCCGAGCAGCTGCTCGCCGGTGCCGGGGCCGACCCGGAGGCCGGTCGGGCCGCCGTCACCGGCCACCCGGCCCTCGCCGGGCTGCTCGCCGCCGCTGCCGCCCCGGCCGCGGACGGCGA
>NZ_JAIZ01000379.1 GCF_000710465.2 Kitasatospora sp. MBT63 | reverse complement strand
GAACGGGTGGAACCCGTACACCACTTCCCTGGACGTAACCTGCCGCGGAATGGCCCGTCGTCGCAGGAGGCGCCGGACGGGGTTGTTGTCGGCGGCGGAGTGAACCAGCTGCAGCACGGTCTGATTGAACCTGACACGGCTGACATCGTCAGGCGACTCGGGAAGTACCCGAGCTGGCTGATCCGGTCACTTGTTCCGAAAGACACGAGGAGCCTCGGCGTTTCCTCCTCCCAGGGGCCGCTCGCATCTCGTAGTGGGTGAGGTCAGTCAGCGCTTGGCACGGCCTTCAGCCGGGGCCGGCTGATGTCGGCAACCTTGCTGCGCCGCTCGGCCTTGCGAGCCTTCTCCTCCTGGTGTTGGGCCAGCCTGCGCTCGTACTCGTCCTCGAAGTCGCCCTCGTCCAGCCGCATCCCAGCCGGCAGCGCCCGCATGGCCTGCTGCTGCTCCTTGGGCGTGTTGAACGCTGCGATGGCGGGGTGGAGCTGGAAGCGGCCGCGGCGCACTACGGTGACCAACCGGGCGGCCACCAGGTAGGGCATGGCGCGGCTGATCTGGTCGCGCCCCATCGCAAGCCCGGAGCCGAGCTCGTCGTGGGTGGCCGCGACCAGGCCGCCGGGCTCCTGCTCGGTCATCAGGTGCAGCAGCAGGGTGTAGGCGGTGGGAGGCAGCCGCGGCACGTAGGCCAGGCCGTTGAAGCTGCCCCACAGCGGACGACGCGAGACCCACTCCTCGGCGGTGGTGACGCTCATGACTTCTTCCCTTCGAGGTTAGGCTTGCGCGGTTCCAGCTTCGCACCCGGCTGCGCCATCGCCTTGAACGCTTCAGGTGCGTCCGGATCCTCCAGGATCTCGCGCAGTAGATCCAGCTGCTCCACGCGCTCGCCCTTACCCGCTACAGCCGCGCGCTTGCCCTTCTGGGGCTTCTTCAGGCCCCCTCGAAGGCTCGCAGCCGGGTTGAGCTGGTACAGGCCCCTGCGCAGGCTCCGCAGCGCCCCGTCGGCCTCCAGGACCTTGAAGACCCGGGTGATGTGCGACCGGCTGTACTCGAGGTGCTTCGCGATGTCCTCGTGCGTCGTCTCGACGAGGCCGCCGGGTTCTTGGCAGCCCATCAGGGTGAGGAGCACGACCAGGACGAACCGGTCACTGTCGTACCGCCTGGCAGCCCAGCGCATGAACTCCAGCGAGTCCATGCTGAACTCCTGGCCCACGAACCCGGTGCTGGTCGGCAGTGGGAAGACCTGGGCGGCGTGGCCGGGAGGCAGCTCAACGGTGCTGGAGCTCGGGATTCGGCTGTACGAAGTGGGCGGCGGCTTGGGACGGCGGCGCCGGGTTCGCGCCGGCTGCGGCTCCGGCAACCGGGCAGCGGAGCTGCCGTCCGTGGACCCTGCGCTCATGCCGTGGCTCTCCTTGATCGGGTTGGACGTCAGCATCTTGGCACGACCGTGGCAGTACAGCCACGCATTGGTGGCAGGACACGCACGAAAGTCACCGCAATGTCAGCCCAGGACTGACGAAGCGACGGCGCCAGGAACACGATCACCGACGACGCCTGTGGATAAGTTCTGCTGACCCACGCGACCAGTTCCGTGGCAGTACTGCCACCAAAGGACCGCGATCCGTCAGCACCACCTGACTCAGGCACCCCAGATATGTCAGTCCTGGGCTGACATTCAGGACTTCTGGCAAGCCTCTGACCTGCAACGATGCCGGGGCCTAGCTCTTAGAACGTGCGCGCGCGTGATATCGGTGAGCAACCGTCAACGCAAGCACCGACACGCCGTCACCGTGACGCGAGGCCAGCCGCCCCTAACGGGGCGCCACCGGCCAGTGCGGCGCCCCACGCGGCATACCCCCGCCTCTGGATGCCGGAACCCGCCGACACTTGCTGGAGCGCCGCCGCCGACATCCTGGCCCGTGCCACAACATCGGCCTGCCGGCCGATCCGGCAGTAGCCGCGCCCGCTTCGCTGCGCCCGGCCGGACGGCGGGTCGAGCTGCCCTTCCGACGGACGTGCTGGGCTTCCAGCCGCGCGGGAGCCCCGGCGGGGTCTCCATGCCCGGCGACGTCGCCCGCCGCCTCTACGAGGCCCGCGACGCCGGAGCCACCCAGGCCCAGCAGGAGAAGCTGCTTGCCGAGGCCCTGCGCGACCACTACTTCAAGGACGGCGACCGCCGCGCCACCGGCCTCGACGTCGAGCTGAACGACAT
The DNA here is from genome assembly GCF_000710465.2 of Kitasatospora sp. MBT63. GTDB lineage: Bacteria > Actinomycetota > Actinomycetes > Streptomycetales > Streptomycetaceae > Kitasatospora. The sequence continues at coordinate 5,072 of NZ_JAIZ01000379.1, read as the reverse complement.
CGCCTGGATGGACCTGGAGCTGTAGACGCCCCCGAGCACCCCGCCCGCACCCCTGTGTGTCGCCGAAACAACAGGTCCCGGCCGCTGAAAAGCAGCCGGGACCCGAGAACCCGGACGGGTAGTCGATGCGGGGGTTGGCTGGGCTGCCTACCGAACAGGCCTGCGCCGAGCACCACGGCCTGCCTGCTTCGAGCGGGTGCCGACGTCACCACCCACCTGACGAAGACCTTGTTGCCCACCTTCACGACCTCGGAGTAGTGGCCGGGGTCGCCCCGGTTGCCCGCACCAACCGCCGAACCGGCAGCACCAGCGGCGGTAGAGCACAGGCGCCAGCTGCTGGACTTCGTAGGCATGGAAAGGGCCCCCTGGGGCCCGGTTCCGGCGGCAGCCGGAATTCCGTGACTGGCGCCGTGACCTTCATCGGCCCCGGCCGACGGGCCGACGTGGGTGCTCAGCCCGGGCGGCGGCAGCGGCAGGGGCAGTTGGCCGCCGGAGGCCACCTGGGGTGCGCGCACCGAGGGGGATGCGTATCCACTGCCCTGTTGTCTGCCGCGCGGTTTTGCCGAGTGCCGTGCGTGCTCACTTACCTCAGCCATCAGAGTGGAGAGATCCACATAGCGGACCTGACCTGCGGAAATGATGGTTCTTGATCCGATCCTGGGACCGGATGACCCGATCGGGGAGTCGGATCACATGTCCCTCGGGTACATGTACGGGACACGAAGGTGAGTCGATTCCAGGATCGGATTACCTTGCCGTTGAGTACATGTAGGGTGAGTGCAAGCGATCCGATCCTCGGGTCGCATCACCTGTACGTAGCATCAACGCCGCACGTCGCACGAGGAACGGAGCAGCCAGATGGCTCACCGGCCGACCCGGCTCATCTATGCCGACACCGGCGAGCCCGTTCCTCAGGCCGATTTCGGGTACGGCGGGGCGTACGGGACGTTCAGCCTGGTCCGGTTCGTGTCGCTGTGTGCCCGTGAGTCCGGGCGCACGGATGCGGAGATCCGTGTGATCACTTGGTACTGCGGGGCGACGCTTCTCAAGCCCGAGCTGGTGAACCGGACTGTTGCGGACATCGGCAGGGGGCTCGGGTTCTCCCCGGACGCGCTCAGCCGGATGATCCGCAAGCTGGTGAAGGACCGTCTGCTGCGCAAGTCCGGCAGTGTCGGCCGCAGCCCTTTCTACGAGATCACGCCCTACCTGGTGTTCCGGGGCTCCGGGTACGAGCACCGTGAGGCGCTCAAGGGCTGGAATCCGCCCCACATCAAGGGTCTGACGCAGGAGCCGGAGGCATACCTGCTGGTCACGCCGGCCGAGGACGACAACGTGGAGCCGGCGAACTTCCTCACCCACATCCACTCCGCTGCCCGGACGGCCCGGGCCGCGCGCGGTGCCTGAGCCGAGGAGAATGCAATTGTGAGCGACACCCGTGACGATGTGCGTGCCCTGGTCGGCCGGACCAAGGACCTGAGTCCCAACCAGCGGCTGCTGCTGGCCTTCTACGCGACCCTGCCGGCCGGCCGAGCGGGCACGCAGCAGACCGGGCAGGCTCTGGCCGAGGAGATGGGCTGGGCGCCGACCTTCTTCTCCCGGGTCCGCAAGGAACTCGTGGAGGCCGGCTGGCTGGAGGAGTACGACCGGTTCAACAACATCCGGTACTTCCACCTCACCAACCAGGCGCTCGGCCGCCGTCCCAAGGTCGTTCGGCTGCGTCACGTGGGCTGACGGGCATGAGCGCCTGACGGAGGGACACGGCGGGCAGTGCCTGCTGTCGCACGCGTTCGTTGAAATCTGAAGACCGTGGGCGTCGTGGCGGCTGCGGCGTAGGGAGAGGTGCCAGGTGGGCGACCGCAGTGCGATCGAGTGGACCGAGGCGACGTGGAACCCGACGACCGGGTGCGACCGGGTGTCCGCCGGCTGCGACAACTGCTACGCACTGACCCTTGCCAAGCGGCTCAAGGCCATGGGCGCGGCGAAGTACCAGGTCGACGGTGATCCGCGGACTTCCGGGCCCGGATTCGGGCTTACGGTCCACCCCGATGCGCTGAAGGTGCCCTACGGCTGGAAAAGCCCGCGCACGGTGTTCGTGAACTCGATGTCGGACCTGTTCCATGCCAGGGTCCCGCTGGACTTCGTCCGCGAGGTGTTCGCGGTCATGGCGGACACCCCGCAGCACACCTACCAGGTGCTGACGAAGCGGGCGCGGCGGCTGCGGCAGGTCGCCGACCGGCTGGAGTGGCCGCCCAACGTGTGGATGGGTGTGTCGGTGGAAGACGGCGCGCACCTCGCCCGGGTGGACGACCTGCGCCAAGTGCCCGCGGCGGTGCGCTTCCTGTCCTGCGAGCCGCTGCTGGGCCCGCTGAGCGGCCTGAACCTTGCGGGGATCGACTGGGTGATCGCTGGCGGTGAGTCCGGGCACGGCCACCGGCCGATGGACGAGGCGTGGGTGGTGGAGATCCGGGACGCCTGCGAGGAGGCCGGCGTCGCCTTCTTCTTCAAGCAGTGGGGCGGCCGCACGCCAAAGGCCGGCGGCCGCACCCTGCAGGGCCGCACCTGGGAGCAGATGCCGCTGCCGGCCGCGGTGTGATCACCGCGCGGGTTCCACGATCAGGTCGCGGATCTTCTCCTTGTTCCTGCTGACGCCGGTGCTGGGGGTTCGGCCCTGCTCATGGAGGTGCTTGACCGCGGCGCGGGCAGCGACTTCGGTGACCTGGCCGTAGTAGTCGCCGAAGACGTCCGCGGTGTGGTCGACCAGTTTGATCGGCCGGCGGTGGCGCCGCAGGAGCTGCTCCAGGTTGTCTGCGATGGCCGGGATCGCCGCAGCGGTGAGCGCGCGTGCATCAGGGCGGATCAGCGACGTCGTCGAGAACAGGGCGTCGGGTTCGTGCTTCTCCTCCTCCACCTCCAGCTCCTGCCACCACTGGTCCCGAGCCCGCGCGGCCGCGTCGCCGAACACCCACAGCCCGTGCTCGCGCCAGGTGCCGTAGACCAGGTGGTAGACGGGCTTGTGGTGGGGGGCCTTGGCCACCGGGATGGAGCGGACCAGCATGCCGGTCGCTTCCTCCAGGCGCCGTGCGTACTCGGCGGCGACGGCCTCGTCCGCGCCCGGGGCGACGTCCTGCCCGGCCGGGAAGAAGTCCCGCCACCAGCGGCCACCGCAGACCTCGTCGAACCGCTCCGAGGACGCCTCGACGCCCTTGGCGGACCGGGCATTGCCGCCCAGACGCCGGACGGCGACCATGCTGAAGTTCATCAGGAACTCGGTCGGTGGCCAGCGCTTGGCGGTCCTGCGCGCGGCCAGGGCCTGGGTGAGACGGTCCCAGGGCAGGCCCAGACCGCAGGGGTCAAGGAAGAGGAACAGTGGCAGGCCTGCCGCCGCTTCCAGCACCTCATCCATGACCCCGCCGACGCTGCCGTGGTGCACCCGGGCGTCCACGCCCTGTTTCTGGTAGATGCCGGCGATCTCCCTCAGGCGCGTGACCGACTTCAGTTCCCGCTCGGTGAAGAAACAGGTCCACCGAAGCCCGTGCTGGGACAGGTGCTTGGAAGCTACCCGCATGGCGATCTCCGCGGACCCAGGCAGGCCGCTCTCGTAGCGGCCCTCGCCCGCGTACCCGTCCAGGTACACCACCCGGCCGTCACGCGAGCCCGTCATCCCCCCGAACTGCGGGATGTAGCGCCCCAGCAGACTGTGCTTCAGCGTGCTCGGCAACGCCCTGTCCGACCAGTACGCACCGCTCGTCCCTGCAGACAACGCCGCCCCCTTCGTGGTCGTAGTCTTTCGATCACTGATGGTGAAGGCTTGGCTGGTGGAGCGTAAAGGGCGCGAAGGAAGCAATCTCCTTAAGTATACGAATGGTTACAAGGAGTGACCTTGCCTTCTGGGTGGCCTCCAGGTGACCCATCCCGGCTGCGCTCGCTGCCGGGGCCAGCTGCCGACCGTGCGGATTGCCGCCGTCCCCGAGGACCTGCCCCGCCCCGTGCCGCACTGGCCTCGGCACCCGGCGGCGGCGTGCCGCTTTGGGTGGGTGGACAGTTGCTTTCATAGGGGGCTGGACCGTTGGGTCCAGCGGGTGCTGGAGGGTTGGACTGCGGGTTGCACCGTGAGTTGCAGCGCTCCCCTTCCGGGGCTGTGCGTTTGCCCAGGCCAGCGACCCTGTTGCCCATTCGATTCGGTTATGCGGCGAGGGTGAGTTCGAGGCGGGCGAGGTGGCTGGTTCGGCGGCGGTCGAGAGGTTTGCCGTGCCACCAGGCATGCAGCCGGATGAGGTTGAGGGCGACGGCACTGTAGACGTGTTCGAGGTGGGTCCTGGCCAGGCCGCGGTAACGTGCTCGCCGGCTGCCGGTGACTGCGACCGCTTGGCGGATGGTTCCTTCGACGCCGGAGCGCAGGGCGTAGTCCTTCTGCCAGTCGCGTCCCGCTTGTTCGGCGCGGGCGGTACGCAGGGCGTCGGTCATCGTCTTCGGGTGCAGGGTCAGCTGCCGGTAGCCGGCCTTGCCGGTGGTGCACTGCGCGCGGGCGGGGCAGGGGCCGCAGGTGGAGCGGGTGAACTTCACCACGGTCATCGGCCGGCCGTGCTGCAGGCAGGGGCTCCAGGAGGAGCTGGTCTGGCCGAGTGGGCAGGTGACCTGCTGGTATTTCCAGTCGATGGTGAAGTTGGCGGCGTCGAAGCCGGCCTTCTCGCGGGCCTGGCGTGACTGGTCGAGCAGGACCGGGGTGATCAGCGCGACGCCGCGCGTGCGGGCGGTGACGATGGCGTCCGCGCCGGCGTATCCGGAGTCGAGGTAGTGCTCGCCGGGCAGCACGCCGCGCCGGTGCTGGCGGCGGTGGATGGGCTCGAGAGCCTTGACGTCGGGGACGGTGGAGGCGGTGGTGGCGACATCGGTGATCAGGTTCGGGACGGTGCGCTGGCCCTCGGCCGCGGCGGTGCAGGTCTCCGTGACGTGCAGCTTGAACCCGTTCCAGAACATGTCGCCCTTCGCCGACCAGCGGGTATCGGTGTCGTACGGGGAGGCGATGCGTAGGTGAGGTGACCCCTGGAGTGTGGACACAGGGGTTTCATGCC
>NZ_JAIZ01000378.1 GCF_000710465.2 Kitasatospora sp. MBT63 | reverse complement strand
GACCGGTGCCCCTCAAGATCGGAACGACAACAGCCACTCAGGAGACAGGCCACGCGTTTGGGAACGGAGGCGAAACCAACCACTCGTGGCTCGCCGAGGCCGCTCCCGTAGCACCCCTGGGAAGCACTGAACTCCTGTCGATGTCTGCTCTGTAGAGAGCAGTAGGTGGGGTATACCTCACGGGCATCGTCCACGTCCCGTATCATGGCCGGGCACAGAGTGCATCAGAGCGTTTCCGTGAGGTCATAAGCCTCGGGCATCTCCGAGCCAGCTAGCACGAACACCGTCCCTGGCCTGCCAATGCGAAGGTCAGAGGCCCCCGGCGCCTTGATCCGACCGGGGGTTCTGTGATCTCCTGGTGCTCGTTGTTCTCACTGGTTCTGGAGGTCAAGACGGTGGCTGGCCACTACGGTGTGCCGCTCGAGCGAAGCGACTGTCTGCCGCTCGCGGCCAACGAGCACAGCTGCACCGCGGAGGACTTCGGCAGTTGGCTGGAGACCTTCGGCAGGGGACGTCGTCTGGCTGTCGACCTCTTCTCGGGTGCGGGGGGCCTCAGCTTCGGACTCGAGCAGGCCGGATGGACCGTTGCCGCCGCAGTGGACTTCGACGAGCGCGCGTTGGAGACGCACCGAGCCAACTTCCCAGGCATGAGTTTGCACATGGACCTCGGGAATCCGGAGAAGCGCGCGGAACTACTCGAACTTCTCGCGCCGGCCGACATCGACCTCGTGGCAGGTGGGCCTCCGTGTCAGCCGTTCAGCCGGGCAGGTCGAAGCAAGATCCGGCACCTGGTCGAGAACCACAACCGCGACCCGCGTGATCTCCGAAAGGAATTGTGGCGCGCCTATCTGGAAATCGTGATCGCCCTCCGCCCGCGCGTCATCCTCATGGAGAACGTCCCGGACATGGGCCTGAGCGACGACTTCCGCGTGATCCGTGAGATCAAGGAGAGCCTGGAGGATGAAGGCTACGCAACCCACGTGAAGCTCGTGGACGCCTGGAACTACGGCGTGCCCCAGCATCGCAAGCGGCTGATCTTTCTCGCCCGAAGGGACATCGACAGGTTCGAGTGGGCGCCTCCCCAGAAGGAGCGAACCACCCTGCGGCACGCCATCGAGGACCTGCCCCCACTCGATGTCGTCCCCTTGGAACGCGTTGGTGAGCGGGAGATGCCGTACGTGAAGCCGACCAAACTGTCGGCGTTCGCAAAGAGCATGCGAGACGGTGCTCCCCGCAACATGGTCTGGGACCACATGACGCGACGGGTTCGCAGCGACGACTACAGGATCTTCTCGGTCATGGACTCGAAGACCCTGTACTCGGACCTCAAGGACATGCTTGCGCCCGAGGAGCAGGAGTTCCAGCGGTACAAGGCAGACCAATTCACCGACAAGTACAAGAAGCTGGACTGGGACGACCTTAGCCGGACGATTACGGCGCACATCGCAAAGGACGGCTACTGGTACATCCATCCGACGCAACACCGCACGCTGACGGTGCGCGAGGCTGCGCGGGTCCAGACCTTCCCGGACCGGTTCCGATTCGCTGGCACTCGAAGCGACGCGTTCCGACAGATCGGCAACGCGGTGCCGCCGCTACTGGGTAAGGCGGCCGCCGACGTCCTGCAACCGGTCGAGGGACTCGAGACCCCGTCCACCGGACTTGTCTCCCACTGGAAGCAGGTCCGTGAGGCCCTCACCCGTTGGGCTCTCGACCAACAAGAGACCGACAACTGGTACAAGATCCCCAGTGCGGAGCCGGTCCCCCTTCACGCGGCCGTCGCCGCGGTCCTGTCCGGCACCAAGATAAAGCCTTCGGACGAGGCCGCCATGATGGCGAGCATCAGGAAGGCGCGGACACTCACGGCGGCGGGTTACGCACGCCTCCTGGGCGCAGCGCCGACCGCTGCGTCGCGGGCGCGGGTGGAACGACTTCTGCCGCTCGTGGACCAGAGGCCGGCCTGGAGCCCCCAGAACCACGAGAAGATCCCGGACAGGCTCGACATGAAGCCGTCGGAGAAGTCCTTGTACCGGCTCCTGGCCGGGGACGACATCATGTTCGTGGGCAGCGGCGCCCTCCGCGTCGCCGCCCGGGTGAACGGCGTGGAGACGGACCACTCCAACCGGCTGACCGAGGGCCGGGTGAACATGATCAAGCTCGTCGGCTCGGGTAAGCACGCGCCCGCACGGATGGCGGCTCTGCGGCTGCTGGGTTCGGACATCTGCAGGGAGCAGCAAACAGTCTGTTCGGACTGTCCACTGGCGGCCTACTGCCCCCGCAAGGACGAGACTCCGACGATCTTCTGATGGGCCAGGCCGCCGCCATCGGGAGAACCGGTGGCGGCAGCCCTGGCATGTTCGGCTACCCGTCGCGCCGCAGCCTCGGCGTCCGAGCGGATCTCGCACTCCCAGATCCGTAGCACTCCCCAGCCCTGGGCCTCGACCGCCGCACTATTCCTGCGGTCCCGTTCCTGGTTGGTCTGGATCTTCTCAGCCCATCTCTCGGCGTTGGGACCGCGGAACACCTTCGGTCCGTGAACGGGACAGCCGTGCCAATAGCAGCCGTCGACGAAGACGGCGAGCCCCTACCTGGGCAACACAAGGTCCGCCGTACATCCGGGTGCGACTCTGCGCTGGAGGCGGAATCGGTATCCGAGACGGTGCAGTGCGCGACGGAGCGAAACCTCCGGGCCGGTGTCACGAACCCGGCGGCCCCTGAGGTGGCTTCCCTCATCCGTGCTCACCCATGAGCCATTGCCTGAAGTGGGACCTGGAACCACGGTTTCTTCCTTACCTCACCCAGTGTCGTCGGCATCGCGCGGAGGTGCCAGACTTGCACTCATGATCCGAGAGCCGGTCGAGCTACAGGTGGACGAGTTCGGGCGGGTGGAGCTGCCGCTCGGGGTGTTGGCGGAGGCCGGCATTAGTCCGAACAGCAGTCTCCTCGCCTTCAGTGACGGGGACGGTCGCATCGTGCTGAGGCGGATGGAGGACGCGGTACAGGACCTTCTGAAGAGCGGAAGCCTGTAACCGAGTGCCCGGTCCATGGTGAAGGACCTACTCTCCAAGCCGGGCGTGCTCCGCGATGAAGCCTCCGCGCCGTGCCTCCACACGTACCCGCAGTGCCTGCGCGGCCTGGGTGGGCGAGACGGACTCACCGGCCTGCAGCCGTCGACCGACCAGATGGACGAGCTGCCGCTGCGATGGCTCCAGACCGCCGGTGGCCTTGGCCCAGTGTTCGATCTCCGACCATTCCGTCACCGGAACCTCGTCCAACTCATCGATGACCGGAGAGGACTCATCATCAGGATCGTCGAGGGTCGCGTCCCTCAAGGACTCGGCCAGCAGTTCGGAGTCAAGGTCTGATGGGACGGACCATCGCACCTTGGAGACCGCGTCCCAGCAGGCTGGCTGCTTGGCCCACTCCCCGACGTGGCTGCCCCTGAGGGGACTCGTCACTGCGGCCATGACGCGAGGGCAGAGATCGTCGAGCGCGGCGAGAAGAGCCGGCGAGAGTTCCTGGCGGCGCCAGATGTCGTCGAGGTCGATCCTCTTCGCGACCGCCATGGAGAGACGGGCCACCGTGTAGGCCGTGACGGCACTCTTGTGGCTGCCGGCCCCGTGCCTGCGAGCGACGTTGTCTGCGGCCTTGAAAAGCATCGCCTTGGCGAGAATGCGCTGGCAGTAGGTGGAGTCCACTCGTAGCTGCCTGTTCTCAAGACGGATCATGAACTCGTTGAAGTTCTTCTGCGCTCCCCGACTCACCAGGTGCGGCAGCTGGTCCCAGGAGTGGGCGAATTTGGCGAGATCCGACTTGGTGAACTTCTGGCTGGCCGGCCAGAGCTTCCTAAACTTCTTCTGGCCGGAGGGCGACAGCTTTGCCAGTTCGTCAGCGTACTGCCCGCGCGCCCGCTCGTAGAACCAGTGGGTGTCCTGTCCACTGCCGTCGGCGCTCAGGGCCAACAGTGAACGGGTCACCCGCTGGACCTCGACATGGAAGCGGTCGTTGGAGCTGAAGTCGACGAGGGTCACCCGATTCTGGGTGTTGGAGTACTGCGAGATCAGCGGAACGATCTCCATGAGCCTGTCGGGGGACACCTCCGACAGCTTCATCTGGACACGTACATCCGACAGGTCAGCCCTGTCATTCTTCTTGGCGTGGTGGAGGGAGGCCGTTGTCTGGCCGCCGTTGACGATCTGGAAGCCATGAATCCGGGAAACGCCAACATGCCGGCCATCGGTACCCGTGACGAACTCGACCTTGGAGGCCGTCGCGGTGACACCGTTGTTGTATGCAAGGAAACGGCTTGGAGAGTGGAGCAGGGTCTCCCGGATCCCCTTGTTCACGCCGCCGCGCGCCTGGAGGAAGGAGCGTACGTTGAGCTCCAGCAGTCGCGCGCCGTGTACGGCGTACAGGTCTGCAAGGGTGTCGCCGTCGAGGACGCAGAGAGCGACCGAGTAGTCGGCCTCCGTGCTGGGCGCCGAGAGGCACGGGAGCGGCGGGTCGAAGTCCACCACGATCGGCTCGCTGAGGACCCCGGACGTCGCCTGCCGGTGGAGGCGTGCCAGGTCCCACACCTCGTGGACGACAGGTATGCCGTCGTAATCACTCGGCGTCGGCGCTGGCGACGTGCTGAGGCAGTTGGTGAGCAGAAAGAGACGAATCTGGCTCGCGTCGGTCAGTGCCTTGCCCACAGCGTCACACATGTCATAGACGTCCGACGACTGGTCGATGTGCTGTTGCAGACCGCCCTGGCAACGTCGCAGGAAGGTGGTGAGACGCCTGAAACGAGCATCGACCTGCGCCTTGGTGATCTTGTCCTGCAGTGAGCCCTGTCGAAACTCCGTGATGAAGAGGTCCAGGCCGCCGACGTTGTCCGGGATGCCGTAGCCGTGAACCTCCAGACCATGGGTCTTGTGGTAGGCCGTGTAGAAGTTCGAGACGAGTCCCGCCCGCTCGAGCTCCTCCAACACTCCCCGCGTGAACGCCTCGGGCGTGGTGGTTCGCTCAGCCTCTGCTGTGGCGAGGACGTCAGCCACAACCTGGTGGGCGTAGGCGGCCTGGTCGAGCTCAGTCATTCTTCTCCCTGATCAGGTCCTTGACCTCGGCCTGGGTCAGTCGGAGGTCGTCCAGCCCGGAGAGCTGGACGTCGTAGACGCAGTTGCTCACGCCTTCGGGCAGCGCTGACTCGACGATCCGCGGGAAGGAACCAGTCACCCTCCAGAACCGAAGGTCACGCAGGGTGTAGCGGGGCTCGTCGTACACGTCGCGATGGACGGGTAGATAGCCAGCCCGAACGAGAAGGCCGTCGAGGGCGCGTCTTGCGGAGGAACTCGCCAGGAGATCCCGGATCTCGTCAACAATGCCGTTGAGACTCTGCCCAAGCCCTCCCCGCCGCTCGTCAACGACCACGAGTGCCAGGGCCATGGCGGTAAGTCCGGTGTCGTCGAGCTGCCGTTCGCTCGCGATGCGTACCGTGCCCGTGGCCTTGGCACTCGTTGTCTTGACCTCCACGGCGGTGCCGGAAAGCTGGAAGTCCTGGTCGGCTGACGTCGGCCCCACCCATGACTCGACAGCCGTATGCGGGGAGACGGCGCCCAACAACAGATCCCTGAGCACGAGGAGTTCACCGAAGAGGCCACGCCTCGCCTCGGCTCCAAGGCCCTCCCGACCGATGGACCGGAGAAGGTTCTGCCAGTGGTCGAACCTGTTGACCACTGCGACAAGCGCCTCAAGGCTGCTGAGCTTGTCCTTTGCAGCCTCCGCGATGTCGGTGACGAGCGGTGTGAACACCTCACGGAGGTCGTCCGCGGTCAACACCACTTGGAGCTCGTACTGCTGGCGCGAAACCGCCGTGAGGGCCAACTCGAGACCCGCCGTCTGTGGAAGGCGCCCGAGGGAGCGAACTATGCCCTCGGCAGCGAACGCGTCGGTCTGGAGGAACAGCATCCGACGCCGACTGGGATGCGCAACCGAGATGAAGATGTCGTGGGGCGACCCGGCATGGATACGGCGGGTCGAACGGCCCGACGCCGTCAGCGGGGCGTTCTCGAGCGCGAGCCAGTCCTCCTCAGTGACGGTCACTCGTCGTCCTCGTCCTCATCCTCGTCCTCGTCGATCAGGATGTCCTCACGACGCCAGATGCTGTTCACCACGTACTCGGTCTTCTTGCTGTTCTGCGACACGGGAAGGCTCACCTTGAAGCCGACCAGGGGGGTGCCCTCATCGAGGCCGCTGCCCTCCGGCGGCACCATGGGGTAGATCAGCAGCAGCGCCTGGTCGACATGTCTCTTGGCTCGGAGGATCGGGCCGCTGGGAGTCTGCGGATCAAGCGGTTCTCCCTTCGAGTTCTTCCTGCCCTTGGCCGCCCTCAAAGTGTCGGCCTTCGCTTCCTCGATCTGGGCCGGGTTGAGGTCCTCCAACTCGTCTGGCGGGCTCAGCACACGGCGGATCGTGTGCCGTCCTCTTGTCTTCGGCAGGTTCTTTGGAGCTCTGCGGACGATCAGGCCGATCCCGTGGCCAGCCAGGTCCGTGGGCTTCGCGGCCTCGTTACCCACCAGGCGGACGGTCCAGCTGCCGAGTTCGCCAACCGCCATGCAGCGGCGCACGTACTCGGCGATGAACGCGGGCCTGACCCGCCAGGACGCTCGGTCCGCGACATACGTGTCGAAGAAGCCCGAGGCCACCATCTCAGGCGAGACACCCCTCCAGACCACTCCGCCGCCACGCTTCGGAGCGCCCGAGGAGTGACTTGCGTCAAGGGCGGTCACAAATGCCTTGAGCGCCTGGAAGTTGCTCTCGACGACCTTCTCCGAAAGGTCGAAGCTGGTTGTCTCCGGGCCCTCCCCCGAGAAGCTGAGCATCACCTTCGTGCCCTGCCGCATCTTGTTCGTTGCAGTCACTCCAAGACCGAGTGAGGAGGCTCTGACCTTCAGACCGAACTGGCTGGGAGTCAGTCCGAGTGCCGCCATCTCCTCAACCTCGCGACGGAGTTCGTCGGTGGCCGCGGTGATCTCCACGTACGCACGCCTGAGGCTCTCTGTCGTGTAGAGCCGGCAGAGGTCCTCGTGGCCCGGCCGGTAACCGAACCAGCGCCCCATCTGCAACAGAGTGTCGTAGGTCTTCGAAGCTCGAAGGTAGTAGCTGACGGTGAGCCCCTCCAGGGTGAGCCCGCGCGAGAGCTTCTCGCCGCCGATAGCAATGACGGAGAGTCCCTTCCTCCTGTTCTCGTAGTAGTCGAGAGCATCGCGGGAGGCCCCGTTTACGGCACGAACTTCGATCTTTCTCAATGCTGGCAGAAGCTGTGCCGACACATCATCCCAACTGATCCTCTTCGCCTCGTCCGCCGGGAAGTACGCAGTCGTGTCGACGTAGTCCGCCTCCCAGAGCGCCCTGAAATCCTGCAGACGAGCCGCGGCGGAGCCTCCGTGGCGGTCACGAAGGCTGTCCTGAAGCAGGCTGACATAGTCGCGAATCTGAGCACGGACAAGCTCCTGGACCGCCTGGAACCGGGTCACGTGGACCAGCATGGAGTTGTGCTCCGTCAGCTGCCCACGGACGCGACGCGCGGCGCACGAGAGCACGAAGGACTGAACAGCCCTCCGCAGGGACGCCGGGAGGTCGTCGGACGGCACACAGCTGGACTTGTGCTTGTCGGGGATCCAGGCATCGGCATCGGCGACTTCCCGGACGAGCGGCAGAGGCTCGACGTCCTCGTCCTCGGGGTCGTCGCCCCGAAGGCCGAACACCCTCTCGGGACCCAGGTAGTTCGAGGGGGCCCGAAGGGTACGGATGAAGCCGTTGGGGAAGAGGTCGGGACCGAGGTGGTCGTGGTTGGCCTCGGGATCGATGTAGATGTTTGCGAACGGAGTGGCCGTGTAGCCGACGTAGGAAGCCTTGTCGAAGCTGTTGACCAGCTTTCGGATGGCCTCGTTGACCTTCGACGGGTCGGTGTCAGGATCCTTGGAGGTGTTGATCGACGCGTTGTCCGCCTCGTCGTCGATAACGAAGAGCGGCACGTTCCGGACGATGTTCCGACCGTTCTCGTCGGGGTTCCCGTGAGTCTTTGTCACCCAGTCGCACAGGTTGTCGATGATCTTCCGGTTTTTCTTGATGACCAGAACGACCGGGAAGCTGCCGATCGGAAGGCTCTCGCGCTGGGCGGTCCTGCGGTCGAAGTCACCCTTCTCCGCACTAGTCGTCAGGGAGGCACTGACGAGCTGTTTGGCATGGGACATGGCTCCTGCGCCCATCCGCCTGCTCCTGGCCGCCCCCTCGTCGGAACGCATCAGGTGTTGGGTGTCGTACCCCAGAAGACCCTCGTCGAGTCGCAGTTGGGTCTGGCTGCGCAGGTCGTTGTGGATGCCGGCCAGGACCACGATCAGCCGGTAGCCCGCGTCCACCGCCTTGGCCGCAAGTCCGATGTAGTGTCCGGTCTTGCCGGACTGGACCTGTCCGATGACGAGCCCGGAACGACGCCAGGACCCCTCACGCAGCGGATCCTCGAGCTCGGCCAGGACCTCGTCGGTGCTCTCATCGAGCTGCCACACAACACGCCGCGGCGTGTTGCGGCCGTCCTCCAGGTACAGCCGGTAACGCTCCCAGAAGTCCCAGTTCCTGTCGTTCTTCGCGTCCGGGAGCCATACCACGTGGCCAGTGTCGTCGCGAAGACCGGAGGAGGAGTCCTGGTAGACAGCGACCATCTCCTGGATGTCCCTCGTGAACTGCTCTCTGTCGAGGGCCTTCCCCTGGGCAGCGATGATGCTCATGACCATGTTGACGGCCGTGGTGACCTCGTCCGGGGTTGCTTGCCGGTCCACGGGAAGCATCGCGAGCGCGAGGCGCCGCGCCATGGCGAACGTGTCGTCAGGAGTGGTGCTCACGAGCTGCCTCCGATGTGCCGGAACTGGTGGGGAGAAGCGTAGGATCTGCCACTGACAACTGGGCGTCAGCCTTTCCAGAATCCGGTCATCTGGTCGAACGGGGGCATCGCGGCGATCCTCTCCCGCGCTGCAGCCGGTGACCTTCCTTGGGACACAAGCGCGTTGAAGATCTGCTCAGCAACCTCGACGGCTTCCGGCGGTGCCACGGCGCCACCCCCGAACGGAACGGGATCGTCCTCGGTGTCCGTCTCGTGTACCGCACGGAGGGCTGTGACCGGGACCGTCTCCTCCAGAAGCCGTACCAGCGCACGTACGGCGGGAGCGAAGTCACCGCCGGAACGAAGCAGTTGACTTACCAACGGGTGGCTGCGGTTGATCCGGCAGCTCACCTGGCCGTCGTCCCGTCTGACGGTCCAGGCGTAGAGCAACGGGTCGCCGTGCGTACGCGCGGTGACGCGTCCCCTGTGACGGAGCATGTCGGACGCACGCGTGCGCGCCTGGGCGGCGATCCTCCTCAGGTGACGCCGAACAGCAACAGGCGGCGTCACACTGGCCTTTCGCACGTCGACACTCCAGTCGGTGTCCGTCTCAGCTGGGACGTCGACAGCGATGCGCGCCAGGTTGTACCGCTCCTCTCGACGCATACCGGAGATCCCGAGCCAGTCGCCGGCAACTATGAGCCGGTCACGCCGGTACACGTAGAAGCCCTGCTGTCCGAGCCACCCTCCTGGACCTGCACCCGACTCGCGGGCACCCTCGGAGAGCCGCTCCGGACCGGGAAGGACGAAGGCCTCCACCCTCACCCGCTGGTCGCCGAGGGGCAGGTGCTCCACCGGCAGCCTCTGCACGGACGGGTGGGTTCCCATGAAGGGATCCCAGGGATCGACGGGGGTACCCAGCACACGCATGGTCCGACGTGCCGAGCCGACTAGAAACCGCGCGAACACCATCCCAAGGTGTGCCTCGACCCGTCTGGCGTCACTGTAGAACTGCTGCTGCAGCTTCTCGTCGGCCGCGTCGACACCGTGGTCGTGGAAGCCCCTGAGCCGGCGCCAAAGGACCACAGTGCCATGGTCTGCCTGTCCCCTGAGAAGCCGGATGATCTCGAGCGACTCCTCGTCCGCGCCACGGCGAAGAAGCCACTGGCCGGACTCCTCGACAATGTCGAGGTCCCAGGTTCGGACGTGCCACTCGCCCTTGGTGGCAGTGGCAACCGTGAGCTGTCGGGCCTGCGAGAAGGAGGCGGACTTGAGGCCCACACCGAACCTACCGAGGTCGCCTGCGTCCCGCACGGTCCTTGTGCCCCGGGCCGCCACGGTCATGGCCGTTATCAACTGATCCTCGGCCATGCCACGACCGTCGTCGACGACCGCAACCCACGAGTCCCGTCCGGCCCATGTGAAGTGGATGTCCACCTCCGTGGCCGTGGCGGAGATGCTGTTGTCGACCAGGTCGGCGACCGCCGCCTCCAGCGAATATCCCAGGGAACTCAGGGAGGCAACCATGCCGGCCGCGTCTGGAGCGGCGATCTCGTAGTCGCTGGCGATCGTGCCCATTCCCTCGCTACAGCCCTCTCGGCCCGTGTATCCGTATGCGGCCGCCCAAGGCCCTACGGGGCACAGTCAGGGGTCCACCCGGCGGGGACCCGCACCGCCCATGACACGCACCGGTACCCCACCACGACCAATGGTAGTTGCGCGAAGTGATGAAGTAACAGCTCCTGACCAATCCGACCAATCTCGAAACGGACCGATGCGCTGTCCCGCGCCGAGAGAACTTCCAGGGGGCGAACCCGCGCCCAGCACTCCGACAGCTCGCGCAGCCTCTCTCGCCGGTGCATCACACGTCCCACGCCGGACCAGTTCAAGATCGTCTCTAGGGACTTTTCAGGGACTTTCAGCTCTGTCCGAGGGACTTTCGAGGGACGTTTTGGCGCCTAACACGGCAAGCCCCCGAAAGATCGGAAAGGGCCTCCGACGCAGGTCAGAGGCCCTTCCGGGGGCAAAGCCCCTGGTACGGCGGATGGAGCCGGCCTGTACGCCGGGTTCTGTCTCCCGGGGTGCTTGCGCGGCCCGGGGAGGCGGCCATCCATCTAGGGCTGCCGTTGCCGGCAGCCTCGTGCGGTCTACCCGCGGACTCGGGCGAGCAGCCCTCGAACATCCGCGCACGGTGCCCGAGGGCACCGATCTTGACCTTGCTCCGAGTGGGGTTTACCTAGCCGGCCGAGTCACCTCGGTCGCTGGTGGTCTCTTACACCACCGTTTCACCCTTACCTGCGGCCGAAGCCGCCGGCGGTCTGTTTTCTGTGGCACTGTCCCGCGGGTCACCCCGGGTGGGCGTTACCCACCACCCTGCTCTGTGGAGCCCGGACGTTCCTCGGCGGGCCCCCGAAGGTGCCCGACGCGGCCGCCCGGCCGGCTCGTCCGCCGTACTGGTCATCGTAGCGGTTCGCGGTGGCCGCCCTGGACGGGCACCCGCGGTGGCGGGTCGAGCCGGTCGGCCACCCGGGCCGCCGTGCCGGCCGCCCACGGCGTGGTGGAGACCAGGCCGACCAGCAGGATCACCACGCCGAGGCCGGCCACGATCCACCAGCCGCGGTGGCTGGCCTCGGTGAACCCGGGCGACCCGGCCGCGGCCGCGGCGGTGACCACGGTCCCGAGCACCGCAACGCCCAGCGACTGCCCGATCTGCCGGCTGGTGGAGGCGACGGCCGCGGCCACCCCGGCCTGGGCCAGCGGCATCCCGGACACCGCCGCGTTGGTGATGGGCGCGTTGACCAGGCCGAAGCCGAGCCCGAACAGCGCGTACGCGCCGATCAGCAGGCCCGCCGGGGAGTCGTCGGCCAGCCCGGTGAGCAGCACGCCGCTCGCGGCCATCGCCGCCCCCGCCACCAGCAGCGGCAGGCGCGGCCCGCGCCGGCCCACGATCCGCCCGGAGATCGGTGCGCAGACCAGGGTCAGCCCGGCCATCGGCAGCGTCCACAGGCCGGCTTCGACCGGGCTGTAGCCGCGGACGTCCTGGAGGTAGAGCGTGTTGAGGAAGAGGAAGCCGCCGAGCGAGGCGAAGGCGCAGACGGCGGTGACGGTGGCGCCGGTGAACGGGACGCTGGCGAAGAACCGGGGGTCGATCAGCGGTTCGGCGACCCGGCGCTCCCACAGCGGGAAGACCACCAGCGCGGTGAGCGCGACCGAGCCGAGCAGCAGGATGACGGGCGAGGTCCAGCCGAAGCCGGGCCCCTCGATGATGACGGCGGTCCCGGCCCCGAGCAGCAGCACCATCAGCACCTGCCCGACCAGGTCGAAGCGGCGCGGCCGGGGTGCCCGGGACTCCGGGACGTAGCGCCAGGTGAGCAGGAAGGCGGCCAGCCCGACCGGGATGTTGATCAGGAAGATCGACTGCCAGCCGGCGCTCTCCACCAGGCCGCCGCCGATCAGCGGGCCGAGCGCCATGCTGATGCCGACCACGCCGCCCCAGACGCCGATCGCCTGGGCCCGTTCGCGCCGGTCGGTGAAGGTGTTGGTGATGATGCCCATGGCGACCGGGTTGAGCATCGATCCGCCGACGGCCTGCACCGCCCGGAACGCGATCAGCCAGCCGAGCCCCGGCGCGAGGCTGCACAGCAGCGAGCCGAGGACGAAGACCACCAGCCCGGTGAGGAAGATCCGCCGCCGTCCGACCCGGTCCGCGACCGAGCCGGAGAGGATCAGCAGGGAGGCGAGCACCAGGGTGTACGCGTCGATGATCCACTGCAGGCCGGAGGTCGGGGCGTGCAGGTCCTGCTGGATGGACGGCAGCGCGATGTTGACCACGGTGTTGTCCAGGCCCACGATGAACAGGCTCAGGCAGCAGATCGACAGGATCAGGACGCGGCGCCGCCGGTCCGGCGCGGGGGTCCGGGCGCTCGCGGGGGTCTGTGCGCTCACCCCATTGATCATGCCACCGGGCCGGGCCGCAACGGCCCCGCGCAGCGGCGGACCACTCGGCCCGTAACGGCGGGCCGATCAGGCCGGGGCGAAGCGGACGGTCCGGGTGACCGGGTCCGCGGTGGTGAGCCGGACCAGGATGCGCTCCCCGAGCGGCAGCCGCAGCGACCCCTCGCACTTGGCCACCACCGCCGGCTCGCGCAGTTGGACGGTGCCGCTCTCCGGCCGGCGCTCGTCGACGTCGATCACCACCGCCTCGAAGTCCTCCCCCACCCGGCCGCGCAGCAGCTCGGCCTCGACCAGGTCCACGCAGGCCCGTTCCAGCTCCCGGGCGCGCCGGTCGCCGCTCTCCATCAGCCCGGGGACGGCGGTCAGCGACTCCCGGACCCAGTCCGGCACGTCGGCCCCGGCCGCCACGGCCACACAGATCTCCTGCGCGTAGCGGTCGCCGAGCCGGCGCAGCGGGGCGGTGCAGTGCGCGTACGGCGCGGCGAGCGCGGCGTGGCCGGGGTCGGCGGGCGGCCGGACGCCCTTGGCGGCGTCGAAGGCGTGGTAGCCGGCTCCGCGCAGCAGGCCGGTGCACTCGTTGAGGAAGGCGGCGTCGGCGGTCCTGGCCGGGTCGAGCGAGCGGATCAGTTCCGGGTAGGGCATCCGGTCGGGCCACTCGACGTGCAGGGCAGCCGCCACCCGGCGCAGTCGGGCGTAGGCGGAGGCGGGCGCGGCGGGCAGGGTGCGCAGCAGGCCGATGCCGGCGTCCAGCATGAGGTCGGCCGCGGCCATGCCGGTGAGCAGGGAGATCTGGGCGTTCCAGGCGTCGGCGGGGCGGGGTGCGCGGTAGACCAGGCGGTAGCCGCCGTCGGCGGTCTCCACCTCCTGTTCGGGCAGCGGCAGGCTGACGCCGCCGCGGTCGCGCTCGCGGGCCTCCCGGAGGCTGCCGATCTCGCCGAGCAGGGCGAGCTGGGGGTCGGCGGTACCGCTGTCGACGGCCTGTTGGACCCCTGCGTAGTCGAGCCGGCGGCGGGAGCGGACCTGGGCGCGGCGGACGTCGGCGAGCAGGACGGCGCCGTCAGCGTCGAGGTCGAGCTGCCAGAGCAGGGCGGGGCGCCGTTCGCCGGGCAGCAGGCTGGCGGCGCCCTCGGAGAGCCGGGCGGGGTGCAGCGGGATGTTGAGGTCGGGGAAGTAGTAGGTCTGGATGCGGCGGTGGGCCTCGATGTCGACGGCGCCGCCGGGGGTGACGAAGGCGGCCACGTCGGCGATGGCGTAGTGGACCCGGTAGCCGGTGCCGCGGCGGGCCAGGTGCATGGCCTGGTCGAGGTCGAGCGAGCCGGGCGGGTCGAGGGTGAAGAGTTCCAGGTCGGTCGCGTCGAGTTCGGGCAGCCGGGGGAGGGAGGCGGTCCGCTCGGCCTCGGCCAGCACCTCGGCGGGCCACTCGGCGCGGACCTCCAGCCGGCTGCGCAGCTCGGCGAGTTCGGTGTTGATCCGCGCGGTTTCGGCGGCTCGGACCCTCAGGTGTCGACGCGGCATGGTCGCAGCGTACGGCCGGGGCGGCCGGTGGGCGCGTTGGAACGGCTCGTAAGGTGGTTGTGGCGAAGGGGGATTGACGTGACGCAGAGGGAACCGGCCGCTCCGGCGGTGGTACGGGGTGTCGGGGCGGTGGTCGGGGGCGCCCTGGCGGCGGTCGGCGCGCTGCACGTGGTGTGGATGCGCTCGCCGTGGCCGCTGGAGAGCCGGGCGGAGTTCGCGGACGCGGTGGTGGGGGTGACCGAGGACCGGACGCCGACACCGGTGATGTGTGCGGGGGTGGCGGGTCTGCTCGGTGCGGCGTCCTGGCTGGTGGGGCGGCAGGCCGGGGTGGTGCCGGGGGCCGGTGCGGCCGGCGGGCTGCCGCGGGCGGGCAGCGCGACCGTCGCGGGGGTGCTGCTGGTGCGCGGGGTGGCCGGGCCGGTGCTGTTCGGCCGTGGCCGGATCCGGCGGTCGGCGCGTTTCGTACGGCTGGACCGCCGGTACTACGCGCCGCTGTGCGTGGTGCTGGGGGCGGGGGCGGCGC
>NZ_JAIZ01000377.1 GCF_000710465.2 Kitasatospora sp. MBT63 | reverse complement strand
GGTTCGCTGCCACAAACTGTTGAGGGGTGTCGCCGTGCTGGTCCTGCTGCCGCCGTCGGAGGGGAAGGCCGCTTCGGTGGCCGGGGCGCCGGTCGAGCTCGGTGCGCTGTCACTGCCCGGGCTGACCGGGGCGCGGGCGGCCGTGCTGGCGGCGCTGGTGGAGCTGTGCGCCGGTGACGAGGAAGCGGCCCGCGAGGTGCTGGGCCTGAGCGTGGGGCTGCGCGGTGAGGTGGCCCGCAACGCCGGGCTGCCGGCGGCCGGCACGCTGCCGGCCGGTGAGGTGTACACCGGGGTGCTCTTCGACAACCTGGGGCTGGCGAAGCTGGACGAGGCGGCGTACGCGCGGGCCGAGCGGTCGCTGCTGGTGTTCTCGGGGCTGTGGGGCGCGGTGCGGATCGGTGACCGGATCCCGCCGTACCGCTGTGCGATGGGGGTGAAGCTGCCGCCGCTGGGGGCGCTCGGAGCGTACTGGCGGGGCGCGTTGGCCGGCGCGATCCCCGAGGTCGCGGACGGGCTGGTGCTGGACCTGCGCAGTTCGGCGTACGCGGCGGCGTGGAAGCCGGCCGGTGAGGTGGCCGCCCGGACCGCGACCGTGCGGGTGCTGCACGAGCGCGAGGTGGACGGCGAGCTGAAGCGCTCGGTGGTGAGCCACTTCAACAAGGCGACCAAGGGCCGGCTGGTGCGCGACCTGCTGACGGCCGGGCTGGAGCCCGGTTCGCCGGGCGAGCTGGTGGACGCGCTGGCGCAGCTGGGCCACCGGGTGGAGGTGTCCGCGCAGGGCACCGCGCGCCGGCCGTGGCAGCTGGACGTCGTGGTGGCGGAGATCCACTGACGGCCGGGCACCGGCGGGTGGGGCCGGGTCGGCCCGCACCCGTCAGCGCAGGTGGGCGGTGTCGTTGAGCAGCCGCACCGAGGCGTTGCCGTCGGAGTAGTACTGGACGGCGCACAGCGAGGCGGCCGACAGTTCCATCCGGTACACCGAGTCGGGCGGGGCGCCGAGCGCCAGCCGGACCAGGGTCTTGATCGGGCTGACGTGCGAGACCACCAGCACGGTCTTCCCGGGGTAGCGGGCGAGGATCTTGTCGCGGGCGACGCCCGTGCGGTGGGTGAGGTTGGTGAAGCTCTCCGCGCTGCCGGTGGGCTTCGCCTTGGCCGAGCCGAGCCAGGCGTCGAGGTCCGCCGGGTAGCGCTGCTGGACCTCGGCGAAGGTCAGGCCCTCCCAGGCGCCGAAGTCGAGCTCGCGCAGGCCTTCCTCGATCCGGACCTCGAGGCCGAGCCGGTCCGCGACGGCCTGGGCGGTCTGCCGGGTGCGCTGCATCGGCGAGCAGACCACGGCCTGCACGGTGCCCCGGGCGGCCAGCGCCTCGGCGGCCCGCTCGGCCTGCCAGCGGCCCTTCTCGGACAGCGCCGGGTCGCTGCCGCCGCTGCCGGAGAACCGCTTCTCCGGGGTGAGCGGCGTCTCGCCGTGCCGCAGCAGCACGAAGGTGGTCGGCGTGCCGAGGTCGGCGGGCGCGGCCCAGCCGGCCCTGGGTGCGGCGGGCTCGGCGAGCGGCTCCTCGGCCACCGGGGGCGTCCCGGTCACCGCGGGCGAGGCCGCGGGGCGCGCCCCGGGCTCCCACGGGCGGCCGGCCTGGCCCGCGTCCATCGCCTCGTTTGCCAGCCGGTCGGCGTCCTTGTTCTGCTCGCGCGGGATCCAGCGGTAGGTGACCTGGGCGCGCGGCAGGACGGTGCGCGCCTCGGCGGCGAGCGGCTGCATGTCCGGGTGCTTGATCTTCCAGCGCCCGGACATCTGCTCGACCACCAGCTTGGAGTCCATCCGGACGTCCACGGCGGCGTCCGGGTCGATCGCGCGGGCGGCCTTCAGGCCGGCGATAAGGCCCCGGTACTCGGCGACGTTGTTGGTGGCCCGCCCGATGAACTCGGCGGCCTCGGCGATGATCAGGCCGGTGTCGCCGTCGCGGACCACCGCGCCGTAGCCGGCCGGTCCCGGGTTGCCCCGGGAGCCGCCGTCGGCCTCCACGATCAGTCTGCGGGGGGCCACCGGGTCAGGCGCCCGAGTCCGCGGTGCGGACCAGGATCCGTCCGCAGTTGTCGCAGCGCAGCACCGCGTCGGCCGGCTCGGCCT
The DNA here is from genome assembly GCF_000710465.2 of Kitasatospora sp. MBT63. Lineage (GTDB taxonomy): Bacteria > Actinomycetota > Actinomycetes > Streptomycetales > Streptomycetaceae > Kitasatospora. The sequence goes on along the minus strand of NZ_JAIZ01000377.1, from coordinate 4,610 downwards.
TGATCGCGTTCAGGTCGGAGACCGCGAACTCGACCCGGCAGCCCTCGCAGCGGCGCTGGTGGAGGCGGGCCGCGCCGACGCCGCCCTGTTGCTCGCGCAGCCGGGTGTAGAGCTTCAGCAGGTCGGCGGGGACGGCGGCGGCGACCACCTCGCGGTCCCGCTGGACCTTCGCCACCTCGGCGTCGATCTCGGCGAAGGAGGCGTCGCGGCGGGCCTCGGCCTCCTTGAGCACCACCGTGGCGTGCTCCAGACGGGCGGTCAGCTCGGTGACCCGGGTCTCGGCGGACTCCAGGCGCTCCATGACCTCCAGGACCACGTCCTCCAGGTCGCCCTGGCGCTTGGCCAGCGAGGCGGTCTCGTGCTGGAGGTTCTCCAGGTCCCGGGGGGAGGTGACAGCGCCGGAGTCCATCCGCTGCTGGTTGCGGGCGGCCCGGGCGCGGACCTGCTCGACGTCGCCCTCGGCCTTGGTCTGCTCGCGGGTGGTGTCGCCGAGCTGGGCCTGGGCGGCGACGACCAGGTCTTTGAGCGCGGTGTGGTCGGCCCCGGCCTTGTCGATCTCGGCGTGCTCGGGCAGGCTGCGACGCCGGTGGGCCAGCTGGTCGAGGCGGGAGTCGATGGCCTGCAGGTCGAGCAGGCGGATCTGGTCGGCGGGCGCGGCGTTCAAGCGGGGAGCTCCTGGTGTCAGTCGGGCGGCTGGGGTTCGGTCAGCCGGCGACGCGGTCGGGTGGTGACGGCGGGCGGGCCGCGTCGTGGGGTGTCAGGGGGTGAACGGCATCGGCGCGTGCGCCGTCCACGGGTCGGTGACCAGGTCCGAGACCCGGGCCTCCAGCAGCCAGCCGTTGCGGTTGGCGACGGTGAGCAGTTCGCTGGCGGCGAGGCCCAGCCAGGGCCACTCGGTGGCCCAGTGCGCGGCGTCCAGCAGGGCGATCGGGGCGGCCTCGGTGGCCTCCGAGACGGGGTGGTGGCGCAGGTCCGCGGTGAGGTAGGCGTCCACCCCGGCGGCCCGGGCCTCGGCCAGGAAGCTGTCGCCGGAGCCGCCGCAGACCGCGACCCGGCCGATCATCCGCTCCGGGTCGCCCGCCACCCGCACGCCGGTGGCGGTGGCCGGCAGGCCGGCGGCGACCTGGGCCGCGAACGCGGAGAGCGGCAGCGGCGGCTCCAGCAGGCCGATCCGGCCGGAGCCGCGGCGGCCCTCGGGGTCGGTCGGGTCCGCCACCAGCGGGCCGGTGACCCGCAGGCCGACGGCGTCGGCGAGGGCGTCCGAGACCCCGGGGTCGGCGTGGTCGGCGTTGGTGTGCGCGACGTGCAGAGCGATCCCGGCCCGGATCAGGGTGTGCACCACCCGGCCCTTGAAGGTGGTCGCGGCGACGCTGGTGGTGCCGCGCAGGTAGAGCGGGTGGTGCGTGACGATCAGGTCGGCGCCCCACTCCACGGCCTCGTCCACGACGGCCTGCACCGGGTCGACCGCGAACAGCACGCGCTCCACCTCGGCCCCGGGATCGCCGCAGACCAGGCCGACGGCGTCCCAGGACTCCGCCCAGCGCGGCGGGTAGACCTCTTCGAGCACGGTGATCACGTCGGACAGTTTCGGCACCTGTCGAGACTACCGCGAAGCGCAGCCGGCCCAGTCCCGGCAACCCGTACAGCTGCTCGTCAACCGGCGCGCCGGGGCGCATCGGCGCCTCCCCGGCCGGACGGCCCGGGTGCCACGCGGTCGCGGCGGTCCACAGGCCGGGGGTCGCACGTAATCGAAAACGAATCGAGATCACCCTTACGAGTGAAGTGACCCGAGGGGCGTTGAGTGGCTCCCGTTTCCGAAAGTAACTTCGGTGCTGCAAACGGGAGCTGCCCCGGCCAGGGGGGTCGGAAAAGGGGCGCTCCGCCGAATTGCCGAACTCCGCTCCGGTCCGCGCCGTTCACGGCGGCCCGGCGCCGGGCCGGGACCGGCGGAGCGGGAGGCGGCACCCGTGAATCCACCAGGACCGACCGGCAGCGACGAAGGGGTGTGAAGCGGATGGGGAAGGGCACACCGCTGCGTCCGGCCGGGGGGCCCGGGCCGGTCCACGACGGGCCGCCCGGCCGCGACGGCACGCTGGTGGAGCTGGTACGGGCGGCCGTGGCCGGCACCGGGGCAGGGGAGGACCACGACAGCGGCTGGCTGACCGCCGTCGAGGGCCCGTGGTGCACGGTCCGGCCGCTCGGCCGGGACCTCCCCGCGCGGGGCTGGGGACCGCACACCGGCCCGGCCGCCGAGGCCACGGCCGAGCTGGCCGGCGCGGTCGCCGCGGCCACCGCCGCCGACCCCTGCGCCGCCGAATTCGCCGCCGGCCGGGAGAAACACCACGAGCTGAATTCCCGCAGCGGCGGCCGCGGCCCGGCCGGGGAATTCAGCCCGGCCCGGCCCGCCGACGACGCGCAATTCCGCCGGCCCGCCGAGGAACTCCACCACGCCACCCACGGCCCGCCCGGCCCGGTGGCGCTCCCGGACCGGCCCTACGCCCCCGGCCGCCGGGGGCACCCCCGGTTCGGCGCCACCGCCGGCCACGCCGAACCGGGGAGCGGGGACACGTACCGCTCGATCCCGGCCGGACCCGGCGGGGCCGCCGCCGAGGACGCCCGCACCGCGGGCTTCCGCAGACCCCCGTGGGCGGTCGACCCCGTCGAGGGGAGGGGGTCCGCCGGGCGGAACGGGTCGGCCGGGCGGAGGGGGTCGGCCCGCCCCGCCGTGGCCGGGCGGCGCCCGGGCGGGGTACTGCTGGGCGGCCGGTACGCCCTCACCTCGGCGGTGCGCAACGGCGCCGCGGGCGGCGTGTTCCTCGGCCGGGACACCGTCACCGACACCGACGTGGTGGTCAGACAGGCCCGCGCCCGGACCGGGGTGGGCCGCTCCGGCACCGACGCCCGGGCCGCGCTGAGGCACGAGGCGCGGCTGCTCGGCCGGCTCGACGGCCTGGAGCTCGCCCCCCGCCCGCTGGAACTGATCGAACAGGACGACTCGCTCTTCCTGGTGCAGGAACGCATCCCCGGCCGGCCGCTCGGCAGCTGGGTCGCCGCCCGGCTCCGCCGGGACGGCAGCGCCGACGTGCCCTGGGCCGAGGCCGGCCCGATGGCCCTGGCCCTCACCGGCCTGCTCGAACGCGTGCACGCCGAGCGGCTGGTACTGCGCGACCTCTCCCCCGGGCACGTCATGGTCCGGCCCGACGGCGCGCTGCGCCTGGTCGGCCTTCGGCTCGCCACCGAGGCCGGCGCGGTCGCCGGCTCCGCCGGCTCCCCGGGGTACCGCGCGCCCGAGCACCACCACCTGCGGCGGATCGCCCGCACCGAGCAGGCCGCCGACCTGTACGCCCTCGGCGGCCTGCTCTTCCTGCTCGCCACCGGCCACGACCCGCTGCTGCCGGAGGACCTCCCGCAGGCCCGGCCGGTCGAGGAGCGGCTCGCCCGCTGGCTCGCCCTCGCCGCCCGGGAGGGCGGCACCGCCCGGCGGCTCGCCCCCGTCGTCCTCGCCCTGCGCGAACGCGCGCCCGAACGGCGCCTGCCGCTGGCCGGGGTCCGCGCCGCCCTCGCCACCGAAGCGCAGCCGACCGCCACGTCGATGCCAACCGCCACGTCGATGCCGGCCGCGACACCACCGCCCGCCACACAAGCGGCGGCCACTGCCCCCACCCACCCCGAACGACCGGAAGCCGACCGGAGGTGACCCCCGGTGAGCGAGACCCCCGCCCGAACCGGTGCCGCCCACGCCCTGCGCCGCCTGAGCTTCACTTTCGCGGCCGACGGCTCGCACGCCGCCTGCCTGGCCGCCGGCCCCGACGGCGGCTGGTACCCGGAGAGCTGGCGGCTGCCCGACCACGGCCCCGCCGAGCCGACCGCCCTCCCGCTGCCGGGCAACCGCTCGGAGCACCTGCGCACCCAGCTGGTCGCGCTGCCGGACGGCCGGGTCCTGGCCTGCCGGCACGACGGCGACCGGCACGCCCTCGTCCTGCTGTCGGCGGTGCCCGGCGGCCCGTACGCCGAGGAGCGGGAGCTCGCCGCGCTGCGGCTGCCCGGACTGCGGGTACTGCCGCTGCCCGGCGCAGGGCCGGGGCGGCCGGTCGCGGTCGCGCTGGGCTCCGACACCCGCCCGGTCACCACCGTCTGGCTGGTCCACGCGGACGGCACCGCCCCCGCCCAGATCGCCGAACTTCCCGGCCTGCACGGCGGCGGTGTCTGGCTCGACCGGACCGGCCGGCTGCTCGCTCTGGACCGGGTCGCCGGCACCACCGTGAAGTCCGTCGTCCTCGACCTCGAACTCGGCCTGACCACCCCGCTGCTGGAGATCGGCGAGGGCAGCAACGACCGGCTGGTGCTGTTCGACCCGGACACCCGCTTCGGCATGGTGCGCAGCGACGCGCCCGGCGCCGACCGGCTCGGCTGGGGGGTGATCGGCGGCACCGATCCGCTGCGCTTCCCCGACGGCCTGCACCTGTCGGGGGTGTTCCTGCACCCGGTCGCGCTGGCGCCCGGCAGCGCCGACGGGCCGGCCGGTCTGCGGGTCGCCCTGCAGCTGGACCGCGGCGCCGGGTCCGCGCTGGCGCTCTGGCGGCCCGGTGGCGGCCTCGAGCCGGTGCCGG
>NZ_JAIZ01000376.1 GCF_000710465.2 Kitasatospora sp. MBT63 | reverse complement strand
CGGGCCGGCCGGGAAGGCGGCCCGCCAGTCCACCGGGACGCCGTGCAGGTGCAGGCGGGCCAGCGCCTCGGTGAAGCTCACCCGCTCCGGCCGGTCCGCGCGCAGTACGGCGGCCAGCGTGCGCGACCGCTCGGCGGGCGCACCCTCCGCCGCGTCCGCCGCGTCCTGCGCGTCCTGCGCGTCCTGCGCGTCCTCCAGACTCTCCGCGACGAGCGCGGTGAGCACCGGCCCGGGGCCCAGCTCCAGGTAGGCGGTGACCCCGAGGGAGTCCAGGGTGCGCACCCCCTGATGGAACCGGACCGCCTCGCGGATGTGCCGCACCCAGTAGTCGGGGTCGGCCAACTCCTCGGCCGTGGCAGGCGCTCCGGTCAGGTTGGAGACCACCGGCAGCCGCGGCACACCGTAGCTCAGCCCTTCGGCGACCGCCCGGAAATCCGCCAGCACGGCATCCATCTGCGGGGAGTGGAAGGCCCGGCCGACCTGCAGCAGCTTGGTGCGCCGGCCCCGGGCCCGCCAGGCCTCGGCGAGCCGGCGCACCTCGGCGCCGTCCCCGGAGAGCACCACCGAGCGGGGGCCGTTGACGGCGGCGATCGAGACCGCGCCGCCGGGGACGAGTTCGGCCAGCGCCTCGGCCTCGGTGGCCTGGACGGCAGCCATCGCGCCCCCGTCGGGCAGCGCCGACATCAGCCGGCCGCGCGCGGCGACCAGCCGCACGGCGTCCGGCAGGGAGAACACACCGGCCAGCTGGGCCGCGCTCAACTCGCCCACCGAGTGGCCGATCAGCTGGTCGGGGCGGACCCCGTAGGACTCGGCCAGCCGGTACAGGGCGAGGTGCAGGGTGAACAGGGCCGGCTGGGTGTACGCCGTGTCGTCCAGCAGCGCGGCGTTCGCGCTGCCCGGCTCGGCGAACAGAACCTCGCGCAGCGGCACGGCGAGCTCGGCGTCGAACAGCTCCGCGATCTCGTCCACCGTGGCGGTGAACACCGGCTCGGCGGCGTACAGTTCCCGCCCGGCGCCAGGGCGCTGGCTGCCCTGTCCGGAGAACAGCACCGCAGTCCTCGGGCCGGGCACGGCGGTGCCGCGCAGCAGGCCGGCGGCCTCGCCGCCCTCGGCCAGCGCACGCAGCCCGGCCAGCGGCTCGCCGAACAGCGCGGCCCGGTGCTCGAACTGCGTGCGGCCGACGGCCAGCGCGCGACCGAGGCCGGCGGTGTCCCGCTCGGCCACCGGCAGCAGGCGCTCGGCCTGGGCGCGCAGCGCGGCCTCGGTCCGCGCGGAGAGCAGCAGCGGCCCTTCCCCCTCGGGCGCGGCCTGCGGAGCAGCCTCGGTGACCGGCTCGGGTGCGGCCTCCAGGATCAGGTGCGCGTTGGTGCCGCTGATCCCGAAGGCGGAGACCGCAGCCCGGCGCGGGCGGCCGGACCCGGGCCAGGGCACCGTGCGGTCCACCACCCGCACGGCGCCCGCGCTCCAGTCCACGTGCGGCGAGGGCGCGTCCAGGTGCAGGGTCCCAGGCAGCTCGCCGTGCGCCAGTGCCTGGACCAGCTTGATCACCCCGGTCACCCCGGCCGCGGCCTGGGTGTGACCGATGTTCGACTTCAGCGAGCCGAGCAGCAGCGGCCGCTCGGCGGGGCGGTCCTGCCCGTAGACGGCCAGCAGCGCGCGGGCCTCGATCGGGTCGCCGAGCGCCGTCCCGGTGCCGTGCGCCTCGACCGCGTCCACCTCGCCGGGCGCCAGTCCGGCGGCGGCCAGTGCCTGCCGGATCACCCGCTCCTGCGCGGGGCCGTTCGGAGCGGTCAGCCCGTTGGAGGCGCCGTCCTGGTTGATCGCGCTGCCGCGCACCAGCGCCAGCACCCGGTGGCCGTTGCGACGGGCGTCGGAGAGCCGCTCCAGCAGCACCAGGCCGACCCCCTCGGCCCAGGCGGTGCCGTCGGCGGCGGCCGCGAAGGGCTTGCACCGCCCGTCGGCGGCCAGGCCGTGCTGCCGGCTGAACTCGGTGAACATGCCGGGCGCGGACATCACGGTCGCCCCGCCGGCCAGAGCCAGCTCGCACTCGCCGGACCGCAGCGCCTGCGCGGCCAGGTGGATCGCCACCAGCGAGGAGGAGCAGGCGGTGTCCACGGTGATCGCCGGGCCCTCCAGGCCGAGCGCGTAGGCGATCCGGCCGGAGGCCACCGAGGTGTGGGTGCCGGTCAGCGCGTGGCCCTCGTAGCCGTCGGCCGCCTGGTGCAGCCGAGGCCCGTACTCCGGCGGAGTGACGCCGACGAAGACACCGGTCCGGCTGCCGCGCAGCGCGGCGGGAAGGATGCCGGCCCGCTCGGTGAGCTCCCAGGCGGACTCCAGCAGCAGTCGCTGCTGCGGGTCGGTGGCGGCCGCCTCACGCGGGCCGAGGCCGAAGAAGGCGGCGTCGAAGGTGTCCGCGTCGTACAGGAAGCCGCCCTGGCGGGTGTAGGAGGTTCCGGGCCGCTCACCGTCCGGGTCGTAGAGCTCGTCCAGCTCCCAGCCGCGGTTCTCCGGGAACGGGCCGATGGCGTCCCGGCCGGAGCGCAGCAGCTCCCACAGCTGCTCGGGGCTGTCCGCGCCGCCCGGCCAGCGGCCGCTCAGACCGACGACGGCGATCGGGTCCAGGTCCGCGCCGGCCGTCGGCGCGGCGGCGGGCCCGGCGGGCGCCGTGGTGCCGGCCCCCGGAGCGGCCAGGTGCTCGGCCACC
>NZ_JAIZ01000375.1:16817-26231 GCF_000710465.2 Kitasatospora sp. MBT63 | reverse complement strand
CGCCCTCACCCCGCCGATGGGCTGGAACTCCTGGAACGCCCTCGGCACCCAGGTCGACCAGCAGCAGGTCGAGCAGACCATCGACTTCATGGCCGCCAACGGCCTGGCCGCGGCCGGCTACGACACCGTCACCATCGACGACGGCTGGTCACTGATGCACCGCACCGGCCAGAGCACCGACCTGGTCCGCCACCCCGACGGCTCGATGCAGCTCTACGACGCCGCCGGCAACCCGGTCAGCGGCACCGACGGCGGCGGCCTCGACCCGACCACCGGCCACCTGATCCCCGACCCGCGCAACTTCCCGTCCCGCACCGTCGACGGACGGACCGTCAACGGCATCGAGTACCTGGCCCGGTACGCCCACGCCAAGGGCATGAAGTTCGGGCTCTACAGCACCGACACCTACACCACCTGCCAGGGCCACCCCGGCAGCCTCGGCCACGAGAGCACCGACGCCGCCGACTTCGTCGCCTGGGGCGTCGACTACGTCAAGTACGACGACTGCCCCTACGGCCCGCAGATCATCGGCCCGGACGGCCACAACTACTGGACCCAGGGCGAGGGCAAGGAGCTCACCCGCTCGATGTACGCCCGGGTGCAGACCTTCCAGCGCGAGCTCGACGCCGCCTCCGCCGCCCAGGGGCGCCCGCGGGTGACGCTGAGCGTCTCCGCCCAGCCCGTGCACTCCGGGGTGCCGTACCTGCTGGCCGCCGACGACCCGGCCCGCACCGACCCGGTCATCCGGGCCGCCGGCACCCCCGCCTTCCAGGCCCCGGGCTACGCCCCCACCGGGGTGTGGTGCGGGCAGGTCGCCAACCTCTGCCGGATCGGCGGCGACCGCGACAGCGAGATCGACGGCGTGCTGTACAACGGCCAGCTGCGCACCGCGCTGGAGTACCCGGCCAATGTGCGCCCGGGCAGCTGGAACGACATGGACATGATGTTCACCGGCTGGAAGTACGCCTACGCGCTGTGGGGCACGCCCGCCGACACCTGCGTCTGCCACAAGCCCTTCACCGACGACGAGTCCCGCACCGAGATGTCGGTGCTGTCGATGATGGCGTCACCGCTGATCTCCGGCGCGGACCTGCGCACCGCCGCCCAGACGGTCCAGAACCGGGACGGCTACACCTGGTCCACCGGCATCTCGGACTCCGCCCTCACGGTGTACAAGAACCGCGACGTCATCGCGGTCGACCAGGACCCGCTCGGCAAGCCCGCCACCCTGGTCGGCGGCCCGCCGAACCGCGCCACCGACCCGGTGGTGCTCAGGCGCCAGCTGGCCGGCGGCGACCTCGCCGTCCTGCTGCTCAACCAGGACGGCGGCGCCGCCCGGACGGTCTCCACCAGCCTGTCGGCGATCGGCGCGGGCGGCCCCGGCTACTCGGCGAAGGAGCTGTGGACCGGCGCCGGCGCCGACGTCACCACCGCGGGCGGCGGCACTCTGAGCGCGTACCTGCCGCCGCACGGCGCCGCCCTGTACCGGCTGTCCCCGCTGCCCGCCACCGTCCCGGCCGCACTGGTCGGCGACGGCCGCTACCACGCGCTGTCCGCCGGCGGCACCGGCGGCCAGGTCCTGGAGGTCGAGGGCACCTGCAGCTCGCCGGTGGGCTCGGCCGCGGACGTCAACACCTGGTGGCCGACCCACACCTCCGAGATGTGGACCTTCACCGCCAACCCGGACGGCACCGTGCGGATCAGTGACAACTGCTTCACCGGCACCCATGTGCACACGGTGCTCGCCGCGGGCAGCGCGCCGGGCAACAGCGCCTACCTGCTGGACTACTCGCCGGGCAACCCCTGGCAGGAGTGGCGGGTCGTCCAGTCCACCACGACCGGCGCACTGACCATCACCAACGTCGCGACCGGCCTGGTGCTCGACACCGCCGGCCCCGGCGCCGGCTCACGGGCGGTGACCAACACCGCCAACACGGCCGCCCCGGGCCAGTCCTGGACCGCGGTGTCCTGACCGCCGCCGCCGGTCGCGGCGGCCCGTTCCCCGGTGGCCCCGGGGACGGGCCGCCGGGACGTGCCTCAGGCCCGGGCCTGCTCGCACCCGGGCCTGCTCACACCCGGGCCTCCTCGATGACCTGTGGCAGCCAGTCGGCGACCGACGAGAACGGGAAGCCCAGGCGGGTCGCGCGGCCGGTGTCCATCGGGTAGCAGGTGTCGAAGGAGAACGGCGAGACCTCCTCGCCGGCCCCGACCGCGAGCACCGGCTCCGCACCGACCACCCGCCCCACCGCGGCGGCCAACTCGCGGGCGTCCAAGGTCCCGTGGGAGGCCGCGTTGACCGGGCCGGTGAAGTCCGCGGCGGCCGCCCAGGCCAGGAAGCGGGCGATCTCCGGCTCGTGGACGAAGGACGCGGGCCGCGGCTCCGCGTGCACCACCACCGGCAGACCGCGCCCGATCCGCTCCACGTAGTGGGCCAGACGCCCGGTGAAGTCGGCGCCGCCGAGGACGTGCGCGGTGCGGACGGCGGCGACCTCGAACGGCGCCTGCCGGGCGAGCAGCGCCTCCGCCTGACGCTTTCCCTCGGCGTAGTGCTCCGCCCGGAACCGCTCGTCCGCCCACGGCAGCTGCAGATCCACCGGCCGGGCGGCCGGATCGACGGCCGACTCCGGGAGCGGCGCCGCGCCCGGCCGGCCGAGCCCTGCGTAGACCTCGACCGTGGAGGTCAGGACGTAGCGCCGGGTGCGCCCGGCGAAGACCCGGGCGGCGACGGCGGCTTGGAGCGGCGAGTAGCAGACCTGGTCCACGACCACGTCGAAGGACCGGCCGGCGAGCGCCGAGCGCAGCGCGCCCTCGTCGTCGCGGTCGGCGATCAGCCGGGTCACGCCGTGCGGCGCGGGCGTCGAGCCCCGGTTGACGACGGTCACGGCCGCCCCCGCGTCCCGCAGGTCCCCGATCAGCCTCCGCCCGAAGTGGCGGCTCCCGCCGATCACGCACACATCCATCGCACAGCCTCGTTCCCGTCTCGGCGCCATCGGTGATCAGTCTGCGCCCGGCCGTTCCACAGCGGTAGTGTCGATCGGCACACCCCATCGCAAGGAGAACTGTTGATCGACGTCCAGCGGCTGGCCGTGCTGCGCGAGGTCGCCCGGCACGGCAGCTTCAACCGGGCGGCGCAGGAGCTGCACTGCACACCGTCGGCCGTATCGCAGCAGATCGCCGCGTTGGAGCGGAGCCTCGGCGTGCCCGCGGTCGAACGGTCCACCCGTGGCGTGACGCTGACGGACGCGGGCCGGCTGCTGGTCGAGGCCGCGGACGCGATCGCCGCCGAACTCGCCGACACCCAGCAGCGCCTGGACCGCCTGACCGCCGAACGGACGACGCTCACCGTCGCCACGTTCGCGAGCGCCGGCCGCCGGCTGCTGCCCGCCGCACTGGCCGGGTTCCTCGCCGACCACCCCGAAGTGGCGCTGACGGTCCTGGAGGCGGAGCCCGAGGAGAGCCTGCCGGCCGTCCGCGAGGGTCGGGCCGACCTCGCCCTCGCGTACCACTTCGACGGCCCGCCGCCCGCCCGGCCGGGCGACCGGTCCGGCCTGGACTGGACGCCGCTCGGCGCGGACCCGCTCCACGTCGTCCTGCCCCGCCGCCACCCGGCCGCGCTCCGCGCCGGGTCGCGACCGCCGCGCCTGGCCGAACTCGCCGACCAGCGCTGGATCCTCGGCTGCCGGGCGTCGGCCGCCCAGGTCACCCGGTACGCCGAGCTGGCCGGCATCGAGCTGCAGATCTGCTGCACCGCGACGGACTACGACTTCGCCCAGTCGCTGGTCCACGCCGGCGTCGGTATCGCCCTGATCCCCGAACTGGGCCTGACCCGCCACCCGGGGCTGGTCGCCCTCCCGCTGGCCGGGCCGGGCCCGTGCCGCCATCTGGGGCTGGCCCTCTCCCGCCGCCGCCGCGGCCCGGCGGCCGGGCCCGCCGAGGACCTGGCCGCCCGCCTCCTCGACCAGGCCCGCCTCCTCGACCGAGCCCGGACCTGACCGCCGGCCCCGACCGGGAGCCCCACCGCGCCCCGGCCCGGCGAGCCTGTGTCGCACGTCACACCGGCCGGATGTCACGAACGGCCCGGCATCTTCCATCCCGTGGTCATCAGCAGCAGGCGGAGGAAGGCGGAACGATGAACGAGCGACGCACCGCAGGGGCCAGGACCGCGCACCGGGTGGTGGTCCTCGGCGCGGGCTACGCAGGGATGTCCGCGGCGGTCCAGCTCGCGGCCCGGACCCGGGGCCGGGCGGACGTGCAGGTGACCGTGGTGAACGCCCGGGAACGGTTCACCGAGCGGATGCGGCTGCACCTGACCGGCACCGGGCAGCAGGTCGCCCACCTGAGCATCCCGGAGATGCTGGCCGGCACCGGCGCACGGTTCGAACGCGGCTGGGTGACGGCCGTCGACGCGGACGCCAGGACGGTCCGGATCGACGACGACCGCGTGCTGCCCTACGACACCCTGGTGTACGGGCTGGGCGGTGTCGCCGACACCGCCTCGGTACCGGGCGTCGAGGAGCACGCCCACACGCTGAACGGCGCGCAGGACGCCGAGGTACTCGCCGGGCGGCTGGCACACCTCGGCAACAGCAACGGCAGCGGCAGCGGCCGCGGCACGGTGGTGGTGGTCGGCACCGGCCTCACCGGCATCGAGTCGGCCGCGGAGATCGCCGAACAGTACCCGGGCCTGCGGGTCGTACTGCTGGGCCGGACCGAGCCGGGCGCAGCCATGAACCCGAAGGCCGGGGCGTACCTGCGGGCCGCGCTGGTCCGCCTGGGCGTGCGGGCGCGCAGCGGCGTCGAGGTGGTGAAGGTCCTGCCGGGGGCGGTCGAGCTGGCCGGCGGGGAGAGCGTTCCCGCCGACGTGGTCCTGTGGACCAGCGGTACCCGGGTGTCGCCGCTGGCGGCCGCCGCCGGGCTGGGCGTCGACGAACGCGGCCGGGTGGTCACCGACGAGGCGCTGCGGTCGGTGTCCCACCCGGCGGTGTACGCCGTGGGCGACGCGGCGGCCGTCCGCCAGCACTACGGCGTCATGCACGGCACCTGCCAGGGCGGCATGCCGACCGGTGTGCACGCGGCGGTGTCGATCCTGCGCGAGCTGGCCGGCCGGCGGCCCCGGCCGTTCCGTTTCGGGTACTACCACACGCCGGTGAGCCTCGGACGGCACGACGCCGTCGTCCAGTTCACCCGGCCCGACGACAGCCCGCGCCGGGTCCACCTGACCGGCCGTCGGGCGGCTTGGTACAAAGAGGTGGTGACCGCCGCACCTTGGCCGACGTACGGCCGGATGAGGAAGATGCCCGCCTCGGGCGCGCTCTGGCCGCGCGGCGGCCGCTTCACCCGGGTCGGGCGGCAGCGGTGACCCGGCCGTCCGCCGACCCCGGCCAGCAGGTGTTCCTCCAGCACCGTGCGCTGCTGTTCTCGGTGGCCTACCGCATCCTCGGCACCGCGGCCGATGCCGAGGACGCGGTCCAGGACGCCTGGATCAAGTGGTCGGCCGCCGACCGGTCGCAGGTGGCCGACCCCAAGGCGTACCTGGCACGGATCGTGTCGAACCTGGCTCTGGAGCGGCTGCGCTCCACCCGGCACCAGCGGGAGACCTATGTGGGGCCGTGGCTGCCGGAGCCGGTGCTGACCGGCGGGGACGCGGCCGACGCGGCCGTGGACGCCGAGTCGGTGTCGATGGCGATGCTGGTGGTGCTGGAGACGCTGAGCCCGCTGGAGCGCGCGGTGTTCGTGCTCAACGAGGTCTTCGGCTTCCGGCACGCGGAGATCGCCGAGGCGGTGGAGCGGTCCGAGGCCGCGGTGCGGCAGGCGGCGCACCGCGCGCGGGCGCACGTCCGGGCCCGCCGTCCGCGCTTCACCGCCGACCGGGCGCGCCGACGCGCCGTCACCGAGCGGTTCTTCGCCGCCTCGACCGGGGGTGACGTCAACGCCCTGCTGGAGGTACTGTCCCCGGACGTCACGCTGTGGACCGACGGCGGCGGGAAGGTCCGCCAGGCGATGCGCCCGGTCGTGGGCGCGGCCACGGTGGCGGGCTGGTTCGCCGCCATCGGCACCGTCACCTACCAGGGCATCGAGCCGGCCGACATGGACGCCGCCCTGGTCGAGCTCAACGGCGGCCCCGGGATCCTGTTCAGCGGCGGCGGCCGGGTGATCGCCACCGTGACCTTCGACTTCGACGCCGAGGGCCGCATCACCACCATCCACAACGTCGCCAACCCGGACAAGCTCCGGGCCGTCGCCGAGGGCACCGCCCACCGGCTCGGCACCCGCTAGGCCGGCGGGGGCCGGCTCCGTACCTCAGCTGCAGGCGAGGAGCCAGAGGAAGACGGAGGCCGCCTGGACCAGGTCCTCCGTCTCCTCGGTCTGGGTGAGCAGCGGGCCCGGTACGTGGAGCAGTTCCCAGCCGGCCGGGTCGGCCGGTTCCTGCGGCTCGGCCGCCCACAGGTGGTCGATCTCCTCGACGGCGGTGGACAGCAGGGCGCACGCACCGGCCACGGCTCCGAGCACCTGGGCCGCCGGGCCCGGCTCGCCCCGGTCGTCGCCCGGCAGGCTGTCGGCGGCGGCGGACAGCCGGGTGGCGAGGTCCACCAGGTAGGAGGCCCGTGCCCGCCAGGTCGCGGGTCCGCGGGCCGGTGCCCGGTCCAGCCGGAGCCGTCCGCAGCAGGCCCGTTCCGCGGCGGTGGGGTGCCGGATGCCCTGCTCCCGGAGGTCGTCCGCCCGCTGCATGGCCCGGCGGGCCCGGGCGAGGGCGGCCGGCCAGTCGCCGCCGTCCCAGTCGGGTGTCGCCCGCAGTTCGCGGACCCGGTGACCGAGTGTCAGCCGTGTCCCGGCGGGGCGCGGGCGTGGGAGATCGGCCGTGGCGTGGGCCCGCAGGATCGGCCCGACGCCCGCGACCGACTCCGGGCTGCCGAACCCGACACCGCCGCCGAGACCGGCCTCGGGCAGCGGACCGGCCGCCGGCGGGCCGGATCCGGTGCCGCAGCGGCGGACGGCGTCGGCCAGGGGGACCTGGTCGACCAGGATCCCGGCCTCGTACGCGGCCTGCCAGAACACCAGGGCCACGGTGTGCGGGCCGCTCCCCCACGGCCACTTCGGCCACTTCGGCCGGCTCGGCGGGGAACCGGGTGCGCCGGACGGCCCCCGTCGGGTGGCGGCGCCGGCCAGCGGGTCCTGCTCCTGGTGCCAGGCGGTCAGTACCGCGCCCTGAGCGCAGGCCCGTTCCCACGAGCCGCACCCGTACGCGGCCCGGTGCCGCGACTCCCACCCGTCCGCATCCGTACCCGCACCCGTCTCCGCCGTCACGGGATGCACCGTACCGGGAGCGGTCCGCCCGAACCGCCGTACGGGCGCCCGGGACCGCTCAGGCGGTCACGCGGTGGCCGGGACGGGCGCCAGCTCGCGGCTGAGCCTCAGCACGTCGTCGACCGTCCGGCGGTCGGTACTGCCGCGGAAAGCGGGGACGGGCCGGACGTCGGGGCCGATGAGCAGACCGGTCCGGCCGTCGAGGGACGGGTCGGTGGCGGCGAAGACGGACGGCCGGGCCGCGGTGGACGCGGGGCCGGCGGTGGAGAGTTCGAAGGTCCGCCGGACCAGGGGCCACAGCAGGCGCAGCCCCGGGGAGACGATCCTGGGTGAGGTCATGGTGCCGTTGGTCATGTCGGTCGCGGCGCCGCCGGGGTCGGCCGCGAAGACGGTGACGCCGGTGCCGCGCAGGCGCTCGGCCAGGTCGAGGGTGTAGGCCAGGTTGGCGAGCTTGGCGCGGCCGTACCAGTGGAAGCCGTAGTAGCCGCCGGGCGGTTCGACGGCGTCGAAGGTGCGCTTGGCGACCCGGATCGCGCCGGAGCTGACGTTGACGATCCGGCTGGGTCCGCCGGCCCGGAGCCGGTCCAGCAGCAGTTCGGTCAGCAGGTACGGCGAGAGGTGGTTGACGGCGAAGGTCGCCTCGATGCCGTCGACGGTCCGCTGCCGGTCGGCGAACATCGCACCGACGTTGTTGACCAGGATCTTCAGCGGCCCTTCGGCGGCCAGCCGGGCGCCGAGGGCCCGGACCTCGGCGAGCGAGGCGAGGTCGGCGGCCAGGAAGCGGGGTTCGGCGCCGGTGGCGGTGGCCGCGATCCGTTCGAGCGCGCGGGCGCCGCGCCCGGCGTCCCGGCCGACCACGGTGACGGCGAGCCCGCGTTCGGCAAGGGCGATGGCGGTCTCCAGGCCGATGCCGCCGGTTCCCGCCGTGATGACCGCTCGTTGTTCCATGGCTCTGCCCTTCGTCGCCGCATCCACAGAAAGCGGATACGAATCCGTTTCGATGGGGGCACGCTAGCACAATCGGATACCTATCCGTTTAGCTGACCGCGGCCTGCTCCGGCGCCGCACGCAGGGGACTTCATCGGGGAGCGGCGCTCAGCGAGGGGGGTTCAGCGAGGGGGGTCAGCGAGGGGGGCGCAGGCCTTCGAGCAGGATGTCGAGGTAGACCCCGGCGCGGGCGGAGTCGTCGTCGCCGGAGCGGACCGCGTGCTCGATGCCGCACAGCAGCCGGCGGACGTCGCCGGCTCGCAGGCCGGGCCGGATCACGCCGGTCAGGCGGGCCCGGTCGAGCAGTCGGGCCACCGCGTCGTCGAGTTCGGCCTTCATCGCCGAGGTGTGCGCCTCGGCGTCGTTGGCGGACTCGAGCACGGCGGCGAAGCCGGTGTCCTCCAGGGCGCGGGCCAGGGTGAACCGCAGGAGGCGGCGCAGACCCGCGAAGGCGTCCTCGTCGGCCGCGGCCGCCCTGGCCTCCAGGACCAGTTCCTGGAACCGCTCCGCGGACAGGGCCTCCAGCAGCGCGTGACGGTTGGGGAAGTGCCGGTACACGGTTCCCACGCCGACACCGGCAAGCCTGGCGATGGCGTTCAGCTGGAGCGAGTCGTCACCGGCGGCCAGCTGCTCGCGGGCGATGCGCAACACCAGCGCCCGGTTGCGCGCCGCGTCCGCGCGCAGCACTGGCCCCTGCTCGGATCTCGGTGTCACCCGCCCAGCATACGGGCCCCTCGGTCGGCCCCCGAGCCGGGCACCGGCCGCCGCTCGGCGGTGCACCGCAGCGGAACCGTTAATGAGTTGACCGCGTGGCCCCGTCTGGGCAGGCTCCAGCGAGCACCTGCCAGCACCTGCCCAACGGCCCCTGTGATCGGAGATGTCCGGGGATGACGTCGCACCTCCACGCACTCTGCTTCGACGCGAACGACCCGCGCCGTCTCGCCCGCTTCTGGTCGGACCTGCTGGGCCGCGAGCTGACCGACGACTCCCCGGGCGCCCCCGCCGACGGCCTCACGGTCCTGCCGGACGACGACACCGGGTTCCGGCTCCGCTTCCTCCCGTCCGAGGAGCGCAAGACCGTCCAGAACCACATGCACTTCGACCTGACCAGCACCTCCGCGG
>NZ_JAIZ01000375.1:0-16710 GCF_000710465.2 Kitasatospora sp. MBT63 | reverse complement strand
GCCCGGCACATCGACGTCGGTCAGCGCCCGGAGGAGGGGCACGTGGTGCTCGCCGACCTCGAGGGCAACGAGTTCTGCGTCATCGCGCCGGGCAACAAGTTCCTCGCCGGCTGCGGCTTCCTCGGGGCGCTCGCCTGCGACGGATCGCAGGAGGTCGGGTACTTCTGGAACCGGGCGCTCGGTTGGCCGCTGGTCTGGGACCAGGAGCAGGAGACCGCGATCCGCTCGCCGCTCGGCGGCCCGAAGCTCACCTGGGGCGGCCCGCCCCTGATGCCGAAGGCCGGGCGCAGCCGCCTGCACTTCGACCTCGTCACACCCGCCGGCGGTGACCCGCAGGCGGAGGTCGACCGCCTCACCGGCCTCGGAGCGATCCTGCTCGACGACGGTACGGGCGCTGGCAGCACGGGCGACGGCGCTACGGGCGACGGCTGTACGGGCCGGGTCGGCAGGGTGGCGATGGCCGATCCCGACGGCCGAGAGTTCTGCCTGCTGACCTCCCGCTGATGCCGGCGGGCCGGTGCCGCACGGGAATTCGTGCGGCACCGGCCCGGTCGGGGCGGGATCAGACGTTCTTGAGGTAACCGCTCTTGAAGCCGTAGGCGTTGGCGGTGACGTGGTGGCGCTTGTCGATCTCGACGCCGAAGCCCCGGTAGATGATCGACCCCTCCCAGATCACCTCGCCGTTGGCCTCGCCGCCGTACAGCGACGCCTTGGGGACGCTGTGGCTGATGGAGACCGCGGCGTTGAAGTTCCGCTTGGCGCAGTCGGCGTGGTCGACCTTGGTGATCTTCGATCCGTTGGTGTAGTAGTCCACCCACAGGCTGAACTTGGTGACGGTGACACCGAAGATCTTCTGCTTCACCGTGTAGGTGGTCTCCCACCATCCCTTGCTCAGCTTGCCGCCGGCCGCGACCGCGTCGCCGGCGTCCGGGTCCGGCGTGAACTTGGCGTCGCTGTCGGTCTCGATCTGGACGTCGCCGCCCTTGAGGTTCACCAGCTGGTGGACGGTGGTGCCGGGCGCGGGGGCGTCGGCGGCCTCCTCCAGCAGGGCCTTCAGGTTGTCGGGGTCCTCGGTGTAGTCGAGGTACTTGACCTGCTGGTCGTGGGAGAGCGCGTCGAACTGCTGGAGCGTCTCGGCGGCGCCGGGCTCGGTGCTGCTCCTGAGGCTGTTCTGGTAGGCCCCGATGCGCAGGCCGTCCTTCGAGATGATCGACGCGTTGGCGGTTCCGGTGCCCAGCAGGGCGGCGGTGGCCAGTCCGGCGACGACGGTGGTGGCGATGCGACGGGTCATGGGCGTGGACATGGTGTGAACGAATCCCCCTTGTGCGAATGCCTTGTGATGATCAGTCAAGCAGTGTGCGAGGGTCGCGTGCCTCAAGAGAAGCTCAGACTTTTGATCAATCCTCGACAACGCCGGAGCGGCACCGGCGGCCGGGTCGAAACGGATCGGCTCAACGAGTGGCGTTCCCGGGCCCCGACCGGCGCGCTGCGTCCACCGCTCCGACCGGCCCGCTATCTCTGGTAGGTCACCTGACACAACGGAGGGCCGGACACCATGGCTGCGAGACGGAAGTTCCCGCCGGCCGGGGCAACGGCCGACGGGAGCGGCCCCGAACAGCCGGGTACGGCGCCGCATCCCGCCCCTCGAACGGCATGACGCCGGCCGAGCAGGCGCGCCCGCGCGGGCTGCCGCCGGGGCGGCGGGCCGCCGTGACGCGCTGCCTGCTGGTGCTCGCCGCGGGCGCCGCGAACGCGTTCGGATTCCTCGCCCTGGGTGGCGTGTTCACCAGCGTGGTCACCGCGAACTCCGCCCTGCTGGGCGTATACGTGGGCACCGCGCACTTCGGCGCGGCCCGCCCGGTCGGCGCGACGCTGCTGGGTTACGTCTTCGGGGCCGCCGTGGGCACCCTGCTGGCCGCCGGCCGGGGCCGCCTCCCCGGTTCCGGAAGGCGGGGGCTGCTCCTCGAAACCGCGCTGCTCTGGCTCGTGGTCGCGGGCTGGCTGGATTCGGACGGCGCCCCCGACGCCGCCCGCCGCACGACGCTGCTGGTCCTCACGGCGGCGGCGATGGGCAGCCAGAACGCCGGCGCCCGCGCCACCGCAGGCGGCGGCTCCCCGACCGCCTTCCTGACCGGCCTGCTCACCTCGACCATCGCCGAGTTCGTCGGCCGGGGGCGCCTCCTGGCGGGCAACCTCGCCGTGGTCGGCCAGTTCATCACCGGCGCGGCGGCCGCCGGCGCGGCCTTCCGCTGGCTCCACCCGGCCGCACCCGTGCTGCCCGCCCTCCTGGTGTCGGCCGCCCTGCTGTCCTTCGACCCCACCGACAGCCGCCTCCCCCGGACACCCGCCCCACCACCCAAGGCACCGCCCGCGGCGTAACCGCCCGACCACGCCCATGGATCGGGCACGGTCCTGGCCCCGCCGGGGCCCGGGCCGCGGCGCGGCAGGGCGGGCGGGTCCGGTCAGGCCGGGGTCTGCGCGGGCTCCGGCCCGGTCGCGGCGGCCGGCGTGGCGGGCTCCTTGAGGCGCTTGCCGAGCAGGACGAACAGCAGGATCAGCCCGACGGTGAGCAGGATGTGCCCCAGGCCGGCGATCAGCGGTACGGCCTCGGGGACGGGGTCGGCGAGCACGGTCTCGGTGCCGTGCACGAACATCATCGCGACGCTGACCGAGATGCCCGCGTTGTAGAACCAGAAGAAGGAGGTGAACAGCTTCGTGCCGGAGAGCTGGAACTGCTTGTCCAGCGCCAGGACGATCAGGAAGCCCAGCATCCCGAGCGCGAGCAGGTGGGTGTGCATGAGGGCCAGCTGGGTGTCGCCGGTGAAGTCGTGGGCCTTGGTGAACTCCCGGTAGTACAGCCCCGATACGACTCCCAGGATCATGTAGACGTGCGCCGCGTAGTACGACTTCCGCATCCCCGGTGCCTGCTTTCATCTGATCAACTGTCAATCCGATGGGGGACATTGAAGCACCTCGCTGCCCGACCCCGAAGGCCGGCGACGACGGCAAGCAACGAAGGCAGTCGACGACGGCGGTCGACGAATCCGGTCAGCCGGTCGTGAAGACGAAGGCGTCGTCGTTGTAGTAGTTGGGCTGGTGGACGATGGGCGATCCGGCCGGCGGCGGCGCACTCCCCGACCATTCCTTCGGGCCGAGCAGGTGCGAGCCGTAGTCGCTGCCGGCGACCTGCGGGGCGAACCACAGCCGGAAGGTGGTCGGCGTCCTGTCCACGGCGAACCGCCAAAGCTGCTCCGGGTACTGCCCGGCCGGCCGGCAGGGCCGCAGCGCCACCGCCACCACATTGCCCGACCCGCTGGTGCCGTCGAGGCACAACCCATCCTCGGCGTTGCGGAGTTGGTAGAGGTCGTTGCCCACGGCCAGACGCTGCCAGGCCTGTGACCGGTCACCGGTGCAGGGCAGCAGGGCGAGCGCCGTAGCGGTGTCGCCCACGCTGCCCACGCAGAGGCCGCCCGCTACGTCGATGAGGCGGAACGCCCCCGGCAGCGGCCCCGGCGACGGTGCGCCCCCACCCGACGTACCGGCCGATGTCCCCGCCGACGTACCCGCCGACGCGCTGCGCGAAGCGGCCGTCGGGCCGGGGCCGGTCGCCGCGGTCGGGGCATCGTCCGAGGCGGCGGCGTCGGCCGACGGCGGGGTGCTCGGGGACGGGGTGGCGGTCGGCACCGTCGACACCGACGGGCTCACCGGTGCGACGGGCGAAGCGGGCCCGGCCGGAGCGGGAGAGGCGGCCACCCGGTCCGGCACGTCGTCCGATGCCGTGGACGCGGCGACGATCCCCGCGAGCGCGGCCACCACGAGGACGACACCGACCGCCGTACGGGACGGCACGGGCGACCGGCGGGCGGCGACGGCCGCCGGAGGGCCGGCGAGGTCCGCAGGCAGGGGAAGGACGGTGGTCACCGTCGCGTCCGGCCCCTCCGCGGTCCCCACCACGGCCACCGCCCCCGCCTCCGAGCCGGCCGACGGGCCGTCGGTGCACAGCAGCAGCCCCTGCCGGAGCGGGTCGCGGTCCCAGTCGCGGATGGCTGCGAGCTCGGTCCGGGCGTCGGCACAGGCGGCGCACCCGTACAGGTGGTGCGCGAGGCCGTCGTCCGCGGCGATGACGTCCCGCCGCACGGCGTCGCCCAGCCTGGCGACCAGTTGGCGGCAGGTCCGCGAGGAGGCCCGCGACACGTACACCTGCTGGTACGCGTCGAAGAGCGCCTCACGCGCGGGCGGCGGGGCCGGGGCCGGGGCGGCCTCCAGCCCGTCCGCCGGCCGGTCCCCCTCACGCTCGGCGGCCGGCTCCAGGTACCGCCACAGCTCGGCCTGCCACGGCTCCCACAGCTCCCGGAACGCCCGCAGCAGTGTCGACGCCTCCTCGGCCGCGGCCAGCGCGTCCGCCGCCGAGCACGCCGGTTCCACCCGCGGCAGCGACCGCAGCCAGGCCGCGAACCCGGCCGACAGGGCGGCCTCCCGCCCGGTGTCGGCCCACTGCGCCGCCTGCCGTCGGGCCGTCTCCACCAGCCGGGGCCGCCAGGCGTGGGACGGACCGCCCCCGGCGGCGACGGCCGCGAGCACCTCGGCGAAGGCCTCGTCCGTGAGCTCCTTGGCGCTGCGGCCGCCACGGCACCACGGCCGGGTCCGGGCGAGGAGCGCGTCCGAGTGCCGGCGGGCGATCTCCTCGGCCGCCGGCAGGTACCGTTCCCCGCCGGCCCGGATGCCGGCGGCGAGATCGGCATCCGTGAGCGTGGCCGTGGCTGGCTGTGCCACCGTTGTCCCTCCAGGAACTCGTCCGAGCTGCTCGGATCGCGCACCGGCCCGCGGACCGGCCGCGTCGCGGCGGCCGGCACGGTGACCGTCTGTCACCCAAGGAGATCCACCGGGCCGGCCGGGATAACGGAAAGCCCGGACCTGTCCGAGTGGTGGACGGCCGCCTGCGACGCACACGCGACCGACCACCCGAGGCGCGGCACCGGCCGGCGGCGCGCGTACCTGCCTAGGATGCGCGCATGCCCGCCTACGCTCTGGCCGTCGCGTTCCTCGTGGTCTTCGCCGTCGGGGTGCGCCGCGACCGGCGGCGGTTCGGCAACGCCGTCCTGCTCGGGCTGTCCGTGCTCTTCCTGGCCGCGGGGGTACTGGGCGAACTGGCCCGGCTCCCGGCCGTCGTGGTGGACAGCGCCTCGGCGGCGATCCCGGCAGCGGCGGGGCTCGGCCTGCTCGCGGTGGCGCTCTTCCTGCTCGCCAACGGCGTCACCATGCTCCGGACCGAGGGCGGCCGGCTCGCCAACCTGCTGCCGCTGCTGCTCGGCCTGACCCTGCTCGCGCTGCTCGCCCTGCTGCTCGCCGCCGTGCACATCGACTCCCCGGCGCTGCGCGCCGTCGCGGGCGGCACCCTGCTGGTCGCCGGGTACTTCGGGTTCCTGTTCGTCTGCTTCCTCGGCTACGCCTTCCTGTACGGGCGCCTCACCACCCGCCGGGACGTCGACTTCGTGGTCGTCCTGGGCGCCGGGCTGACCGACGGGGACCAGGTACCGCCGCTGCTGGCGGGACGGCTGGAGCGGGCCTGGGGGCTGTACCAGGTGCAGGCGGCCCGGGGCCGGCCGCCGGCCGTGCTGGTCTCCGGTGGCAAGGGTGACGACGAGCGGGTGCCGGAGTCGCAGGCGATGGCCGACCACCTGACCGCGCTGGGGTGCCCGGAGGGCCGGATCGCCCAGGAGGACCGGTCGGTCAGCACGGAGGAGAACCTCCGGTTCAGCCGCGTGGTGATGGAGCGGCAGCACGGTCCCGGCTACCGCTGCGTGGTGGTCACCAGCACCTTCCACGTGCTGCGCTCCGCCGTGCTGGCGCGGCGGGCCGGCCTGCCCGGCCAGGTGCTCGGGGCGCACACCGCGCCGTACTACTGGCCGAGCGCCATCATCCGTGAGTTCGTCGCCGTCCTCGCCCTCTACCCGACCGCCAACGCGGCGGCGGTGGCCGTGCTCGGAGTGGTCGGCGCCGTGGTCGGCCGGATCGCCTGACGACGGGGCCGGCCCCCGACGGGCGAGCGGTTCGTTCACGACCGCCGGGTGGTGCCCGGCCGGGACTTCGGGCACGACGGCACGAGCCTCCACTCCCGCGCCGGGCCGCTTCGCGCCCACCCGCCGCTACGACCCCGTGGCCGCCCTGCTGAGCGAACGTCCGTGGCGCGGCCTGCTGACGATGCAGGTGGCTCCCCGGTCCGGGGACGTGGTCGTCGACGTGGGCTGCGGCACGGGTTCGCAGGCGCTGCTGCTCCACCGGGTCGAGCCGGGGGCGTGGGTGATCGGCGTCGATCCGGATCCGGCGGTCCTGGCGCCGGGCGCGCGGTCGGCGAGGTGGGGTGCGCCGCGTGCGGCGTCGCTCGTCATCCGGTCGATCATGCCGTCGTCGGGCGGCCCGGTCCACCCTTTCGGATCAGGTCAAGAAGTGCACCGATTGGGTTCCGTGTGCGGTCATTTGACGAAGAGTCATTACGGATTCCGAACCATTGACATGGCTCACCGGCGTTGCGAGAGTTCTCCTCGTCCGGAGCGTGCCGGTGCGTCACTGCCGGTCAGCGGTCCGGCGCCGCACCCGAGCCCTGGTGGAGAACCGAACCCGGATGAGCCCCGACACCGATGTGACGCGCCGGCCCAGTGCCGGGCCGCCGCGCGCCCGTGGTCTCACCCGGCGGGTCGGTCCGTAGGGCCGGTGTTGTCGCGCGACCGGCCGGGGGGTGGTCGTCGCGGAGTTCCGTGGACCGGGCGTCGGGCTCGCCGACCGGCCGTCGACCGCTTCTCTGTGAGGATCGCAATGAGCATACCCACGATGCGTGAACCCGCCGGTCCGGCGCAGCGGCCCGGCCCGCTGCGCCGGATGTGCTGGATCTTCCCCGACCGGGAGTCGACCCGGGCGACGGCGATGTGGCAGGACTTCTTCTGGGACCTGTACGCGGAGGTCGCCGAGGAGTCGGGGATGTCCTGGACCCGGCACGCGCCCGACGCGGTCACGGTGGATGCCACGGACCCTGCCCGCCCGCGGGTCTACGTGGACGGCGAGCAGGTCTCCCCGGACGACACGCTGTTCGTCACGGCGCTGTACTCGCTGCCGTACCAGGCGATGGACATCTTCAACCAGTACGAGCTGTACGCCGTGCTCGAACAGGCCGGTTTCTACCTGCCGTTCCCCCCACAGGTCTCGCTGGTCGGCAACGACAAGCTGGCCACCATGCTGGCCCTGGCCGGCTCCCCGGTGCCGCCGATCCCCACGGTCCGGATCGGCACCGGCCGCGACGTCGGCAAGCACCTGTACGAGGCGGCGCTGGCGAACATGACGTACCCGGCGATCGTGAAGCCGTCGGGGTGGTGCGGTGGCGGCGGGATCAACCTGGCGCGCAGCCGGGAGGACATCCGGGGGCTGGCCAGTCTGGCGCAGGGCGGCGACACCACGCTGGTGGTCCAGCCGTACCTGGGGGACGGCACGGTCGACTACCGGGTGTACGTGGTGGACGGCAAGCCGTACGCGGTGATGAAGCGGATCCCGCTGCCCGGCTCGCCGGTGGCCAACGCCAGCCGTGGCGGGATCATGGAGTTCCCGCCGGTGCCGGCGGAACTGGCCGCGGCGACGGCGTACTTCGCCGAGCGACTACCGATCCCGTTCTTCTGCGTCGACTTCCTGTTCGACGGCGAGCGGTACTGGTTCTCCGAGCTGGAGCCGGACGGGGTGATCGCCCCGGACTACGACGACCCCGGCCGTACCCTGCAGCGCGACATCACCCGGGCGCGGTTCGCCGCCTACCGGGACGCCCACGCGAAGTGGCTGGCCAACGGCTCGGCCGGCACCGCGGCCACCCTCACCCCAGGAACGGAGTCGAGATGACGGACCAGTTCTCGCTGCCGCCGCAGGCGGCCGGACCGCAGCTGGGCGTCGCCCGGCGCAACCTCGAACTGCTGAGGACCGTACCGGAGTTGGCGCAGCGCTACGAAGGCCTGGACGGGCCGCTGACGCTCGACGGGCTCGCGGCGCTCCCGCCGCTGGCCAAGGACGACCTCAACGTCGCGCTGGCGCACCTGGAACCCCGGGCCGCGACCGGTGCCACCTGGCTGTTCCAGAGCGGCGGCAGCACCGGCGCGCCGAAGGTCGGCTACGCGCCGACCGGGTTCTACATGGCCGGGGTGTACGCGCACTGGCAGCCGCTGGAGCGCACGGACGTGTTCGTCAACGCCTGGGGCGCGGGCCGGATGTGGGGCGCGCACTTCCTGGCGGCGGGACTGGCCGACCGGTCCGGCTGCCAGGTCATCGCGCTGGGCTCGGTCACCGCCGACGAGTACGAGGACTGGCTGGCGTTCTTCGCCGCCCGCTCGGTGACCGCGATCGGCGGGACGCCCAGCGTGCTGCGGCTGTGGTTCGCCCGGGCGCGGGCCGCCGGGCTGGAACTGCCCGCGCTGCGCAAGGTGCTGTGGCTCGGCGAGGCGTGGCAGCCGCAGCTGGAGCAGGACATGGCGGTGGTCGCGCCGCACGCGCGCCGCTGGGGCATGTTCGGCTCCACCGAGACCTGGGTGGTCGGCACCAACACGCCCGACTGCCCGGCCGACACCTTCCACCCGCTGCCCGAGCAGCTGGTGCACGTCGGCGAGGGCGACCTGCTGGACTTCACCACGCTCAACCCCGACATGCTCAACCCTGTGCTGCGTTACCGGACCGGCGACGCGGGCGAGTTGACGTCCTGTCCGTGCGGCCGGGCGGGTGCCGCGATGCGGGTGCTCGGGCGGCGCGACAGTGTGGTGCAGGTCCGCGGTCTCGGGCTGCACGTGAACGAGCTCATCGCGCGGGTGGAGCGGGAGCCCGGGGTGTCCCGGGCGCAGGTCCTGATCACCGAGGCCAAGGGGCGGGCGAGCGGTGTGGACGTCCTGCTGCTCACCGGCCAGGGTGCGGCGGTGGACCTCGACGGTCTGCGCCGGGAGCTGCTGTCCGCGACGTTCACCCTCAGTACCGCCTTCCTGCACGACCCGGAGTCCTTCCGGGTGCTCGCGGTGGACGCGCTGGTCAGCAACGACCGGACCGGGAAGACGGCCGACTTCGTGGTCAGGGAGGGGTCGTGAAGCTGCGCCGGCCGGCCTCCCTGGGCCGCGGGTTCAACCTGTTCTGGGCGGGCCAGACGGTGAGTACGGTCGGCGACCGGGTCACCGTGTTCGTGGTGCCGACCCTGATGATCTTCGCCCTGCACGCCAGCGCCCTCCAGGTCGGCGTGGTGGCGATGGCGCAGTACCTGGGCATTCCGCTGCTCGGCCCGGTCGCCGGGGTGCTGGTCGACCGCTGGGACAAGCGGCGCACGATGCTGACCTGCGACCTGGTGCGGCTGGCGGCGGTGGCGCTGATCCCGCTGGCGTACTGGCAGGACGCGCTCTCCACGCCGCTGCTGTTCGGCTGCGTGGCGGTGATCAGCGGCGCCACCATCTTCTTCAACGTCGGGTATCTGGTCGCCGTCCCCGCCGTGGTGGAGGAGGACCAACTGGTCAGCGCCTACTCGCGGTTGGAGGGCAGCGGCTCGGTGTCGGAGGTGGCCGGGCCGTCGATCGCGGCCGCCCTCTACAGCGTGCTCGGCGCGGCGGCGCTGCTGGTGGACGCGGCCAGCTACCTGGTCTCGGCGGTGTGCTTCCGCTCCATGCGGCCTTGGGGCGAGCGGACGGTCGTCGAGGGCACGGTGTGGGAGCGGCTGACCGCGGGTTTCCGGCTGAACTGGGCCGATCCGGTGCTGCGGCGGGTGGTGGTGGCCGCGGTGACGCTCAACTCCGGCGGTCCGGTCTTCGTCACGGTGCTGCCGATCCTCGCGTACCGGGGCCTCGGGGTGTCGGCGGGGGTGTTCGGTGCGGCCATGTCGGTGGCGGCGGCGGGCGCCCTGGTCGGCGCGCTGGTCGCGCCGCGGATCAGCGGGCGCCTGGGCACCGGGCGGACCATGGCCTGGGCGCTGCTGCTGCACTGCCTGGTCGGGCTCGGCGTGCTGGCGGCGCCCGCGCTGCCCGCCGGGCCGGTGATCGCGGTGACGATGGGCTGCTACGGCTTCTTCATGTCCTGCATCAATGTGTGCAGCGCGCCGATCCGGCAGTCCCGGATGTCGGCCCGCCACCAGGGGGTGATGCACGCGGCGTTCCGGACCGTGACCTGGGGGGTGATCCCGCTGGCGGCGCTGGTCGGCGGTGTGGGGGTGGCCCTGCTGACCGGGCCGCTCGGGGTGCTGGACGCGGCGCGGGTGGTGATGGCCGGCGGCACCCTGCTGGCGGCGTTCTCCTTCCTGCCCGCCGCCGGGCTCCAGCCGCTGCTGGACGCGGCCGGACGGGAGCGGGCCGCCGGGGCGGACGTCACCGCCGCCGGGCCGGGCAGCGAGCCGACCCTGACGGAGACAGCGTCATGACGGCTGACCCCGGCAGGACGGTCCTGGTGACCGGGACCTCGTCCGGCATCGGGCTGGCCACCGCCGTCCGCGCGGCACGCGCCGGGTTCACCACGGTGGCGACCGTGCGGGATCCGGGCCGGGCGGACGCGCTGCTCGCCGCCGCCGACCGGGCGGGCGTGACGCTGGACGTGCGCCGGCTGGACGTCACGGACGCCGACTCGGTGACGGAGTGCGTGGCGGGCGTCGAGCGGGCGTACGGGCGGCTGGACGCGGTGGTGAACAACGCCGGCGTCTCCAACTCCGACCCCACCATGGAGATGTCGACGATGGCGGCGCTGCGCGCCAACCTGGAGGTGAACTTCTTCGGTGTGGTCGCGGTCAGCCGGGCCGCGATGCCGCTGCTGCGGGCCGCCCGGGGACGGCTGGTGACCATCGGCAGTGTGCACGGGGTCGTCGGCCAGCCGTTCAACGAGGCTTACTGCGCGGCGAAGTTCGCCGTCGAGGGGTTCATGGAGAGCCTGGCCCCGGTCGCCGGGGCGCACGGCGTGACGGTGTCGCTGGTGGTGCCGGGCTTCGTACCGGACACCGAGTTCGGGGTGTTCCCCGACATCAACCGGGCGACCATCCAGGCCGCCTCGGGCCCGTACGCCGACACCTTCGCCGACTATCTCGCCTGGGTGGGCGGCCAGGGCTGGGAGGCGGCGGGGCAGCCGGCGGCGGAGGTCGCCGGGGTCGTGGTGCGGACCCTGCTCGCGGAGCGGCCCGGTTTCCGGGTCCCCGCCAACGGGTGGGCGGCCGAGTACCTGGACCACAAGCTGGCCGACCGCGACGGCTCGGCCGTACAGACGCTCGCCCGTACCTGGATCGGACGACCCGACCCCGACCGGCTGGACTCCCCCGGCACCGACGGCAGATAAGGAGAGGCAGTGCCCGCGAAACCGCTTCAGGAGCTGGTCGACCATGCCCGCACCCACTCGCCGTTCTACGCCCGGGTGTACCGCGACGTACCCCGGACCGTCTCGCACCTCACCGAACTGCCCATCATCGACCAGGCCGAGTTCTGGGCCGCCAACCGGTGGCCGGACAACCAGGTCCTGACCGCGCCGCTGACCGACGCGGGCGTCTACAAGACCGGCGGGACCACCGGTGCGCCGAAGCTCTCGCCCTGGTCGCGCACCGAACACGCCGACTCGGTGACCGCGTTCGGCGCGGGCCTGGTCCAGGCCGGGCTGAAGCCGGGCCACCGGGTGGCCAACCTGTTCTGCGCCGGCGAGCTGTACGGCGGGTTCCTGTACGTCGAGAACGCGCTGCACCACGCGCCGGTCGACAACGTCCGGCTGCCGGTCGGCGGCGCCGCCTCCGACGACTACATCGCCGACCTGATCGCGAGCTTCGGCGTCCACGTGCTGGCGGGCGAGCCGATGAAGCTCAGCTCGGTGGCGGAGTGCCTGGTGCGGCGCGGTGAGAGCGCCGACTCGGTGGAGTTGCTGCTGTTCGGCGGCGACCTGCTCTTCGCCGACCTGCGGCCGATCCTGTCCCGGGCCTTCCCCAAGGCGGCGGTCTCGTCGCTGGGTTACGCCTCGGTGGACGCGGGGCTGGTCGCCGCGCCCGTCCCCGGGGACGACGTCCGGGTGCACGAGGCGTTCCCCCACCGCACCATGGTGGAGATCGTCGACGATGTGACCGGTGAGCCCGTCACCACCCCCGGGGTGCCCGGCCGGGTCCTGGTCACCAACCTGTTCCGCACCCTGATGCCGATCATCCGCTACCCCGCCGGGGACCGCGCGGAGTGGCTCGACACCGAGTGCCGCCGCTTCCGGCTGCTCGGCCGCTCGGTCGAGGGCGCCCGGGTCGGCACCGTCGCGATGCCGACCGAGGACATCCGTACGGTGCTCATCGAGGCCGATCCGGACCGGTTCATCGCCGGGATGCAGATGGTGCAGCGGCGCTGGGACGGCCGCGACGGCCTGATCCTGCGCCTCGGGTACACCGAGCAGCCGCCCGCCGACCTGAGCGGCAGGCTGATCGAGGCGGTGTACACGGCCCGGCCGCTCTACCCGGCCGAGGTGGCGTCGGGCGCCATCCACCACCTCCAGGTCGAGTGGGTCCCGCGGTCGGAGCTGGTCACCAACCCACGCACCGGCAAGCTCCAGCAGGTCCTGGACGAACGCCCCCCGGCCTGACGGCGCCCCGGATCAGCTGGCGGAGCTGCTCCGCTGATCCGGGTCCGGTGGGTGGTCGGCGGCGACCAGGTCGGCGGCGCGGGTGGGGTCGTCGGCGGCCCGGCGCAGGAGCGCTTCGAGGTCGTAGGTCGGGGTTTCGGGGGCGGACCCGAGGGTGAGTTCCAGGCCGGGGTCGAAGCGCGGTGCCCGGAGCGCGGCGCGCAGGTCGGGGCGGAGCCGGTCGAGTGTGCACAGCAGGTCCCAGGCGGCGGCGTCCAGCCGGGCGCGGCGCACCGGGTCGCAGGCGTTCACTGCGTCGTCGACCCCGGTGCCGTCGGCGTCGTACGTCTGCAGCGCGGGCAGCAGTTCGGGGGCGCCCAGCACGGCGGCCGCGTGGAAGGTCAGGGTGTGGGCGCCGTCGGGATGGCCGAGCAGTTCCAGCAGGAGCGGAACGGCGCGCGGGTCGTGCCTGCGGGCGAGGCCGTGGATGCCCTCCTCGCGGGCGTCCGGGTCCTCGTCACGGGTGCGTTCCCACAGGGCGGCCCGGATCGCCGGGCTGTCGGTCTCGAGCTGGAGGCCGAGGCTGAAGGTCGCCCAGTTGCGCACCTGCGGGTCCGGGTCGCGGGTCAGTGTGATGAGCGCGGCGGTGTCGGGGCCGTCCGGCAGGCCGGTGGCGACCCCGGGGAAGGCGGCGGCGACCTGTTCCCGCACCCCGGCGTCGGGATGACCGGCCAGGGTGACCAGGACGGGGACGGCGCGCCGGTCCGCCGTCCCGCCGAGTGCGCGGGCCAGCGCGGCGAGGACCCCGCTCCCGCTCTCCCGCCGCGCCAGGCCGATCAGGGCGGTCGCCGTCTCGGCGCGGAGCTCCTCGTGCCGGTCGCCCGCGTGGCCGAGCAGGGCGCAGCCCGCCTCCCGGTCGACGGGGTCGGGCGAGCGGATCAGTTCCCGGCCGAGCGTCAGGGATCCGGGTCCGTCGGCGGCGGCCTGCCGCAGCAGCGACCGGTATGCGTCCTGGTCCGGGTCCGGGTCCGAAGGGTCGGCGGCGTGCGCGAGCGCCAGCGCCCGGGCGACCGGCTCCGCGGCCGGGGTGGTGTCCATCGGTGCAGTCTCCCCCACCGTCGCGGGGCGCGCACCGGGGTTTTCGCCGGTCAGCCCTGCTCGTCCGGTCAGCCCTTCTCCTCGTCCGGCCGGCCGTAGCGGCCGGCCGCGACCTTCAGCGGGATCAGGGCGAGCCAGGGCCACTTGGTCGCGGAGGTGAAGGTGTAGGAGATGACGACGACGGCGGTCAGGACCACGATCGTTCCCACGAGTTCGACGACGAGCGCGCGTACGACGTGGCGGGGCAGCCCGGTGCGCAGGATGCTCGGGTGTGCCTTCAGGTGCAGCACGATGGCGAGTTGGACGACGTCCACGGCGGCGACGCCGGCCGAGTAGATGGCGACCGACTGCCACTGGTCGCCGTACTCGGACAGCAGGGCGGTCGGGAAGGGGAGCAGCGCGACCAGGCCGAGTTCCAGCAGGGCGAGCCTGGTCAGGGTGGTGTCGGGGCGTCCGACGTACTCGAAGATCTCCCGGTGGCCGCGCCAGAACTCGACGATCACCAGGAAGCTCAGCCCGTACGCCGCCAGCGGCGGCAGGATGTCGTGCAGCGCCTGCCGGTAGTCGTCCGGGGAGAGGCCGGCCGGGATCGCGACGTCGAGCACCAGCAGGGTGGCGGCGATGGCGAAGACGCCGTCGGACAGGGCCAGTAGACGGTCGAGGGCGGGACCGCCGGTCTCGGTGGGCTCTCGCTCCTCGGGTCCGCTCATCCCGCCGAGCGTAGGGACGCCGGGTGGTCCGGCGGTCGGACACGCCGGGCCGCCGGGCCCGCGCCGCCCGTTCGGGCCAGCCGCCCGCCGGGGCCCGGGGCGTTCAGTCCGGGGGGTCGGTGACCTCGGCCCGGTCGCTGTCGCCGTCGGACAGGAACGACGCCAGGGCCTGGCCCTGTTCGGCGACGGCGGTGCGTTCGGCCCGGGCGAGGCGGCGCAGCGGGGTGACGGTGACGGTGCCTGCCCGGGTGGTCCAGGTGGCGCCGACCCGGCCGTCGACCAGGACCACGCGCTCCCCGGCGACGGAGAGGCCGCGGTGGGCGTCGTCGATGATCCGGCGGCGGTCGTGGTAGCCGAGGACCGCGTTGTCGAACGCCGGGAGGAACCGTACGGGGGCGGGGGTGTCGGGGTCGGGGCGCGGTGCGTCGGGGAGGTCGAGCAGTTCCCGGCCGCGCTCGTCGCGGAAGGTGACCAGGTCGCCGCGGATCGCGGCGACCGCGGCGGGCAGTCCGGCCAGGCCGCACCAGGCGCGCAGGTCGGCCGAGGCGGCGGGTCCGAAGGCGGCCAGGTAGCGGCGGACGAGGGCCTGGCCGACGGGGTCGGCGGGGTCCTGGGACGGCGGGTCGATCTCGCGGCCGAGCCAGGCGGCGAGCGGGAGGTTGCGTACTCCGCCCTTGGTCCGCCACAGGCCGCGGGGCGGCAGCTGGGCCATCGGGACGAGGGCGGCGACCAGCATTTCGCCGAGTGGGCGCGGTCCGGGGGCCGGCCAGCGGTCGGCGACGGCCCGGGCGAGTTCGGTCATCGTGCGGGGCCGGTCGTCGGCGAGGACGGCCCGGCCCGCGGCGGCGAGTTCGTCGAGGTCGACCCCGGCGAGTTCACGGCGGTAGGTGCCGAGGACCCGTTGACGCAGCATGGCGTCGTGGCGGGAGCGCCAGGCGAGGGCGTCGGCGGCGGTGAGCAGGTGGACGGTGCGGCGCATCAGGTGGGTGCGGACCACGCGGCGGTCGGTGAGCAGCTCCGAGAGGGCGGCCGGGTCGAAGGTGCGCAGCCGTGACCAGAGCCCGGTGAACGGTTCCTGCGGTTCCTGGGCCTGGAGGCCGCCGAGGTGTGCGACGGCGTCGTGGACCGGCAGGTCGGCGGGTTCGAGCAGCAGTTGCCGGGCGAGCGTCGCGCGGTTGAGGGCCCGGGTGCCGAGGACGGTCATCGGGTCCTCCGGCCGCTGTCGGGTCGGTTCGCCCGGTGTGCCGGCCTCGGTTGTCTCGCGGTCATGGTGCTCGGGGCCTCTCCGGTCACTCTCGTACGGGAACGGGACCACACTCGCACGGGTAGCGGTCAGGTTCTGGCCGCTACCGGGGGCAGGATGGGGTCCATGCCGACGACCTCAGCGCGACTGCTCGCCCTGCTCTCCCTGCTCCAGGCGCGCCGGGACTGGCCGGGGGCGTTGCTGGCGGAGCGGTTGGAGGTCAGCGCGCGGACCGTGCGGCGTGATGTGGACCGGCTGCGCGGGCTCGGCTATCCGATCGCGGCTACCAAGGGTCCGGAGGGCGGGTACCGGCTCGACGCGGGTGCCGAGCTGCCGCCGCTGCTGTTCGACGACGAGCAGGCGGTCGCCCTGGCGGTGGCGCTGCAGCTCGCCGCCGCCTCCGGCGCGGGGATCGGGGAGGCCGCGGCCCGTGCGCTGAACACGGTGCGGCAGGTGATGCCGGCGCGGCTGCGGCACCGCATCGACACGCTCCGGGTGACGGCCGTGGAGCGGCCGGGGGGCCGGTCGGGGACGGAGGTCGACGGCGGTGTGCTGGCGGCGGTGGGCGCCGCCGTCCACGCCCGGGAGGTGCTGCGGTTCGACTACGCCGGCCCGGCGGGCGGTTCCGGTGGGGCGCCGCGCCGGGTGGAGCCGCACCATCTGGTCACCTGGGGAGGGCGGTGGTACCTGGTCGCCTGGGACCTCGACCGCGGGGACTGGCGCACCTTCCGGGCGGACCGGATGGCGCCGCGCACCCCGACCGGGCCGCGTTTCACCCCGCGCGAGGTGCCGGGGGGCGAGGTGGCCGCGTTCGTGGCCGGCCGGTTCCTGGGTGCCGACGGCTCCGGTGCGCTGCCGTGCCGCGGTGAGGTGGTGCTCGGCCTGCCGGCGGCCACGGTGTCCCGGTACGCCGGTGACGGGCTGGTCGAGGAACTCGGCCCGGACCGCTGCCGGCTCACCCTGGGCTCGTGGTCGTGGGCGGGTCTGGCGGCGGCCGTCGGCGCGTTCGACGCGGAGATCGAGGTGGTCGGGCCGCCGGAGCTGCGCCGGGCGTTCGCGCTGCTGGCCCGCCGCTACGCGGCCGCGGCGGCGGGGCCGTCACCG
>NZ_JAIZ01000374.1 GCF_000710465.2 Kitasatospora sp. MBT63 | reverse complement strand
TTGCCACCAGCGGAAATCCCTTAACTACCCGGCTTTGGGGGAAGGCCACGAGCGGAGGACACACCATGACACCCGGCAACCCCCACGACGCCGCACTCCGGTGGCTCGCCACCGCCACCACCGACCCCGACCACAGCCACCGGCACTGGGCCCGGTCCACCGCCGCCACCCTGCTGGTCCCCGCCGGCCGCAGCTGGGACCTGCTCTCCGTCCCCGACACCCTCGGCCGGCCCGCCCTCGACGTCCTGCACCGGCTCGACGACCTGCACCGCAACCCCGGCCGCGGCCCGGCCCTCGCCCACACCGGCCGGACCGGATTCCTCGTCCCCGTCGGCACCGCGTCCCGCTGGTTCGGCACCGGCGTCAAGGTCGCCGGACCCGGGCTCTGGACGGCTCTCCCGCACCCCGCCCGACCACGCCCCGCCCTGCACTGGCTGGTCCCCCCGGACGGCTCCGGCCGCCTCGTCGACCCGGCCCTGCTCGAACTCGCGCTGCACGACGCCGCGGCCCGCTGCCACCGCCCGAGACTGCACGCCGCCGACGACAGCCACCGCCCGGCCGGCCATTCGGCCGGCTGAGGCACTCCGGTACCCGGAAGCACCCGGCCACCCGGACGCGTCCGCCCCGGACACCCGCTGCGCCGCCCTGCCCGGGACGGGAGAGTTGGGACATGACGCCGAGCCTGCTCACCGAGGAGAACCTCAGGCTGCTGGAGACCGCGCAGCCGTACTGCCTGCGGCACGCCCTCGCACTGGCCGGCACCGAGGCGCTGCACGCCCACGGCCTGCCCGCCGGCCGCCCGACCGGCCTGGTCCTGATCACCGCGGAGGGACCGCCGCTGTCCGAACTCGCCGTCGGCCTCGCCGAGACCCTCCGGGCCGCCGGACACACCGTCCGCGAGGAGCCCGGCACCCCACGGCGGATCCAGCTGACCGCAGCGAGCGGCCCGATCGAACTGCGCCGGGAACCGCTGCGCCACCCGCCCCTGTTGCTGGACGCGCCCGTCCCGGTGATCGCCCTGCCCGACGCGGCGGGCCTCGCCGTCCTCGACCTCTGCGACCGCGCCCTGCCCGCCGACCTGCGAGCCGTCCACGCCCTCGCCGACCGCTTCCGCCCGGGCGAGCTGCTCGCCCTGGCCGCCGCCCTGGACGAGGACTTCCAGCCCGCGGTCCTCGCCGACCGCCTCGAAGCCGCCGCCGAGCTGTCCGGGCCGGGCCACCCGCAGACCCAGGTCTGGGCCCAGCTCTGGGCCCAGGACCTGCGCCTGGACCTGATGGAGACCCTCGAACTCCCCGACGGCCTGCACGACCCCTACCTGGAGGAGACCGACCAGGCCGAGACCGACCCCGCGGCGGACGGCCCGCAGGAACGGGACCCCGACGACCTGTAAGGGTGAATCTCCGTTCCCCGTCACGCTGCTCGTTGAGACGGGCCCCGGCGGTCACCAGACTGGATGCTGAGCGCGGGAGCCCCGTGTTCCCGCCGCCCGGTCCCTCGTCCGGGTGGTGCCGGCACGGTACCGGCGGCGCTGCGCCGTACGGACTTCGGAGGCAGAAGACCTTGAGCAAGCACATCACCCACTGGATCGGCGGCGCCCCCGTCGCCACCGCCGGCTCCGCGCCCCGGCGCGGCGACATCTTCGACCCGGCCACCGGGCAGGTCGCGGGACAGGTCGACTTCGCGGAGATCGCCGAGGTCGACCAGGCCGTGGCCGCCGCGTCGGCGGCCTTCGCCGAGTGGCGCACGGCCTCGGTGGCCAAGCGGACCCAGGTGCTCTTCAACTTCCGCGAGCTGTTCAACGCCCGCAAGGACGAGCTGGCCGCGATCATCGTCGCCGAGCACGGCAAGGTGCACTCGGACGCCCTCGGCGAGCTGGCCCGCGGCCAGGAGGTCGTGGAGTACGCCTGCGGGATCGCCCAGCTCGGCAAGGGCGGCTTCACCGAGCAGGCCTCCACCGGCATCGACGTCTACTCGATCCGCCAGCCGCTCGGCCCGGTGGCGATCATCTCGCCGTTCAACTTCCCGGCCATGGTGCCGATGTGGTTCTTCCCGATCGCCATCGCCACCGGCAACACCGTCGTGCTCAAGCCGTCCGAGAAGGACCCGTCCGCCGCCAACTTCCTGGCCGAGCTGTGGAAGGAGGCCGGCCTGCCGGACGGCGTCTTCAACGTCGTGCACGGCGACAAGGTCGCCGTCGACCGCCTGCTGGAGCACCCGGACGTGAAGTCCGTCAGCTTCGTCGGCTCGACCCCGATCGCCCGCTACGTCTACGAGACCGGCACCCGGTACGGCAAGCGCGTGCAGGCCCTCGGCGGCGCGAAGAACCACATGCTGGTGCTGCCCGACGCCGACCTGGACCTCAGCGCCGACGCCGCGATCAACGCCGGCTTCGGCGCGGCCGGCGAGCGCTGCATGGCGGTCTCCGTCCTGGTCGCGGTCGACCCGATCGGCGACGAGCTGGTCGAGAAGATCAAGTCCCGGATGGCCACCCTGAAGGTCGGCCCCGGCTGCAACGGCGACTCCGAGATGGGCCCGCTGGTCACCGGCCAGCACCGCGACAAGGTCACCTCGTACGTGGAGTCCGGTGTCGCCGACGGCGCCGAGCTGGCGGTCGACGGCCGAAAGCACCCGATCGCCGCCGAGGACGTCAGCGGCGCCCCGACCACCGACGGCTTCTGGCTCGGCCCGACCCTCTTCGACCACGTCAAGCCCGGCATGTCCGTCTACAACGACGAGATCTTCGGCCCGGTGCTCTCGGTCGTCCGGGTCGCCTCCTACGAGGAGGGCGTGGAGCTGATCAACTCCAACCCCTACGGCAACGGCACCGCGATCTTCACCAACGACGGCGGCGCGGCCCGGCGATTCCAGAACGAGATCGAGGTCGGCATGGTCGGCATCAACGTGCCGATCCCGGTCCCGGTGGCCTACTACTCCTTCGGCGGCTGGAAGTCCTCGCTGTTCGGCGACGCCCACGCCTACGGCCCCGACGGCGTGCAGTTCTTCACCCGCGGCAAGGTCGTCACCCAGCGCTGGCTCGACCCGTCGCACGGCGGCATCAACCTGGGCTTCCCCACCAACTCCTGATCAGCCGCTGATCAGCCCCTGATCAGCAGCACCCGAGGGCCGCCCGGCCCGCCGCGCCGTTCCCCCGGCCGCGCGGACGCCGGGCGGCCCTCAGGCGTGTCGGCGGATGTTTGCATCTGCCGCACCGGGGGCGTAGTGTTTCCTAGTCGCTCGGCTGGGAGCACCGGACACGTGTCTACGCGGACGGTCCCGGAGCGGCCAATCCCTTGAAACACCACTTCCCATTCGGCTGGGTGCGCTCATTCGCGCCCGGCGTGAATTGTCGTGCGCGCTTTTATGGATTGCGGCCGGATTCGCTTTTCGGAGCG
>NZ_JAIZ01000373.1 GCF_000710465.2 Kitasatospora sp. MBT63 | reverse complement strand
TGTTGTTGAGGTAGGCGGGGAGGTTGGTTTCGGGGGTGGTGGTGGAGGCTCCGGCGAGGACGGTGGGTGCTTTGCCCTTCATGGTGGTGGCGATGGTGCCGGTGATGGTGAAGGTACGGGTCTCGCCGGCGTTCATCGCGGTGGGCAGGGTCCACCAGGTGCCGTTCAGGGACGAGCCGAGGACGGGGACGGTGCGGGTGCCGTCGGATCGGCCCGCGGTGGGGTTGTAGGTGACGCCCGTGGTGTTCAGGCCGGTGAACGCCGCGCCGACCTG
>NZ_JAIZ01000372.1 GCF_000710465.2 Kitasatospora sp. MBT63 | reverse complement strand
ACGAGATCGAGATCATCGACGTCAACATCACCTCCACCGTTCATCTCGCGAAGCGGCTGCTGCGGGACATGGCGGCGCGTGACGACGGCCAGGTCCTGATCACCTCGTCCATCGCCTCGACGATGCCCGGCTTCCAGGCCGTCTACAACGCATCCAAGTCCTTCCTGCAGTCCTTCGCTCAGGCTCTCCAGAACGAGCTGAAGGACACCGGCGTCACCGTCACCGCGCTCATGCCGGGCCGACCGACACCAACTTCTTCCACCGTGCCGACATGGACGACACCAAGGTCGGCCAACAGGACAAGGACGACCCCGCCCAGGTCGCGAAGCAGGGCTTCGAAGCGCTCATGGCCGGCAAGGACAAAAGTCGTCGCCGGATCGGCCAGACCAAGGCCCAAGGACTCGCGAACAAAGTCCTCCCCGACAGCCTCAAAGCCGGAGCGCGCCGAAGGATGGCCGAACCCGGGTCGACCGACACCAAGTAGGTCCCCTGGCCGGAGGGGCGGTAGCGACATCATGAAAGAAGTCCGCCGTCGGTCTGCCGGCCCTCCGGTGATCGCGAGGTCCCCATGCGGGTGCACGAGGCGGACGGGCCGGCCGACCGGTGCAGCCACCTTCCCGCGCGGCAAAACCCGGACCGGACACAGACAGGGCACCGACCGAGGGAAGGCCAAATCACGGTGAGCGGTGATCAGGAAGGGCACGGTGCCGGACATGTGCCCACGCTGGAGAGCCGACTGCCCACCGTCGGGGTGGAGGAGGAATACTTTCTGGTGGACCCGGCAACCCGTGCACTGGTTCCCGCCGCCTCCCGGGTGGTGGCCCGTGCGGCAGCCGCACTCGGCGACCTGGTCTCCGGCGAGTTCACCACGGCCCAGGTCGAGGTCAAGACGTCGCCGTGCGCGTCCATGGCCGAGCTGCGGGCCGAACTGGCCCGGGTGCGAACGGCGACCGCCCGGGCGGCCGAACAGGAGGGCCTGCGGCTGTGCGCCTCCGGCACCCCGGTCATCGCCCCCGGGACGGCCGTCGGCGTTGGTGATCACCCCCGCTACCTGGCCGGCAAGGCCCAGTACCGCGCCATGCTCGACGACTTCGCGATCAGCGCATTCCACGCCCACGTGCACCTTCCCGACCGGGACATGGCCGTGCTGGCGGGCAACCACCTGCGGCCATGGCTCCCCCTGCTGGTGGCGTTGAGCGCCAACTCGCCCTTCCACTGCGGAACGGACACCGGCTACGCGAGCTGGCGGGCCGTCATCCGCCTGCGCTTCCCATGCCTGGGGCCCCCGCCCTACGCGGCATCACCGGCCGAGCACGACCGGCTGGCGGCCGCGATGGCGGCCTCGGAGGCGATGCTGGACGCCGGCATGCCGTACTGGGACATCCGGCCCAACCCGTCTGTGCCCACCCTGGAGGTCCGCGCGATGGACGTCCTGGCGGACATCGACGACACGGTGGCGCTCACAGCCCTGATCAGAGCACTCGTGGTCACCGCGGCACGGGCGGTCGAGCTCGGCGACACCGGCCTACCAGGCAGCAGCGAACTGCTGCGCGCAGCCTACTGGCGCGCGGCCCGCGACGGCTGGCGCGGCAGCGGCGTGGACGCCCGGAGCGGCCTGATCACACCCTTCGCCGACCAAGCCGCACGGCTCACCAACCAGCTGCGCCCGGTCCTGGCGGAAGGCGGGGACCTGGACCTGGTGACCGCGTTCCTGCGCCGGCTGGCCGCCCGGGGCGGCGGGGCCGACCGCCAGCGCTCCTGGAGGGCGGAACGGGCCGGCCTCGAGGGCGTGGTGGACGGGCTCCTCGAAGCGACTCACCCCGCCAGTGGCCGATAGGCCGAAGCGAGGCCGGTCGGCCACACCGGATGCCCTGCGGATCCGGGCCGCCTGGGCGGCCCAACCCGTACCCGGGCAGGTCTGGCTGCAGCCGCCATGGGGGACACGTCGATGACCGGATCCGAAGGTCGGAGGGACGACAGCATGATGGACGACGACAGAGCCGGCCGGCACACCCGCCCGGCAGGGGTGGACGATGCCACGGTGCGGGCGCTGGGACTGCTCTCCGAGGCACTGGAGACGACGGCGCGGGCGCGTGGCCGGTTGTACGACTTCCACCAGCTGACCGGGACTGCGGACAAGAGGGTCGGCGAGGCCGTCCAGGCACTGCGGGAGGCGGGGCACGGCGAGCAGGCCGACCTGGTGGCACGCGACGTCCAAGGCGCCGACGTACTCCCGGGCATGTGGACCTTCCAGCTCGTCGAGGCCTACGACGACGGCTACCACCGCAGCTTCGTCGAGGTCGAACGGATCGTCCGGGAGGCCTTGGCGGGCGGTCGGCACCACATCGCCGAGGCCGAGATGAAGCAGCGCCGCGAGACGCACTGACCGTGGGGTCCTGTCGGCAGGGCCGTGCGCCCTGGACGCGGACGGGTGCACGGGCAGCACTGCGGTCGGCGGTCCTTCCGGGCGGCACCGGCCGACGTGAGAGTGTCGGGACGGGCCGGGCGGGCAGACGCGAGGCATGCGGCTGCTGAGAACACCCGGTGTCTACCGTGCGCAAGAGGACAGTGATCTGCTGATCGAGTGCCTGGGGCGTGAGCGCCTCCGGGAGGGTGACGAGGTGCTCGACCTGGGAACGGGCATGGGCGTCGTTGCCCTCGCGGCGGCCGGCACCGGTGCCCGGGTCACAGCGATCGACATCTCCCGACGAGCCCTGGCCCTGGCGTGGATCAACGGCGCCTTGAACGGGCGGCACATCCACGTGCGGCAGGGCGACCTGCTGGAACCGGTGCACGGTCGACATTTCGACCTGATCGCGTCCAACCCGCCCTACGTGCCGGCCGACGGGACGACCCTGCCCTCCCACGGCCCGGCGCGGGCGTGGGACGCCGGGCCGGACGGGCGGGCACTCCTGGACCGGATCTGCCACACCGCCCCCGGGTCCCTCACACCAGGAGGGGTTCTGCTGGTGGTGCACTCCTCCCTATGTGGAATCGGGGAGAGCTGCCGGGCCCTGACCAAGGCAGGACTGCGCACCGAGGTGGTGGCTCGACGGCGGATCCCGTTCGGCCCCGTCATGTCGGCGCGCGCCCACTGGTTCGAGCAGCAGGGGCTCGTCGCCCCCGGCGTCCGTCACGAAGAGTTGGCGGTGATCCGCGGTGTCCGCCCCGAGTAGTCGACCGGGCGTGCCGGCGCGGGTGGTCATGCCCGGTGAGGTGGGGCCCGTCCTGGTGAGTGGGCCGGTCGAGATCGTGCTCCCCGATGGCACGGTGACGGTGAGCGAACGGCCGGTGGTGGCGTTGTGCGTCTGTCGGCGCAGCCGGCGATACCCGTTCTGCGACACCAGCCACCGTCGTCGCTCAATTCCACCGGCGGAGCAAAGGGAATAGACGGGAACGGGACGCGACACTGCCGGCCTCGGCCGACACAGGGACGCCCCGGCATGGGCGCGGGCACGGAGGAGCGCCCAGGCGTGGATCAGACGGCCGCCGGGATGTTCAGCGGGTCGAGCAAAGCACTCTGGCCCTGCTTCCAGCAGGTGAGGGCGTGGTGGGCCAAACGGTTGTCGAGCAAGGTGCTGGCCGCGAGGCCGAAGGCGACGTCCTCCCGAAGCTCGGGTTCATCGGCGAGGAGAGCGTCGATGACGCCGTGACGCATGAGCTGTTCGTGGACGGCGTCGGCCTCGATGTGCTCCAGGTAGAAGCGAGTGCCCGCGGGACCGGCCCCGAGCCGCTCCAGGGCGGCGGCCAGGCGTGCGGAGCCAGGCGAGGAGGTGATCTCTACACCGGCGAACTGTCCGACGAGGGCGCCACGGTACATCCGGTGCAGGGCGAACAGGGACATCAGATTGACGACCGCCAGCGCGGCCGCCGGTGTGTGCTCCAGGTAGTGGCCGTAGCCGCAGTTCAGACCGAGGTCGGCCATCATCTCCGCGAACATCCGGGAATGAGTGTGCTCGGGCCGGCCGGCGCCGTACTCGTCGTACTGGACTGCCACCAGGGCGGCCTGGGCCGCGCCGTGCAGCCGGGGGATGACCCAGCTCTGCGGGTCGGCTTCCTTGAGGTGGTAGATGGACCGCAGGGCCAGGTACTCGCGCGCCTGCCACCGCTCGCCCCGGCGCAGCAGGAAGTAGGACAGGCCGTCTCCGTCCGAAGGCTCGGTCAGGAGCTCCTGGAGCTGCCTCGCCAGCGGAGGCACCGGGCCGACCTCGGCCCGCAACGCTTCCAGAAAGGGCCGTTCCAGCTGTGCGCGCAGGCCCAGGATCCTCGGATCCCACTCCCATCGGGCGTCCACATCGGCGAATGAGCGATAGTGCAGTTCGTAGCAGATGTACAGCGCGAGCTGATGGTCCTCGCTCCATGGCGAGCCCACCGACGCGCGAACGGGAGTGACGGTTCCGGTCTCGGGATCGGTGGTCAGCAGGGCGACGAGATCCCCGCTCAGCGGGCCGCGCGGTCGAGGCAAACGCGGGCCGAGGCCGACAGCGGTGACACCCATGGTGAGGACCTCCAGGGACGTAGCGGCTCGGGGCTCGCCTACCCCGCTCAAGGTTCCCGACGCTCTCGACCCGGCAAAGCGCAGCGGCAGACAGTCGGCACTTCTTGTCTTGCCGCAGTGGCCGTAGCACGAAAGCTGCGGCGGGACGGCGCCGGACCGGTGGGGGCGCTGACCTGCTGCCGGGGCTGGTTCCGGAGCGCCCCTCTCCTGCTAGGCGTGCGGCGCCTTGATCGGATCGCTCGAGGCCGGGGATGCACCGACCGCCCCCGCCAACGCATCACCTGAACCCGCTCAGAACAGATGCGCACGTCACTTCGCCAGGTCATGCCCGAGCACCCCCACGCACCGCACGCCATGTACCGTTTCCGGGCCGCTCAAGGGGGCAGCCGCTGAACATGGACCAATCACAGGCGCCCGTACTGGAGGCCCTCGCCGCGTACCACGCCAATGCCCAGACCCCGTTCACCCCGCCCGGGCACAAGCAGGGAAGGGGCGTCGACCCCCGGGTGCTGGCCGTGCTGGGCGCCGGGGTGTTCACCTCGGACGTCCTGGCGACCGCGGGGCTCGACGACAGGTCCTCCTCGCACGGCTGGATCGAGCACGCACAGCAGCTGATGGCCGAGGCCGTCGGTGCCGACCACACGTTCCTGTCCACCTGCGGCAGCTCCTTGTCGGTGAAGGCGGCGATGCTCGCCGTAGCCGGACCGCACCAAAAGCTCCTGGTCGGGAGGGACGCCCACAAGTCGGTGGTGGCCGGCCTGATCGTGGCCGGCATCCGGCCCGTCTGGATCGAGCCCCACTGGGACCCCGACCTGCACCTGGCCCACCCGCCCGGCGCCGACGCCTTCGAGGAAGCGCTGCGCGAGCACCCCGACGCCGCCGGAGCACTGGTGACCACCCCGACGCCGTACGGCACCTGCGGCGACCTCGAGGCCATCGCGGAGGTCTGCCACCGCCGCGGGAAGCCGCTGATCGTGGACGAGGCCTGGGGTGCCCATCTGCCCTTCCACCCGGAGCTGCCCACCTGGGCGATGGATGCGGGGGCCGACGTCTGCGTCACCTCCGTCCACAAGATGGGCTCAGGACTCGAACAGAGCTCCGTCTTCCACCAGCAGGGCGACCTGGTGGATCCCGTTGCGCTCAAGCAGTGCGAGGACCTGCTCGGCACCACCAGCCCCTCCGTCCTCATCTACGCCGCGCTCGACGGATGGCGCCGTCAGATGGTGCAGCACGGGCGCGCCCTGTACGACGCAGCGCTCGGCCTCGCCCACGACCTGCGCCACCGGATCGACACCGTCGACGGCCTCCACGTCCACGGCCGCGACGACTTCTGCGGTCCGGGGCTCGCCGCCGACCTGGACCCGCTGCAGATCATCATCGACATCTCCGTCCTGGGAACCACCGGCTACCGCGCCGCCGACTGGCTGCGCAGCCACCACCAGATCAACCTCCACGTCAGCGACCACCGCCGGATCAGCGCCCAACTCACCCACGCCGACGACAGCACCACCACAGACGTCCTCCACCACGCCCTCACCGACCTCGTCGCGAACGCGGACGCCCTGAAACCCGCGGTACCGGTGCACGTACCGCCGCCCGACCGGCTGCGCCTGGAACAGGTGCTCCTGCCTCGCGACGCCTTCTTCGGCCGCATCGAACAGGTCGAGCCGGCGAAGGCCGAAGGCAGGATCACCGCCGAGATGATCACCCCTTATCCGCCCGGAATTCCCGCCGCGCTTCCCGGCGAACGCCTCGATGGCGCCGTGATCGACTACCTCACCAGCGGCGTGCAGGCCGGCATGGTCATCCCGGACGCCGCACAGCCGGATTTGGCGACGATCCGCGTCGTCATCGAGGACTGAGAATCTTGTGCGCTGGCCGCGGGGCGTCGGCCGTCGTCACCGCCCCGAGGGGTGGGCATCCCACGCGGCGTCCCGCAGGCCCTCATCGAGCAGGACGTCCACGGCGGTACAGGCCAGGGCCTGTGTGACGCGGACCAGGACCGCACGCGCGCGGGGTGACACCGCGGCGGCGGCGAACTCGGGGGTGTGGTCGGAACCATTCTCGTTCATGA
This sequence comes from Kitasatospora sp. MBT63, assembly GCF_000710465.2. Taxonomy (GTDB): domain Bacteria; phylum Actinomycetota; class Actinomycetes; order Streptomycetales; family Streptomycetaceae; genus Kitasatospora. The sequence goes on along the minus strand of NZ_JAIZ01000372.1, from coordinate 7,908 downwards.
CGGCGACGAACGGGTGGATGGCCGGGACGCGGGAGCTGACGTTCCCGATGTCGGAGGAGCCCAGATGGACGCCGGGGCGCGGGGGAGTCAGGACGGTGCCTCCATCGGCCAGGTGGGCGGCGAACCGGTCGGACAGAACCGCGCTGTTCCGGTAGTGCTCGTAGCGCACACCGATGCGCTCCACGGTCGCCGAGGTGCCGGTGGCGACGGCGACCCCGCTGGCACAGGTGCGCAACTGGACGGCGAGAGAGTCGAGTTCACCGCTGGTGGCGGCCCGGAGGCCGAAGCGGCCCTCGGCGAGATCGGGGACGATGTTGGTCGCGGTACCTCCGGCCGTGACGATGCCTTGGATGTGCGAGGCGGCGGGGAGTCTGCGGCCGACGGACGACAGGACGTTGAACAGCTCGACGAGCGCCGCCACTGCGTCGATACCGGCGCTCGGGTCGCCTGTTGGGTGAGCGGCGCGGCCGCGGTAGGTCACCCGGTGCTGTTCCTGTGCGGTGAGCACCGCATGCGTCCAGTCGTGGACGCCCGGATGGAACATCAGCGCGGCGTCGATGCTGTCGAAGACCCCTGCCTCGACCTCCAGCACTTTGCCGCCACCGCCCTCCTCAGCCGGGGTCCCCACCGCCCAGAGCGCCCCCACGGTGTCGTCCAGCACGGCGCGCGCGGCGAGCGCCGCCCCCAGACCGGCTGCGGCGATGAGGTTGTGGCCGCAGGCATGGCCCAGCCCGGGCAGCGCGTCGTACTCCAGCAGAAGGGCCACGGCCGGCCTCCCCCGGCCCGACCGGGCGGTGAAGGCGGTCGGCATCCCGGCAACGCCTCTCCGCACCTCGAAACCGGCCCGTTCCAGCTCACCGGTCAGCAGGGCGGCCGCCCGATGCTCCGCAAAGCCGTACTCCGGATCGGCATGCAGGTCGCACGCCACCTTCCACAAGGCGTCGGCCCGCCGCCGGACGGCAGAGCGCGCCCGCCGGCGGGTCTCGTCAAGTGCGTCGGGCACGTCGACCCTCCTGCTTCGGTCAGAAGGCAGGCCGCTTCCGGCCGCAGCCCACGTGGCATCGGCGGCGACCCGCCCGGCCGGGCTGTCGGAATCGGTGCAACGGCCTGCCGGACTCAGGCGTCGGCTCCCGACGGGCCGGTGCGCTCTGGTCGGCTGACGTCCTGTGCTGCCCTTTGGCCGGTGGTCCTGAGGTCGCGGGCCGCCTGTTGGCCGGCGTCCTGGATGGTCTCCTTGCTGGTCTGGGCGGCGTCCTGGGCGGTGGACTTGACGACGTCCAGGGCCTGGGCGGCGGGTTCTCGCAGCTCGTCGCGTACGTCGTGGGCGGCGTCCATGGCGACCTGCTTGGCGGGGTCGAGGACCTCGTCGGCGTGCTCGCGAAGCTTGGCTCCGGCCTGCTTCTCGACGCTGCTGCCGGGTAGGAGTGCCGCGGTGAGAAGTCCCGCGCCGAAGGCCATGATGCCGGCGGCCAGGGGACTGCCCGTGGTCTCACGGCGGATCCGGGCGGGCGCCTGCTGGAGGGTGTCGCCGATGTCGGCGGCGGTGTCCGTCGCGGCGTCGCGCAGATGCGCGGCTCTTCCCGCGGCGCTGTCGGCGGTGTCGTGTGCGGTGCCCATCACTCGCTCCTTGATACCGGTCATCTTCTGCTGGGCGGCGTCCACTCGGCGGTGTGCGACCTTGCTGGGGGTGATCTTGTCGGCCAGGCGGTCAACGTTGTGTGCGAGGTGTGCGCGCCGGGCTTCGACCTCTTCTCTCAGCTGATCGGGTGTCGAGCCCATGCGGCGTCCTCCTTGACGGTTGCCAGCGTCTGCTCGGGGGTGAGGTGGACTTCCTTGAGGCGCTTTCGCCCGGCGGTGTAGAGCACTGCTCCGGTGGCCGCCCACAGGACGGTGACCAGGAGCGCGGCCCAGGCGATGTTCATGACGTTGCCCAAAGCGAAGACCAGTGTCAGACTGCCGAGCAGGAGCACGAGATGGCCGGCGTAGCCCGCACCGGCGAGCATGCCGGACGCTTTCCCGGCCTTGACGGCTTCCTGCTTGATCTCGGCCTTGGCCAGCTCGATCTCGTTGCGGACGAGTTGTCCGACGTCCGTGGTGATGTGGCTGATCAGGTCACCGAGCGACTGGCCGGGGTCGGCCGGCGCCCGCGCACCCGGGGCCGGGCCGGGCGACGGCCTACCGCCGGCCGGCGGGCCGGCTCCCCTGGCGGTGTGTTCGGAGTACGAGAGAGCCATCGCTCAGCTCCCCGTCGGCGACTGCTGCGGCTGGTACCCGGCGTCCGGCCCGTAGCGGGGGGTCACGTGCGGAGGCTGAGACTGGCCGTAGACCTGATACGGACCGGGCACCGAGCTGCGGCGCACCGGCGAGGAACCCGCGACGTCACGGGTCGGCTGCGCCACCGGTACCGCAGACGCAGACCCCGGCCGGAAGTCGGCTGGTTGCCCGGCCTGCTCCGAGGACCCTGCGGCGGCGACGCCCTTGCCCGTGCGGCCGAGGGCGAAGCCCGCGAGCGCCGCCCCGGCCAGGAACAGCCCGGGGCGACGACGCGCGAAGCCCTGGACGTCCTCCAGCAACCCCTCGGCGCCGCGGCCTTCCAAGCGATCGGCGCCGCGGTGGCCGCCATCCGCGATCTGCCCCACCGCGGCCGTGGCCGTGGAATCCGGCTTGCCGTGGTCGGCCATGTCCTGAAGCTCGTGCGCCAGGCGCCGCACGTTCTCCGCCAGCCGGCCGGTCTGCTCCCTGGCCTGCTCGCGTATCTGGTCCCGGGCCTCACCGAGGAGGTCCCGGGCCTGCGCGGCGGCTTCGCCGGCCACCTGCGAAGCCTGCTCCTTGACGGTCCCGGCCACCTCGGCGGTGAGGTCGGCCACGACGTCGGCGCCCTCCCCGGCCCTCGTCCGGACGCTCTCGGCCGCTGCGCTCACCGCGCCACTCGCATTACTCTGCCCGCCCGGTACGGCCGGGCCCGTGTCGATGTTCAAGACTCCTCCTGACGAAAAGGTTCGGATCTGCTTCGCGCAAACGCCTGCCCCGCTCTTGCGTCTCCACACGGCGTCGAGCTCTTCCTACGCATTGCCGCGGTACCGCCACGCTCCAGGGCGGCATCGGGGCAAGCGCCGAGGATCCCGCTACGCACCACCGGCCCACATCAGGTGGTCTTGCCGGTCCGGCGGCCCGATGGGGGAACGTGTCGGCGTCGCCCACCGCCGGGCGACGCACACGTCCGAACGTCACAGCCCCTTGCGGTGCTGCCACGCCCACGGCGACGACGGTGGTTGGATCGGCTGGTCGGTCTCGCGACGGCCGCCGCCATCGTGCGACGCCGCCATGTCCTCCCACGGCTCTGCGGGCTGAGCGGACACCCGATCAGCTGACAGGGCTCCGGTGTGCGGGTCTGCGATGTGCGGACCGGCGATGCGCCTCTTCCTGCGCCGGGACCCGAAAATCTCTGATCATCTCAGGGGCGAAGGAAGTCGTGCAGGGCCTTGAGGGCCAGCACGACGGCGGCGTGCTCGACCTCGTCGCGGGTGCCGCCAATGTCGGACCGGACGACTGCGGTGCCGAGCGGGCCGGCGACGGCGACGTAGAACGTGCCAGGTTCGTGTCCGTCCTGCGGTGCCGGACCGGCTACCCCGGTGGTGGCCAGCGCGTAGGTCGTTCTCATCAACTTCCGCACCCCCTCGGCCATCTGGCGGGCGACATCGGCGTCCACGGCGCCGCGCTCCGCGAGCAGGGAGCCGCTGACACCAAGAACCTTGGCCTTGATCTCGGTGGCGTAGGCGGTCACCGACCCCAGGAACACCGACGAGGCCCCAGGCGCTTCGCTCAGCGCGACGGCCAGCCGCCCGCCGGTCAAGGACTCCGCGACCGACACCGTGCTGCCCGCGGCGCTCAGCGCGGAATGCACCTGCCGTGCCAGGATCTCCTGCTCGCGCAAGCTCTCGGCCATGCTCCCTCCTCGGTCCGGCGGTCGGTTGCCCGCAGCGGTTCCCAACCGACCCGGGGGCCGACTCCAGGGTGCACCATCTCCGGCCAGCTTCCGACGCGGCCGGCGGCGAGATACCCCGACCGGATGACGGGCCGGGCGGCGGGTCGCGGCCTGGCCGATGTGCGACGCCGCTCCGTCCGCACCCGTTCGCGGACAGCAGGCCGGGAGAAACGCGCCGCAGCCAGGCCTCCTGCCTATGCGTTACCTCCGGGAGACCTCTCGGACCCGCCACGGCTCGAGCCGAGACCTGGACAGTCCTGTTCCAGGGGTAGCTGGCGTGTCGTCACAGGCGCCGTCCACTCGCTCGGGCCAGCAGCACAGTAGCGAGTGCTCGGATTCCGCCCTCACCGGTAACCCAGTGGTCCGACCGGCTTCAGCCGCCCGCCTTTCCCGATTATCGCGCGCTCCCGATCTTGATTCCGGGCCCCTGCCGCGTACTCAGCACAGCTTCTCGTGCCGTGTTCCCGTTCACCTTGTGGGCCTGCTCAGGTGAGCTGGACAGGGCGGTGCCCGTGGGCTTGGCCGGGAGTCCGGAGACTTCGCCAGGTGTCCGGCGGCGCGCCGGACACAGAGGCTCGGTGCCTCCGGAGAGTCCGCCGTACAGGGCGCCACTGGTGCAGCCGACTGCGCCGAGCGCAAGGCACCGGCCGCAGCCCGTAGATGGCGGAGCGGTGCCCGGTGCATATTGTCTTGGTCCGCCGGCGTTCAGCGGCCGCCGGACATGGGTCGGGGCTCTCGTGCACCGAACCGGTCGGGGCGGGCATCGGCGTGGTCGCGGGCTGCGGAGGCGGCGGCGAGGGCGAGGAGGGTGGCGATGACGCCAGTGATGAGGTTGCTGGTGATGGAGCGGGTGTGAGCGACGTCGCCGGCGACCACCCAGGGGGCGACACACGTCCAGATGCCGATGGCGGCGGCAGCCCACGCCATGGAGTGCGTGCGCTCGTAGGACGTGCCCAGGCCGCCGAGGAGGAGCATGTAGGCGAGGCCGGCGATGAGGTTGGTGACGGCGAGAGTGGTGTAGCCATTGAAGCCGGCTATCCAGGGGGATGCCGCGAGGTAGAGACCGGTGATCAGGGCGAGGGCCTCGATCATCTGGGCCCGAGGGGTGGCGGCGGCCCGGTCGTGCCGGGCGCGCAGTTCCACCAAGTCAGGATGCTCGTCGATCGGGGGGCGTTGGGTTGACGCCATGATGACCTCCCAGAGACGGATATGTGCTCAATCGTCTACCCATAAATCAGGCATAAATCAGCACATAACTCTCCTCTTGGCCGGCTGCTGCTCACTGATGGAGAAGCAACCGGGTCGTGCCTGCCGAGCGCGTGGACCGGAGGTATGGACGGCTCCGCTGCGGGATCTGGTGGGCTGCCGGCGCTGTGTGACGAGTGTGGCCAGCTGCCGCTGGCCAGGGCCGTGCTGATGCTGCAAGTCCGGATTCTTCCGCGGTGGACCGGGCCGAGCTTCCCGCTTCGACGGCAAGCGTCTGCTGCGCGCGTGCGGCGAGTCTCACCTGGTGCGCCTCGCCGCCGTCTACCAGCCCCGTCCATTCGTGGTGGAGGAGCTGTGGGCCGGGCAGATCGCCCGCCTGTGCGCTTCCTGGGCCGTTGGACGATACGAGAAAGAGATGTACGACGGGTTGGTGGCGATGACCGGTCTGGACGAGGAGCGGCTGAGGCGGGCTGTCGCCCGGCAGAACGGCCACGACCGCCCGTCCGGTCAAGGCCTGAGGTGAGCGGCGGAGCACGGGGAGCTGGCGCTGCGGCTGCTGGCTGCCCCCGTCCCGCGGTGCGGGGCCGGACCGTCGCCTTCGCGCTCGGGCCGGAGGGTTATCAGTCACCCGTTCCGGTACGCTCCGGGTGCCGTCCTGCAGTGCCCCGCCAGGGGGCCTGGTTCGTCCTCAGGCGTGGGCCGGAGCCAGTCGGGGATCGTCCGTGTAGACGGGGTTGTCGTCCCGTTCGTACTGGGACAGGGCCAGGCCCATGCAGAAGAAGGTGGGCGCCCACTCACCGACGAAGATGCCCCAGCGGTCGGCCCGGTCGAGGCCCGCGGGCTCGGCTGCGGCGGAGAGCATCCAAGAGGTAAAGGACAGTCCGATCGAGGCGATCCCGGCGAGGTAGGCGTGTTCGGACCTGATACCGGCTGCGTGCAGCTTTTTCATGATCATGATGTGGACCTCCATGCGTGCGATGGGCATCGGGGTCGCGCCTGCCCGAGCCGCGCCGTCGTACACGAGATCGGGCCATGCGATCAGCCCCGACACTCCGAGCGCGGCCGCTCCATTTCCACGCAACCCGCGGCCACGGCACCTGCAGTATCACGTGACAGGAACTGACACATGGACACCGGCTCGGGCGCAGCGTGCGCGCGACATCATCGACGCGCATCTGATCGCCCGGTGGCACTGGCGGCCCGTCACGGACGCGCCGGAACCGTCGGCGGTGCTGCGCGCCGGCGGGAGTCAGCGTAGATGTCGATGTGGACCATCGAGGACATCGTCTCGGCGAGAAGGGGCACCCCGGTCCGGACCGCCACGCCCGGGATCCAGGATTCGTGCTGTGCCGCGTTGCATGAGGCCAGCAGGATGCAGACGCAGCTGCCGACTACGCGCTGGGCGCCTACCGGGCCTGCCCTGTTGTGCGGCCGTCACGATCGGGGTGGATTGATGCTATGAGAGGCGGGCCGGGGGCTCCGGTCAGGGGCACGGGACGCAGTTGCCCGGCAGGCTGGAGCCCGCTGTTTCGTCACGCCCACCCCGGGAAGCCGCTTCGTGAAGCACTGCCGGCCCGCTCATGGTGCGGGCGTTCTGAGCGTTTCGTGAGCAGCAGGGCCCGGCGGATGTCGGTAGATGTGTCCGACCTGCACGAGAGAAGGCGGTCATGGGAGAGGCGGCTCGTAGGAGAACCAGGGAAGCAAGCCGGCGCCGCTACCTGATGTGTCCTCCGACTTACTTTGCGGTGGATTACGCGATCAACCCCTGGATGGATCCAAACGCACCCGTTGACGGTGGCAGAGCCGTCCGCCAGTGGAATGCGCTGCGGTCGGCGATCGAGCGGCTGGGTCATGGTGTCGAGCTGATCGATCCGGTACCGGGGTTGCCCGACATGGTGTTCGCCGCCAACGGCGCGACCGTTATCGATGGACGGGTCCTGGTGGCGTCGTTCCGGCACCCCGAGCGTTCCGGGGAGTCGGCCGCGTTCGAGAAGTGGTTCCGCGACCGCGGGTACGTCACGGTCACTGCTGCGGAGTACGTCAACGAGGGCGAGGGTGACCATTTGGCGGTCGGCCGGACCGTGCTCGCGGGCAACGGCTTCAGGACGGAGCGGGCCGCCAACGAGGAGACCGCCGGCTTTTTCGGACGGCCGGTGACCGGGCTGCAGCTGGTCGATCCGCGCTTCTACCACCTGGACACGGCACTTGCCGTGCTGGACGGGCGGACGGTGATGCTCTGGCCCGGAGCGTTCACCGCCGCTGGCCGACGACGGGTGGCTCGGTTGTTTCCCGAGGAGCTCACGGTGCAGGAGAGCGACGCCGAACGCTTCGGACTCAATGTGATCAGCGACGGGCGGCATGTGATCCTGCCCGCGGCCGCGGAGCGCACCGCCGGGCTCCTGGCAGCGCACGGCTTCGAACCGGTGCGGGTGGAGATGGACGAGCTCGCCAAGGGCGGCGGCGGCCCGAAGTGCTGCGTCCTGGAACTCGGTGACCCAACGCAACTTTCGGCGGCGGCCTGACCGCCGGGTGCCGGCCGGCAGAGCCGTGAGCCGATGAGCAGCAGGAAGCCGGTCCGGCCGGCGGCGCCGCGAGCCGCTGACCGGACCCGTGATTCAGCCTGCGGTTTCGGCCGGGGCGGGAAGCGGTCCCAGGCGCGGTGGGCGGCGAGGAGTGGCGGTCGGACATGTTCCACAGGGTGTGGTGGGTGGCCTCGG
>NZ_JAIZ01000371.1:3506-24891 GCF_000710465.2 Kitasatospora sp. MBT63 | reverse complement strand
CGCGGCGGGACGACCACCACGCCGACCAGGTCGAGGCGGGTGAACTGGACGAACGGTTCGACCAGCACGGTCTTGGTGAGCTGGCCGGGGGTGGCCTCGACCTCGACCACCTTGCCGACCGGGACGCCGGGGACGAACGGGCGGCCGCTGTGCGAGCCGAAGGTGACCAGCCGGTCGCCGGCCTTGACCTGGGCCTTGCCGTTGAGCAGCTGGACCTTCATCGGGCCGGTGCCCTGGCCGGCCGCGAAGCCGATCTCCTCGCTGCTCTCGATCCGGGTGCCGGCGGTGAAGCCGGGGTCGGAGGCGAGCAGGACGGTGGCGGTGGTGGGGGCGACGGTGGTGATCCGGCCGACCAGGCCCTGGCTGTTGATGACCGTCATGTCCCGGGTCAGCCCGTCGTCGCTGCCGGCGTCGATGGTGATGGTCCAGGAGAAGCCCTGGGCCGCGCCGATCGCGATCACCTGGGCGGCCTTGACGGTGTAGCCGCCGGCCCCGGCGGTGCGGAGCATCTCGTCGAGCTGCTTGGTGCGGCCGGCGGCGGCGTCGGAGGAGGCGAGCCGCTGGCGCAGTTCGGTGTTCTCCCGGGTGATCAGGTCGAGCCGCTGCTGGTGGGTGCCGGCGTCGCGGACGGCCCTGATGTAGCCGGCCACCGGGTCGACCACGCCGGCCGCGCCGCGCTCGGCCGGGCCGAGCACGCCGGCCGCGGCCCGGCGGGCGCCGCCCAGCGGGGAGGACTCGCCGCCCTTGATGTCCACGGTGATCAGTGCGAAGGCGACAGCCACCAGCAGGATGAGCAGTAGTCGGCTCTCTCGTGTGTCCCTCACGGTGCTGGAACTGCCCTTCGGTACCGGGTCCCCCTCCGGAGGGGCGGGGGAGCCATTCAGTTGACGAACTGTCCGTACGTTTTAACGACCGGCCTGGCCCGAGGTCGCGGCCGGTCCGCCGTCAGCGCCGGGGCTGGGCGTCGAGCACCTGCTGCAGCGCCTCGAACTCCTCGACGCACTTGCCGGAGCCCAGGGCGACCGAGTCCAGCGGGTTCTCCGCGATGTGGATCGGCATGCCGGTCTCCCGGCGCAGCCGCTCGTCGAGGCCGCGCAGCAGGGCGCCGCCGCCGGTGAGCACGATGCCGCGGTCCATCACGTCGCCGGCCAGCTCGGGCGGGCACTGGTCGAGGGTGGTCTTGACGGCGTCGATGATCGAGTTGACCGGCTCGTCGATCGCCTCGCGGACCTCGGCGGCCGAGATCACCACGGTCTTCGGCAGGCCGCTGACCAGGTCGCGGCCGCGGATCTCGGCGTGCTCGTCCTTCTCCCCCTCCAGCGCGAAGGCGGAGCCGATGGACATCTTGATCTGCTCGGCGCTGCGCTCACCGAGCAGGAGGCTGTACTCCTTCTTGATGTGCTGGACGATCGCGTTGTCGAGCTCGTCGCCGGCCACCCGCAGGGACTGCGCGGTGACGATCCCGCCGAGCGAGATGACCGCGACCTCGGTGGTGCCGCCGCCGATGTCGACGACCATGTTGCCGGTCGGCTCGTGCACCGGCAGGCCGGCGCCGATCGCGGCCGCCATCGGCTCCTCGATGATGTGCACCTGGCGCGCGCCGGCCTGCGAGGACGCCTCGATCACGGCGCGGCGCTCGACCCCGGTGATGCCGGAGGGCACGCAGACCACGACCCGGGGGCGGGCCAGGTAGCGGCGGCGGTGGATCTTGAGGATGAAGTACCGCAGCATCCGCTCGGTGATCTCGAAGTCGGCGATCACGCCGTCCTTGAGCGGGCGGATGGCGACGATGTTGCCGGGGGTGCGCCCGATCATCTTCTTCGCCTCGGCACCGACGGCGAGGATGCCGCCGGTGTTGGTGTTCACCGCGACCACGGACGGCTCGTTGAGCACGATCCCCTTGCCCCTGACGTACACCAGCGTGTTGGCAGTGCCGAGGTCGATCGCCATGTCACGGCCGATGAACGACAGGTTGTTGGCCATGGGGTGTGGTGTGCCTTCCCGGGTTCGGAATGGAGGGCGGGGCGGGAGCGGGCCGACCGCGGCGCCCGCAGCAGGGCTGACATCAGCTGAGCAGCCGTACCGGGCCCGTGAGTTGTGCCCATCGTAGCGACGCCGGTCGACGCGGTCCGGCGGGCCACGGCACGGTGCCCATTCTCCGGGGGCGGGTCGGCTTCTCGCAGGATTGGGACGCCGTGTCGGGGTCCGCAGTTCCGTATTTGACGATGAAAAGGTGAGATTCGCCCGGTCGGATCAGCGACTGGAGTGCAGGTCGGAGCCGGTCCGGGCGGAGTCGGGGATACCGTACCGGCCGCCGCCCGCGCGTGTCGCGACGGACTGCGGCCGGGGTGTGGAAGCAGTGTGGAGATCAGGCGTGCGCGGGGAAGAAGATCTTGATCTCGCGCTCGGCCGACTCCGGCGAGTCGGAGGCGTGGATCAGGTTCTCGCGGGTGATCGTCGCGTAGTCGCCGCGGATGGTGCCGGCCCCGGCCTGCAGCGGGTCGGTGGCACCGGCCAGCGCGCGGATGCCGGGGACCACGTTCTCGCCCTCGACGATCAGCGCGATCGACGGGCCGGAGGTCATGAACTCCAGCAGCGGCTCGTAGAACGGGCGGCCGACGTGCTCGGCGTAGTGCTGCTCCAGCGTCGCCCGGTCGAAGGTCCGGAGCTCGACGGCGGCCAGCCGCCAGTTGGCCTTGCGCTCGATGCGGCTGATGATCTCGCCGGCCAGGCCACGCTGGACGGCGTCGGGCTTGAGCAGGACGAGAGTGCGCTGGGACACGGTGCAGCTCCTGGGGATGGGGTTCGGCGGAGTGTGTGCGGCCACCGCAGACACTACCCCGTGTGAGCAGCACGTACGTGCGGCCGGGGGGTCCCCGGCCGCACGCGGGGCTCAGGCGGCGGCCGCGGCCCGGGCGGCCTTGATCTCGTCGATCCGGCGGCCGTAGTGCACCGAGCACCACCACAGCGCGGCGAAGATCAGGCCGAGCCCGTACATGGTGGGCAGCACCAGGCCGCTGGCGATCAGGCCGAGCTGCAGCGCCCAGCCGACCGCGACCGCGCCGGGCCGGGTGATCGCACCGCAGAGCAGGACGCACAGCAGGATGGCGATACCGCTGACGGTCCAGATCGCCGTGGTGGAGACGTCCGACAGCTGCATGGCCACCAGGCCCGCGAACATGATCAGCAGGGCCTCGCCGATCAGGGTCGAGGAGCAGAGGGTGCGCATGACTACTTCCTTCCGAGCAGCAGGCGGGCCTCGCCCACCGTGATCACCGAGCCGGTCACCAGGACCCCGGTGCCGGTCAGGTCGCCGTCCTCCTCGGCCAGCGTGATGGCGGCCTCGATCGCGTCGTCCAGCCGGGGCTCGACCTGGACCCGGTCCTCGCCGAAGACCTCCACCGCCAGCGCGGCCAGCTGGTCGACCGGGGTCGCCCGGTGGGTGGTGTTCTGGGTGACCACCACCTCCGCCAGGATCGGCTCGAAGGCCGCCAGCAGGCCGGAGACGTCCTTGTCACCGCTGGTGCCGATCACGCCGACCAGCTTGGAGAAGCCGAAGGACTCGTTGATCGCCGCCACCGAGGCCTCGGCGCCGTGCGGGTTGTGCGCGGCGTCCAGGATGACGGTGGGGCTGCGCCGGACCACCTCCAGGCGGCCCGGCGAGCTGACGCCGGAGAAGCCCTCGCGGACCTTGTCCACGTCGAGGTTGCCGCCGCGGGCGCCGCCGACGCCGAAGAAGCCCTCGACGGCGGCCAGTGCCAGCGCCGCGTTGTGCGCCTGGTGGGCGCCGTGCAGCGGGATGAAGACGTCCTCGTACTCGTGGCCGCCGAGCCCGCGCAGGGTGACCAGCTGGCCGCCGACCGCGATCTCGCGGCGGACCACGCCGAACTCCATGCCCTCGCGGGCGACCGTGGCGTCCACCTCGACCGCGCGCCGCAGGATCGCCTGCGCGGCGTCCAGCGGCTGCTGGGCCACCACGGCCAGGCCGCCCGCCTTGATGATGCCGGCCTTCTCGGTGGCGATCTCGCCGGTGGTGTTGCCGAGCCGGTCGGTGTGGTCCAGGCCGACCGGGGTGATCACCGAGACGGCGGCGTCGATCACGTTGGTGGCGTCCCAGCTGCCGCCCATGCCGACCTCCACGATCGCCACGTCCACCGGGGCGTCGGCGAAGGCCGCGTAGGCCATGGCGGTGAGCACCTCGAAGAAGGAGAGGGCGATCGGCTGCTGCTCGTCGACCATCCGGACGTAGGGCTCGATGTCCCGGTAGGTCTCGACGAACTTCTCGACGCTGATCGGGGTGGAGTCCAGGCTGATCCGCTCGGTCACCGACTCCACGTGCGGGCTGGTGTACCGGCCGGTGCGCAGCTCGAAGGTGTTGAGCAGCCGCTCCACCATGCGGGCGGTGGAGGTCTTGCCGTTGGTGCCGGTGATGTGGATCGACGGGTAGGCCCGCTGGGGCTGGCCCAGGATGTCCATCACGGCGTTGATCCGGTCGAGCGAGGGCTCCAGCTTGTTCTCCGGCCAGCGCCGGGACAGCTCCGCCTCGATGGCGCGCAGGTCGTTGTCGTCCGCGGAGTCCGCGCCGGCGGGTCGGATGGTGTACGGGTTCTGCCCGGCTGCCTTGTCGCTCACGCGCCCAGTGTAGGGAGGCGGACGGCCCGCGCGGACCACGGGGATCCGGTGTCCCCGGCACCACTGGGGACGTGATGGTGGACACGTTCACCGACCCGGCCGATTTGTCCCACTTGTCATGGATGGCCGACTTGGTCCCGCCACGGGCCCGGGCCGGCCCTCCCGATCGCCCGCCGCCGGCCTTTCCGCGCCTTCCGGCGGGGCAAGTCGTCCTGCGGGAGAGCGACTTGGACGGCGGGAGCGGGGCCTGGGACCGGCGTGCGCCGGACCCGGACCCCGTGCCGGGCGGAGCTCAGCGGTGCGAGCGGAACTGGACGACCTGCTGGTAGGTCGGCCGGTTCTGCCAGGTGGTCCTGGCATCCGTCACGCCGCCCAGCGGGCGCTGGATGACGGTGTCGGCGCACCACTGGTCGCCCGCCGAGCAGTCCGCGTCCCCGGGGTAGACCTGCGCCGGGGTCTGCGCGGCCGCCTTCTTCAGGCTGTCCAGCAGGACGCCCCGGCAGGCCGCCAGGTCGCCGCCGCCGCAGTACGGCCGGGCCAGCGGGCCGGCCACCTGGTCGCCCAGGACGCCGCGCAGGTCCTTGTCCAGATAGCTCCACCAGCCGTACTGGAAGGCCGAGCCCTTGTGCGGGATGGACTCGTTGGCGCTGGAGGTGCCGCTTGTCGGACCGGTCTGGCCGCCCGAGGGCGACTCGTTGATCTGCAGGGCGCCGGTCAGTGCGGCGAACAGCGGGTCACCGAGGCCGGGCCGGAACACCCCGTCGGCCAGCAGCGGCCACCAGGCGTCCATGGTGCGGATCGCGTCGGCGTTGGCGTAGGCGTGGCTGCCGTTGGAGGTCTCCCGGCGCTGCCCGCCGGCCGTCAGCCAGGCCTCCAGCTTCTGCACGGCCGCCGCGGTGGCCGGGTCGGTGACGGGGGCGCTGCGGATCACCCGCAGCAGGTCGGGGAGCACGTCCTCGGCCCGCAGGTCGGCGGTGGCCGCGGACTCCATGGCCTGCACCAGCGACACCCGGGTGACCTTGGTCCCGCTGTTCACCAGTGCCTTCACCCGGTCGTCCAGCAGGTTCCCGCGGTGCACCGAGCCGTTGCCGAAGCCGGCCGCGGCGAAGGACTTCGCCTGCTTGTTGTTCCAGGAGATGTAGTAGTCCTGGTCGGCCGACTGCGGGTGCTCGGCCGGCGGGGTGTACCGGGCGGTGTTGGCCACCGGGTCGAAGTCCCGCCACTCGTAGGCGGCTTCGGCCTTCACCGGCAGGCCCGGGTCGACCCCGGGGGCACGGACCGGATTGCTGCCGGAGTTGTAGTACGCCGTGTGGGCGGCGTCCGCGTAGAACCAGTTGAAGGTGTAGTTGATGTTCTGCGCGGCCTGCTGGAAGCTCGCGGCGTCGTGCACCGCGCCGGGGTCGTTGAGCATCTGGAAGCCGATGATGGAGTCGGCCTCGTGCCGGTAGGTGGAGCGCAGCGCGGTGAAGGCGACCGGTTTGCCGCCGACCGTGCCGCGCGCCGTCACCAGGCCGTAGGCGGTCCGGTACATCACCAGGGTGTAGGAGCCCGCCGCGGTGGAGTCGGCGGTGGTCGGGCTCCAGGAGTTCTTCCGCTCCAGGCGCTCCAGCGGGACGCAGCTGCCGTGCCACAGGTAGGAGGCGGAGGCCGTGGTGGGGGGCGAGCCGTCGGCGTTGCAGAGCGGTACCGCGTAGCTGTCGGTGATGTCCTGGCCGGCCGAGGTGGCGCTCCAGGCGTAGTCCTGGCCGCGGCCGAGCTGGACGTAGAAGCCGAGCCCGGCGAAGGCGGCGCCGCGGGCGCTGATGCCCGGGCCCTGCAGTTCCTCCAGCATCAGCAGCTGCGGTGCGAAGTACCCGGTCTGCGGGCCGAACACGGCCACCGGGTGGCCGTCGTCGGTGTGGCTGCCGGAGACCACCAGGGCGTTGGACATGCCGTGCTTGGCGGTGAGCAGGTTGCCGGGCAGCACACCCTGGGCGGCGGTGGTGGCCAGGCCCGCGGAGCCGGTGGCGTCGTAGATCATGCGCTCGGGCACCACCGAGCCCGGGTCGGGCAGCGCGACGCCCTGCGGGTCGTCCGGCGGCAGCGCGTACGGGAACTGCTGCCCGTCGTGCAGGGTGAGCGCGGCCTCGGGGTCGTCCGCCTCGCGCAGCGACTTCCAGACCGCGTCGCCGGCGTCCTTGCCGTACCTGGCCTCGGCGGTCAGTTTGACCTGGGCGGAGGCGAGTTCACCGCCGCCGCCGGCCCCGAACAGCGCGCCCACCACCGAGGCCAGCGCGACCAGGTCGGTCAGCTTGAACGGTTCGATGGAGCCCGCGTTGGTGATCGGGTTGATGTGCCCGGTCAGGTCGTACTCGCCCGGGAAGTAGCGGCCGTTGTAGGACTCGGTGATGTACTGGTTGATGCCGTCCAGGTAGGCCCTGGCGTCGTCCAGCGCCTGCCGGGCCCGGTCGCCCTGGCCGGCGATGGCGTCGATCTGGCTCTGCAGTTCGGCCTCGGTGTACGGGGCGGCCTGCCAGAAGCTCTGCTCCAGCTCGCGGTTGGCGGCCGCGCCGCCGGCGAACCCGGACAGCTGTCCGCGGCCGACGTGGCGGAACAGGTCCATCAGCCAGAGCCGGTCCTGCCCGGCGGCGTAGCCCGCGCCGAACTCGGTGCCGTAGCGGGTGGTACCGGTGATGTGCGGGACACCGGTGGCCTTGTCACGGACGATGGTGACGTCCGCGCGGGGGCGGGCGGTGCTGGCCACCTGGTCGGCGGGGACGCCGAAGGAGGCGTCGTTGAAGAAGCTGCGCAGGGTGGTCTCGGTCAGCCCCGGGTAGGCGGCGGCGAGGTTGGCGTACGGGCCGAGCTGGTCGTCGGTGTGCGCGGGGCGGGTGCCGAAGACCTTGTTGGCGAGGATGTCGGCGAGGGTGGCGTTGCCGTTCTCGCCGGGCGGCAGGATGTCGAGGCAGCGGCCGCCGCAGTAGTCGTTGGCGGCGGCCGGAGCGGCGGGGGTGGGGGCGGCCGCCAGGGTGGCGGCGGCGAGGAGGGCCGCCGCGAGACCGGCGGCGGGGAGCCTGAGCGCGTGGGGGCGTCGTTGCATACCAGCTCCTCCGTCGAAGCTGTCCGAAGCTGAGGCGCGATTGACAGTTCTCGACGGTAGGGCGGTTACCGACCGGTTGCCTAGTGGCGTGCATGCCACTTCTGACGCTCACTGACAAATTGTCAGCAAAGCTGCAGGCCGGCGGAACTACCGCTGCCGGGCCTCCGGCACCTGGGGCGGCACCCGGCCGCTGTGCCGGCGGCGCAGCTCCGCCGCGATCTCCTCCGCCTCGCCGTCCGGCAGCAGCGGCAGCATCATGGCGACCGCCTGCAGCACCCCGCCGAGCAGGTACGTGGTGTCCGGGGTGCTGGCGACCAGCGCGCGGACCGTCCCCACGTCGCCCGCGGCCACCGACTCCAGCAGCAGGGCGGCGTCCACCGAGTCCTCGTCGATCACCACGGCCGAGGTGTCGGCGGGCGCCCGGCGGACCAGACCGCGCAGCACCCGGTCGCCGACCTCCGGGGCGTACGCCTTGCGGACCGCCTCGGCGGCGATCCACACCAGCAGGGTGGCCACCTCGCGTTCGGCCTGCTCGGCGAGCAGCCGGTCGAGTTCCCGGTCGAAGGCCAGCTGGTTGCCGTGCCGGAAGGCGAGCAGCAGCACCGCCGCACGGGCCTTGGCCGCCGCCACCTCCGCCGCAGGCAGTTCGTCGGCCAACTCCGTGGTCACCGTCATGCTCGCGCCCTCCCGCCAGTCGCACCGCCCGAATGGGAACGTGGGCAACACCGTACACATCCGAACTCGGAACTTCCGTGAACCCGCGCATGCCCGGCGGCGGGGACAATCCCCGTGCCATTGCCGGTGAAGCCGCCGGAGAGTTTCCGCGTCCTTGCCGCCCGACCCGCCAAATGCCTTGAATGGAGCTGGACATCGGTCTTGGTGCAAGAACCCTTCCACCCCCGCACCGCCGTGAATCCTCCGAATTTCCACCACCGGCCCGGCGGCCGGAAGCACCCACCGACACGCCGGTGGCTTCGGCGGCCCGCTCTTCCCGCAGTTCCATATCCTCCCCCGCGGCGCCCGGAATACCGCCGAACGAGGGATCAAATCCCCACCGGGAGCGGGCCGGTGTCCGACCGGCAGCACCATTCCCGAAAGCACCCGGCGCAGTTATCGACGCTTTGCCCGGGACGCGAAACGGCCGGGGGCCCGCCACCCCGGTACGGGATGACGGGCCCTCGGCCGCGTACGGGCGCTCGGAGCGCGCCGGGCGCTCAGCCCTGCGGCAGCGCGTCCAACTGTGCGGTGATCCGGGCGATGTCGGCCTCGGCCGCCTCCTGACGGGCGCGGATCTTGGCCACCACCTCGTCCGGCGCCTTGGCCAGGAAGCCCTCGTTGCCGAGCTTGGCGGTGGTCTGCGCCTTCTCCTTCTCGGCCGCCGCGAGGTCCTTGGCGAGCCGCTTGCGCTCGGCCGGGACGTCGATGGTGCCGGAGAGGTCCAGGGCGACCGTGGCGCCCGCGACCGGCAGCGAGGCGGTGGCCGCGAAGCCGGCCTCCGGCACGGTCAGCCGCAGCAGCGAACGAATCGCCGCCTCGTGCGGGACGAGTGCGGTACCGGCCAGCTCCAGCTGGGCCGGGACCCGCTGACCGGGCTTCAGGCCCTGGTCCGAACGGAACCGGCGGACCTCGGTCACCACCTGCTGCAGCGTGGCGATCTCGGCCTCGGCGGCCGCGTCCCGGAAGCCGCTGTCCTTCGGCCACTCGGCGACCACCAGCGACTCGGCGCCGGTCAGCGTGGTCCACAGGGTGTCGGTGACGAACGGGACCACCGGGTGCAGCAGCCGCAGCGTCACGTCCAGCACCTCGCCGAGCACCCGGCGCGAGGCGTCCGCCTGCGGGCCGCCCGCCGCCAGGGTGGTCTTGGAGAGCTCGACGTACCAGTCGAAGACCTCGTCCCAGGCGAAGTGGAACAGCGCGTCCGACAGCTTGGCGAACTGGTAGTCGTCGTACAGGCCGTCGGCCTCGGCGACGGTGGCGTTCAGCCGCGACAGGATCCAGCGGTCGGCCGCGGTCAGCTCCTCGGGGGCCGGCAGCGGGCCCTCGACGGTGGCGCCGTTCATCAGCGCGAAGCGGGTGGCGTTCCAGATCTTGTTGCAGAAGTTGCGCGAGCCCTGCACCCAGTCCTCGCCGATCGGCACGTCCGCACCGGGGTTGGCGCCGCGGGCCAGGGTGAAGCGGACCGCGTCGGCGCCGTAGGCGTCCATCCAGTCCAGCGGGTCCACCGCGTTGCCGAAGGACTTGGACATCTTCTTGCCGAACTGGTCGCGGACCAGACCGGTCAGCGCGATGGTGTGGAACGGGGCCTGCCCGTCCATCGCGTACAGGCCGAACATCATCATCCGGGCGACCCAGAAGAAGATGATGTCGTGACCGGTGAGCAGGACGTCGGTGGCGTAGAACTTCTCCAGGTCCGGGGTCTGCTCCGGCCAGCCCAGAGTGGAGAACGGCCACAGCCCGCTGGAGAACCAGGTGTCCAGCACGTCGGTGTCCTGGGTCCAGCCCTCGCCGGTGGGCGCCTGCTCGTCCGGTCCGACGCAGACGACCTCGCCGTTCGGGCCGTACCAGACCGGGATCCGGTGGCCCCACCAGAGCTGGCGCGAGATGCACCAGTCGTGCATGTTGTCGACCCAGCTGAAGTAGCGGCCCTCCAGCTCCTTGGGGTGGATCTGCACCCGGCCGTCGCGGACGGCGGCGCCGGCCTCGGCGGCCAGCGGCGCGACCTTGACCCACCACTGCAGCGACAGCCGCGGCTCGACCACGGTCTGGCAGCGCGAGCAGTGGCCGACGGCGTGCATGTAGGGGCGCTTCTCGCCGACGATTCGCCCCTCGGCGCGCAGCGCGCCGACCACGGCGGAGCGGGCCTCGAAGCGGTCCAGGCCGAGGAACGGGCCGTGCACGGTGATCACACCGCGCTCGTCCATCACGGTCAGGTTCTCCAGGCCGTGGCGCTGGCCGATGGCGAAGTCGTTCGGGTCGTGGGCCGGCGTCACCTTGACGGCGCCGGTGCCGAACTCCGGGTCCACGTGCTCGTCGGCGACGACCGGGATCCGGCGGTCCGTCAGCGGCAGCGCGATGGTGGTGCCGACCAGGTGCCGGTACCGCTCGTCGTCCGGGTGGACCGCGACCGCGGTGTCACCGAGCATCGTCTCGGCCCGGGTGGTGGCGACCACGATCGACTCGTCCCCGTCGCCGTAGCGGATCGAGACCAGCTCGCCGGGGACCTCCTCGTGCTCCACCTCGATGTCGGAGAGCGCGGTCAGACAGCGCGGGCACCAGTTGATGATGCGCTCGGCGCGGTAGATCAGACCGTCGTCGAAGAGCTTCTTGAAGATGGTCTGGACGGCCTGCGAGAGGCCCTCGTCCATGGTGAAGCGCTCGCGCGACCAGTCCACGCCGTCGCCGAGCCGGCGCATCTGGCCGAGGATCTTGCCGCCGTACTCCTCCTTCCACTGCCACACCTTCTCGACGAAGGCCTCCCGGCCCAGGTCGTGGCGGGACAGCCCGGAGGAGGCGAGCTGCTGCTCCACCTTGTTCTGGGTGGCGATGCCGGCGTGGTCCATGCCGGGCAGCCACAGCGCCTCGTAGCCCTGCATCCGCTTGCGGCGGGTCAGCGCGTCCATCAGCGTGTGCTGGAAGGCGTGGCCCAGGTGCAGCGAACCGGTCACGTTCGGCGGCGGGATGACGATGGTGTAGGCGGGCTTGTCGCTCTTGGCGTCGGCGGTGAAGTAACCGCGCTCCACCCAGCGCTCGTACAGCTCGCCCTCTACCTCCGCCGGGGCGTAGGTCGTCGGGAGGGTGGCTGCGTCGTCCCCGGGGACTGCGGTGAACCCCTCGGGGCTCTCGGGGCGCTGGTTCGTCGTGTCGGTCACGACGCACAGTTTACGTAAGAGCGGGCCCCCGGTACGAACCGCGTCGCGCGGCCCGGTCGGCCGCGGGCCCGGACCCGTGCGATAGCGTGCCCGGATACTCGCACGCAGATTCCGTGCGCGTGCCCATCGGGAGCACGCCCAGCGCACGCCGCAACGAGGCCGCTCCCGGGAGCGGCGGGGGAGATCGACGCCGATGTACGGCCAGGGTCAGCAGTATCCGCCAGGTCAGCCGCAGCAGCCTCCGCCGCCGTACGGCCAGCCGCCGCAGTACGGCGTCCCGCAGCCCGGCTACGGCCAGCCCCAGTACGGCGCCCCCGCGCAGCAGCCGCCCGGCTACGGCTACCCGCAGGCCCCCCAGCCGCAGTACGGCGCCCCGCAGGGCGGCTACCCGCAGGCGCCGCAGCAGCAGTACGGCGGCGGCTACCCGCCGCCCGCGCCGAACAAGAGCAACACCGGCCTGGTGGTCGGCCTGGTGATCGGCGCGCTGCTACTGGTCGGCGGCGGCCTGGTGGTCGCCACCCAGCTCGGCAGGGACGGCTCCGGCAGCGGCGGCGGCGCCTCGGCCGTGGCCGGCAAGTACAAGCTGAGTGCCCCGCCCACGCTGCCCGGCGGCTACACCAAGAAGTCCGCCCAGGACGCCCCGACCGGCAGCAACCCGGCGACCAAGATCGAGGGCGCGATGTCGGCGGTCTACCAGAAGGGCCTCGGCGACCTGGTCAGCGTCGCGGGCAGCTGGGGCACCATCGACGACCCGGGCGCGACCCTGGCCGCCAACGCCGCCGCCATGAAGATGACCTGGAAGACGCCGCTGGCCGAGGTCCCCGCCAACGACGCCAAGGACCCGGGCGGCAAGATGCAGTGCGGCGTCGCCACCAGCTCCGCCGCCGCCAGCGCCATCGAGACCCCGATCTGCATCTGGGCCGACCACTCCGCGATGGGCACGGTGGTCTTCAGCGGCGTCTCGATGACCGGCAGCGGTACCAGCATGTCGGCGGCCCAGGCGGCCGAGAAGTCCCGGCCGATCCGCGACGCGGTGCTGGTCGCGAAGTAGGCCCGGGGCGCAGGTACGACAGCGGCCCCGCACCGTCCGGTGCGGGGCCGCTCCACGTGGCGGGGGCGGTCAGGCGCTCTTCTCGCGCCGCTCGCGCTTGATCATGTCGCGCGGGACCAGGGTCGGGATGGCGTGCTTGGAGACCACGTCCCCGGTGACGACCACCCGGGCGACGTCCTGACGCGAGGGCACCTCGTACATCACCGACATCAGCACCTCCTCCATGATGGCCCGCAGCCCGCGTGCGCCGGTGCCCCGCAGGATCGCCTGGTCGGCGATGGCCTCCAGTGCGTCCCGGGTGAACTCCAGCTCCACACCGTCGAGTTCGAAGAGCTTGCGGTACTGCTTGACCAGCGCGTTCTTCGGCTCGGTGAGGATCTGCAGCAGCGCCTCGCGGTCCAGGTTGTGCACGCTGGTGATCACGGGGAGGCGGCCGATGAACTCGGGGATCATGCCGAACTTGACCAGGTCCTCCGGCATCACCTGACGGAAGTGGTCGCTGGCGTCCTGCTCGCGCTTGGAGCGGATGTTGGCACCGAAGCCGATGCCCTTGGCGCCCGCCCGGCCCTCGATGATCCGCTCCAGGCCCGCGAACGCACCGCCC
This sequence comes from Kitasatospora sp. MBT63, assembly GCF_000710465.2. GTDB lineage: Bacteria > Actinomycetota > Actinomycetes > Streptomycetales > Streptomycetaceae > Kitasatospora. Next base: position 11,656 of record NZ_JAIZ01000371.1, on the reverse strand, counting down.
ACGATGAACAGCACGTTGGTGGTGTCGATCTGGATGAACTCCTGGTGCGGGTGCTTGCGGCCCCCCTGCGGCGGCACCGAGGCGGTGGTGCCCTCCAGGATCTTCAGCAGCGCCTGCTGGACGCCCTCGCCCGAGACGTCGCGGGTGATCGACGGGTTCTCGCTCTTGCGGGCGACCTTGTCGATCTCGTCGATGTAGATGATCCCGGTCTCGGCCTTCTTGACGTCGTAGTCGGCCGCCTGGATCAGCTTGAGCAGGATGTTCTCGACGTCCTCGCCGACGTAGCCGGCCTCGGTCAGCGCCGTGGCGTCCGCGATGGCGAACGGCACGTTCAGCATCCGGGCCAGGGTCTGCGCCAGCAGCGTCTTGCCCGAACCGGTCGGGCCGAGCAGCAGGATGTTCGACTTGGCCAGCTCGATCGCGTCCTCGCGGCCGTTGCCGCCGGAACGGCCGTTCTCACCGGCCTGGACGCGCTTGTAGTGGTTGTAGACCGCGACCGACAGTGCCTTCTTCGCCGCTTCCTGACCGACCACGTACTGGTCCAGGAACTCGTAGATCTCGCGGGGCTTCGGCAGCTCCTCGAAGCGCACCTCGGAGCTCTCGGCGAGCTCCTCCTCGATGATCTCGTTGCACAGGTCGATGCACTCGTCGCAGATGTACACACCTGGCCCGGCGATCAGCTTCTTCACCTGCTTCTGCGATTTGCCGCAGAACGAGCACTTGAGCAGGTCGCCGCCGTCTCCGATGCGTGCCACGAGGTGCTTCCCCTTCGCCAGGGGCCCCGCGGGGGTTCCGGGGCCTGGTGCTGTGGACCGGCTGCGCCGAACGGCGGCCGGTCTCGCTATCCGACGGTACTCTGCCGAGCCGGGAATTCCGGTGTCTTCGGCAGCTCTGCCCTACGCCCTGGGCGAATTGATACCGAACAGATGCCGTCCTGCGGGCATGGACCCGCACTCCAATTGTGCCGGGCCGACGGCCGTACCGGAACGGCTCGGGGCGGGGCGCAAGGTCACACCTCCGCAGAGGATGCGCCCGCGCCCCGCCCCGGGAGCCGCCGGACCGCGTCCGGATCTGCCGGTCGAGCCGGTGGGCCCGGCCGGATCAGTCGGTCAGCGAGGTCTTGCGGGTCGAGATGATCTGGTCGATCAGCCCGTACTCCAGCGCCTCCTCGGCGGTCAGGATCTTGTCCCGCTCGATGTCGTCGCGGACCTGCTCGACCGCCTTGTTGGAGTGCTTGGCCAGCATCTCCTCCAGCTGCTCGCGCATCCGGAAGATCTCCTTGGCCTGGATCTCCAGGTCCGAGACCTGGCCGCGGCCGGTCTCGGTGTACGGCTGGTGGATCAGGATCCGGGCGTTCGGCAGCGCCATCCGCTTGCCGGGGGTGCCGGCCGCCAGCAGCACGGCCGCGGCCGAGGCCGCCTGGCCCATGCAGACGGTGGTGATGTCCGGCTTCACGTACTGCATGGTGTCGTAGATGGCCGTCAGGGCCGTGAACGAGCCGCCGGGCGAGTTGATGTACATCTGGATCTCGCGGTCCGGGTCCATCGACTCCAGGCACAGCAGCTGCGCCATGATGTCGTTGGCCGAGACGTCGTCCACCTGGGAGCCGAGGAAGATGATGCGCTCCTCGAACAGCTTGGCGTACGGGTCGTACTCGCGGATGCCCTGCGAGGTGCGCTCGACGAAGCGCGGGACGATGTAACGGCCCTCGGCGCGGGCGCCGTAGTACTCACCGCGCGGCATGTTGGGGGTGGTGTTCATGGGTTGGTCCGTCCTCCGACGAAGCGTGCGGTCTGGGGGTCTCTTACGGGCGGCGCTCAGGCGCCCGTGCCGCCGCCGCCGGGAACGTCCGCGGCGCTGTGCATGATCTGGTCGATGAGGCCGTACTCCTTGGCCTCCTCCGGGGTGAACCAGCGGTCCCGGTCGGAGTCCGCGGTCACCCGGTCGAAGGTCTGGCCGCTGTGGTGCGCGATCAGCTCCGACATCCGCTTCTTGGTGCGCAGCAGCTGCTCGGCCTGGATCCGGATGTCGGTGGCGGAGCCGCCGAGGCCGGCCGAGGGCTGGTGCATCAGGATGTTGGCGTTGGGCAGCGAGAACCGCTTGCCCGGGGTGCCGGCCGTCAGCAGGAACTGGCCCATCGAGGCCGCCATGCCCATCGCGATCGTGACCACGTCGTTCTTGATGTACTGCATGGTGTCGTAGATCGCCATGCCGGCCGTGATCGAGCCGCCCGGGGAGTTGATGTAGAGGTAGATGTCCTTGTCGGGGTCGGCCGCCAGCAGCAGGAGCTGGGCCGTGATCTTGTTGGCGATGTCGTCGTCGACCTGCTGGCCGAGGAAGATGATCCGCTCGTTGAGCAGCCGGTTGTAGACCTGGTCGCCCAGGCCGCCGAGCACGTCACCAGCGGCGGCGTGCGGCGCCATCAGGCCAGGCATCTGCATCTGCGGGAACGTCACTTAGCCACCTGCTCAGTCGATCTGCTTGTGTGTCGCTGTCTATGGACCCTAACGCCCGGGCGGGGCCGCAGAATCCCCCACGCAGAACTGTTCGCTGTGAGCGCAGGGTCCGGTGGTGCGAACGCACAGCGAACGCCAGTGGGCCCGGACACCTCACGGCGTCCGGGCCCACTGGGCCTGTCACTGCTCAGGCCGCGGACTGCTGTCGCGGCCGGCCGGGGCTCAGGCCTCGGTCGACTCGGCGGCGGCCTCGGTACCGGCCTCGGCCGACTCCTCGGTCTCCTCGTCGTCCTCGAAGGTGACGACCTCGCCGTTGGTGTCCTTGACCTCGGCGCCCTCGACCACCAGGGCCAGCGCCTTGCCGCGGGCGACCTCGCCGACCAGCAGCGGAACCTGGCCGCCCTGGACGACCTGCTGCGCGAACTGGTCCGGGGTGAGGCCGGAGCCGGCGGCGCGGCGGATCAGGTGCTCGGTGAGCTCCTCCTGGTTGACGCCGAGCTCCTCCTTGCCCACGATCTCGTCCAGCACGAACTGGGTCTTGATGCCCTTCTTGGCCTGCTCCTCGGTCTCCGCCAGGAAGGCCTCCAGGGTCTTGTCCTGGGTGGCCAGGTAGGCCTCCAGGGTCAGGCCCATCGGCTCCAGCTGGTGGTGCTCGAGGTTGTGGCGGCGGGTCTCGATCTCGTCCTTGAGGAGCTTCTCCGGGTACTCCATCTCGACGAGGCCGAGCAGCTCGTCCAGGACCTTCTCCTGCGCCTGGGTGGCCTGGTCGAACTCCTTCATGCGCTCCAGGCGCTTGCGGGAGTCGGCACGCAGCTCCTCCAGGGTGTCGAACTCGCTCGCCAGCTGGGCGAACTCGTCGTCCAGCTCGGGGAGCTCCTTCTCCTGGACGGCGGTCACGGTGACGGTGACCTCCGAGTCCTTGCCGGCCTGGGTGCCACCCTTGAGGGTGGTGGTGAAGGTCTTGGACTCACCGGCGGACAGGCCGACGACGGCCTCGTCGATGCCGTCCAGCAGGCGGCCGGAGCCGATCTCGTAGCTCACGCCGGTCGCGGTGCCGTCCTCCGGCACCTCGCCGTCGACCTTGGCCTCGAGGTCCACGACCACGACGTCCTCGGCCGCGGCGGCGCGCTCGACGTCCTTGACCGAGGAGAAGCGCTCGCGCAGCTGCTCCAGCGACTTGTCGATGTCCTCGTCGGTGACGACGACCGGGTCGACGACCACGCTGATCGAGGAGTAGTCCGGCAGGGCGATCTCCGGGCGGACGTCGACCTCGGCGGTGAACTTGAGGTCACCACCGTCGACGAGCTTCTCGACACCCTCGATGTCCGTGATGTCGGGCTGGCCGAGAACCTCGATCTTGCCCTCGTCGACGGCCTGCGTGTAGAAGCGCGGCAGCGCGTCGTTCACGGCCTCCTCGAGCACCGCGGCACGGCCGAAGCGCTGGTCGATCACCTTGTTCGGGATCTTGCCCTTACGGAAGCCCGGCACGGTGACCTGCTGGTTGATCTTCTTGTACGCCGCGTCGAGGCTGGGCTTGAGCTCCTCGAAGGGCACCTCGACGGTGAGTCGAACCCGAGTGGGGTTCAGAGTCTCGACGGCGCTCTTCACGGTTGGGTCTCCTAGGGGGCTTGCGGTCGGGTTGTCTCCGCCCGGCCCGGTACGGCCGAGGTGGCCGAGCGAGCGGGCGAGACGGGCGATGGGCGGTTGGAGCTGCATCTCCCGTGGTGGGCCGGACGGTGAGCGTGACTCCTCGCCCTCGGGCGGTTGACCTGCGAGCATGCCACAGGGACTACCGCCAGCAGCCCATCCTACCGGTACGGCGAAAGACGGACGAAAGACGGACTCCCGGGTGCACCCGCCGGGGCGCCGCGGCGCCCACCGCAGGGGCACCGCCCACGACGACAACAGGGCCCCGTCCGGTGGACGAGACCCTGCCGCACACTGTCGGGGTGACCGGATTCGAACCGACGGCCTTCCGCTCCCAAAGCGGACGCGCTACCAAACTGCGCCACACCCCGTGGTGCCGAGAGGAAGCGTACACGGCGGTCTCCCCCCGTCCGGCGCATTATCAACCCCCGCCGGAGCGGAAGCGACGTGCACTCCACCGCCCCGACCAGGTACGCTGGGCCCGACCTCGCGGCCGCACCGTCGGCCGGGCGGTCGCGTACGATCCGACGTGCCGTCAACTGCACGCACGCGGGTGTAGCTCAATGGTAGAGCCCCAGTCTTCCAAACTGGTCACGCGAGTTCGATTCTCGTCACCCGCTCCAACACTTCGGCCCCAGGTCAGCGAGTAGATCGCCGACCTGGGGCCGAAGTCGTATGAGGGCCCGTCAGCTCTCCGCGCCCGGTCCGGGCCGCCCGGTCGGCGGGCCGTCATCACCCAGGTGCGTCCGCCGCCAGATCTCGCTCCAGCCCCGAGGGGCGACCGGCACGAGCCGGTGCTCCCGCGCGCACGGGCACGGCGACGGCGCCCACCCGCACCGGCCGCACAGCTCGACCCGGCCGTGTCCGGTCGACTGCAGTTCCGGCGGCCCCTCGTCCCCGCAGGCCGGGCAGCCGGGCAGCTCGGCCCCGTCCAGCAGCGCGTTCCGCCGCCGGACGTAGTCGGGCAGCCGCAGTGACGGGTGGCGGTTCGGATCGTCGTACCAGGCACGGGGCGGGCCGTCCTCCCTCACCCAGCCCCGCAGCCACCACGGCCGGGGCTCCGGTACGGCTCGCCGCCCGGCCCACTTCCGCGCCCGGCGCCGCGCCTCGAACTCATCGGCCCGGGTGCGCCACAGCTCCCGCGCCTCGTGCAGTTCCTCCACCGCCCGCACCAGCGCGGCCGGATCGTCCTCCAGTCGCCGGGGGATCCGGGCGCTGAGCGTGAGGTGGTGGTAGGTCGCCCGCAGGCCGTAGGGGGCGAACCGGGTGAGGCAGGTGCGCAGCGCGCTGTGCCGCCGGTAGATGGGGAGCCGGGCGTCGTGCACGCGCGCCCGGTGGGTCAGGAAGCTGGTCATGCGGTGCGCCCCGGGTCCACCGGACCGGGAGCCGCCGGGGCCGACTCCCATCCCGGCGCGGGGTCGTCGGGCGGGCGGGTGCCCGGTACGGCCGGCAGTGGCGTCATCCGGCGATCATGCCGGGCCGGGCGGCCGGACCACGAGGGGTTTTCGGGGGCGGCGCCGCGCCCGCGGGCGGGCGAACCGTGGAGCGCGGAGGCCGGAGCGGGGGCGGCCCGCGGCAGGTACCGGCTGTGGTCGGTCCGAGGAGGATCAGACCTTGACGCCGTGGGCGGCGAGGTACGCCACCGGGTCGATGTCCGAGCCGTAGGCCGGGCCGGTGCGCACCTCGAAGTGCAGGTGCGGGCCGGTCACGTTGCCGGTGGCGCCGGAGAGGCCGATCTGCTGGCCGGCGGTGACGGTCTGGCCGACCGAGACGCCGATCGAGGAGAGGTGGGCGTACTCCGAGTACTTGCCGTCGGCGTGCTTGATGACGACCTCGTTGCCGTAGGCGCCGCCGTTGCCGGCGGAGACCACGGTGCCGGCCGTGATGGCCTTCACGGAGGTGCCGGTGCCGACGACGAAGTCGACGCCGGTGTGGTAGCCGGACGACCAGTTGGAGCCGGCCTGGTGGTACGGGGTGCCGAGCGGGCCGTTGACCGGGGCGACGTAACCCGAGGTCGCCGGGGTGGCGGCGGCCGGGGTCTCGGCGGTCTTCGGGGCGGCGGTCTTCGGCGCGGCCGGCTTGGCGGTCTCGGCCTTGGGCGCCGCGGCCTTCGGGGCGGCGGCCTGCGGGGCCGGGGCGACCGGGGCGCGGTGCTCGGAGCGCGAGGCCTTGGCCGGGGCCTCGGCCTGCTGGCCGCCCACGGTCAGCTTCTGGCCCGGGTAGATGAGGTTCGGGTTGTCGCCGACGACCTGGCGGTTGTCCTGGTACAGCTTCTGCCAGCCACCGTCGACGTGCTGAGCGTCGGCGATCTTGGACAGGGTGTCGCCGTGGACCACCTGGTAGCTGTGGTCGGCGGCCGGAGCGGCCTCGGCGGCGGCGGGCGCGGCCTGGTCGGCGGCGGCGGCCGACGCGGAGACGGTTCCGTGGGCGTCAGCAGCGGTGTGCGCCTGGGCGGCGGTGGCCGGGAGCGCGACGGCAGCGGTGACGACACCGGTGGCGACGGCGATGCGGGTCAGTCGGGACAGACGGGGACGACGGTGCTTGCCCTTAGCGGACATTGAGCGGTTCCTCTCCGACGCCTGCGAGGTGAGCTGTCGGGTTCGGACGGGAGATCGCCCGGCCGCGAGAAGACGCGGCTTCACCCCAAGCCGTCCCGGAACACCGGAAACGGCACTTACCTTGGGTCCCCCGCTCCTGCCGTGCACGGATGAGGTGCGTCGGCCCCGGGCAGCGGCAGGACTCGGCGTTCCGCCCGGTGGCCCCACCCGGCGTTTGCCGGGCAGGTCACGAAGCAAAACCCATGAGGCGTATACGTAGCAAGTGACGGCCCGTAAGAAAATCAAGGCCGGATAAGATCAACCGGGCCGAAGGTCACGCTCCGCTGCGGACCTGGGGCCCACCGCAGCCGAGGCGCTCACGACGGGCTGATTCGCATGCGACGGAGCGTTGCCGTTGCGACCCCGCGCGTTCGCCCGGTCACCGGTGGTCACCGCAGGCCCGGGTTGCTGGTGACTCCGGTCACCCCCGCACCGGCCCCCGGGGTGGCCGCACCCTGCTCCGGGCGTCCTCGGGGGCCCCTGCCGCCCGCGTTCCCGCCCGTACCGGAGGGGTCCGGCACCGGCCGGCTCGGCCCCGGCGCGGTTTCCCGCGCGTGGGCGAGGGCCGATAGCCTCACACGCGTTCGATTCCGCCCCACCGTTCGAGCAAGGAGCCGGCCCGTGCGCCCGCAGCACCGACTGGACGTCATCCAGCGCAGTGTGATCCGCGAAATGGCGCGCCTCGGACGGCACTTCACCGTCGACGGCGAGGTCCTGCGCGGGCCCGGCACCACCGCGCTGGCGGTCCGCGAGCACCCCGGCGACGGCGGATCCGGCCATGTCGACCTCGGCTACGTCCTGCAGCTTGGCCGGGCGGACGGGCCGGTGGTCTGGGACTGCGCGGCCGGTCTCGGGCGGACCGAGGAGGAGCAACTCGACAACGCGGTACGGATGTGGGCCACCACCACCGCCAGCGCCGTGGTCGAACTGCTGGACCGGCGGGGCGAGCACGGTGACCACTACCGCTCGCCGGAGCTGCCCGGCTGGCACGCGGTACAGGGCCCGGCGGCCGTGTTCGGCTTCGGCTCGCGGCAGTTGGCCGACTGGCTGGCGGACCACCAGCCGCTGCCGGCACTGGCCGAGGCGCTCCGTCCGGAGCTGACCGGCCCGCAGGTGAACGGCGTGAAGCTGTTCCTCGGCGGCCGGGCCGGGGAGGACGTCGCCGAGGTCCGGATCAACGGGGTCGTCTCCGACCGCGCCTCCGCCGTACTGCGCGCGTTGGACTGGCCGCGTGGCGAACGCCTCTGCTGGGCCCGGCTGTTCGTGCTGCTGGTGGCCGAGGCCCCCGAGCCGCCGGCCGTCGCCGCCCGCCCCGCGTCCGCCGCCGTGACGGCCGCGCCGGGCCGCCGGACGGGGCTGCTCGGCCGCTGGCGGCGTGCCAGGCCGCAGCGCGGGTAGGTAGGACCGGTCCGGGCCCGGCGGGGGCCGGGCCGGGGCAGGACGAAGCGCC
>NZ_JAIZ01000371.1:0-3177 GCF_000710465.2 Kitasatospora sp. MBT63 | reverse complement strand
TTCGGGACGGGACCGGACGGCCCCTGGCGGACAGGCCGTCCCGCCGCGACCGGAGTGCCGCGGAGCAGCCGGAGCCCCCCGATGACAGCTGTGTGGCGCACGATCCGCCCCCATCCCCCGAGTCTCGACCAGCCCACCCGGACTCAGTGTGGTCGCTCGTGCGGACTCCGTAAAGGACTTGCCGGAAGCCGGGGACGAAGATCCCGGGATGTGGGACGAATTTCCGCCGTCCGCGACGATAGCGGAGCCCTTCTGACGGGCCGTCGGCAGGGCCCCGGGAACCGGCCCCGGACGGCGGAATCCGGCGGTCGGCCTGCGAGGAGATCCACTGCGCCCACCCGGTGCCGGAATGGCCGAAGATCACCACTGCGTGTTGACACCACCCGCCGGCGCCGTCGCCCGCGCCCGAGGGCGCCGGTTCACCGCCGTTTCACCGCCGCCAGAGCAGCAGCACGGCCCGGTCGTCGTTGACGTCCTTGGCGACCGTCTCGATCAGCCGGCCGGCCGCACCGCGGCTGCCGACGCCGAACTGACCGCCGGCCACCAGCCGGTCGGCCTCCCCCATCAACCGGTCCATGCCCTCGGTGAGGTCCCGGCCGGGCACCTCGACCATGCCGTCGGTGCACAGCAGCAGCACGTCGCCGTGGCCGAGCCGCCCCCGCACGCCGTCGAACTTGGCGCCGTCGTAGACCCCGAGCAGCGGGCCCTCGGCCTCCTGCACCTCCCAGCGGCCGGCCCCGGCGAGCCGCTGCATCCCGGGCAGGTGCCCGGCCGAGAGCAGCTCGTACTCACCGGTGTCGAGGTCGAGCACCAGGTGGACGGCGGTGGCGAAGCCCTCGTCCCAGTCCTGCCGGAGCAGGTAGCCGTTGGCCGCGGGCAGGAACTCGTGGGCCGGCAGCGATCCGAGCAGCCCGCCGAACGCGCCGGACAGCAGCAGCGCCCGGGAGCCGGCGTCCATGCCCTTGCCGGAGACGTCCGCCAGCACCGCCTCCAGCACCCGGCGGCCCGGACCGGTGCGGGCGGCGACCACGAAGTCCCCGGAGAAGGACTGGCCGCCGGCCGGGCGCAGCGCCATGTCTGCCTGCCAGCCGTCGGGCAGGGCCGGGAGGCGGCCCTGGACCCGGATCCGTTCGCGCAGGTCGAAGAGCATCGAGCCGCCGCCGCGCCACGGCACGCCGACCCGGCTGCGGAACTGGGCGACCAGCAGGCCGGCCACCCCGACCGCGCCGACCACCAGCGCGGCGCCGGGGGTCACCCCGTAGACGTACTGCTCGGGGTGGCTGCTGCCGACCCGCTCACCGGTGTGGATCAGGGATTCGGTGGACAGGCCGAGCGCGGCGGCGCCGTAGAGCAGGACCAGGGTGCCGGGCCGCAGCAGCATGGCCCCGGCCAGGATCGGGAGCACCAGGGCGGTGGGCGGGACCCAGTCGGGGACGGCCACGTTGAGCAGGACCAGCAGCGGGATGGCGAGCAGGAAGGCCGTGAAGGCGAGCCAGTCGGCGCCGTCGCCGCGGAAGTAGTCGACACCGGCCCGGCGGACCCGGCGGCGGGCCCGGTAGAGCTTGGCGCGCACCTGGGCCGCGGCGGGCTCGGCGGCCGCCGTCGCGGTCGGGCCCGTCGTGGGTGTCTGGGGCGGTGCGCCCGGCTCTCTGCCAGCCATGGGGTCCGACCTTATCCACCGCCCGGGGCCCCCGTCGACGGGGTGGGCCGGGCCGGCCCGGGTGTCCCGGTCCCGGTCCGGCGCGTTTCGGCCGCCGGCGGGGCCGCCGGGCGGGGGCGCCCGCCGGGCGCCCGGGAGCGTGCGGCGGGGCCGGGTGCGCTGTCGGCGGGCCTACGGATTCGACCGGACATGTCGCAAAAGTCGGTCGCGTGCCGACCGCGGGCCTGATAGCTGTGAGGTATGACTGCCGACATGACCGCATCCGGGGCCCTGACCGTCCGCCCGCTGGTCGCCGGGGAGTGGGACACCTGGTACCGCGGGCTGGAGATCGCCTTCGGCGGCGAGGAGGAGCCACCGGAGGAGCGTGCGCTGTGGCGGGAACTGACCGAGGTCGACCGCTCGCTGGCGGTCTGTGATGGCACCGCGATCGTCGGCGGGGCCAGTGCGTTCAGCTTCGCGATGGCGGTGCCCGGCGGCGCGGTGCTGCCGGCGGCGGGGGTCACCATGGTCGGTGTGCTGCCGACGCACCGCCGGCGCGGGGCGCTGACCGCGCTGATGCGCCGCCAGCTGGGCGACGTCCGGGCCCGCGGCGAGGCGCTGGCGGTGCTGACCGCGTCGGAGCCGGCCATCTACGGCCGGTTCGGCTACGGGCTGGGGAGCTGGCGGATGGCGGTGACGCTGCCGAGCGCCAAGGTCTCGGTACCGGCGCTGCCGGGGCCCGCGCTGCGCCTGCGGCTGGCCGACCCGGTGGTGGCCTCGGCGGCCTGCGAGGAGCTGTACGCCCGGCTGGTGCCGGGCCGGCCGGGCCTGCTGGAGCGCCGCCCGGGCTGGCAGCAGCTGCCGCTGTTGGACGCCCCCGCCGCGCGGGACGGCGCCTCGCCGCTGCAGTGCGTGCTCGTCGAGGAGCGGGACGGCGGGCGGCTGCTCGGGTACGCGCGCTACGCGGTGAAGGGCGAGTGGGCGGGGAACAACGCGGCCGGCACGGTCCGGGTGCGGGACGTCGAGGCGCTGACGCCGCAGGTGTACGCGGCGCTCTGGTCGTACCTGCTGGAACTGGACCTGACCGAGCGGGTGGTGGCCCGCAACCGGCCGGTCGACGATCCGCTGCTGTACCTGGTCTCGGATCCGCGCCGGCTGGAGCCGCAGCTGGAGGACTCGCTGTTCGTCCGGCTGGTGGAGGTCGGCGCCGCGCTCGGACAGCGCGGCTACGCACTGCCGGTGGACCTGGTGCTGGCGGTGACGGACGATTTCTGCCCGTGGAACGCGGGGAGTTGGCGGCTGCGCTCGGAGGGCCCCGGCAAGGGCGCGGACTGCGCGCGGACCGACCGGCCCGCCGATCTGGCACTGGACGTCCGGGCGTTGGGCTCGGCCTACCTCGGCGGGGTGACGCTCGCCGCGCTGGCGGCGGCCGGGCGGGTGACCGAACTGCGCGAGGGGGCGCTGGCGGAGGCCTCGCGGGCGTTCGCCGGGGAGCTCGCACCCTGGCTGCCGCACGGGTTCTGACGCCCGTGCGGCAG
>NZ_JAIZ01000370.1 GCF_000710465.2 Kitasatospora sp. MBT63 | reverse complement strand
CGGAAACACGCCCGTCGCTATCGGTACGACAACGGCTTCTCAGCTCTTGTCTCCTGTGGTCACGTCATCGCGATCCGTGGGAGCGGTGTGCCGTCGCCCCGCCCTCCGACCCGGCCTCTGACGTCCGGCCACGGATTCACGAGGGCGAGTGTCCCGAGCATCTCTGTCGTCCGAAAGGAGGTAGGCGGTTTCCCCTTGCCAATACAGGCAAGCAGGCCGTCCACGATCACCGTGGGGCCGAGCTCTGGAAGCACACCATCACCCCGTGTCCGCCGCTTGCGCAGGCGGCGGACACGGGCCCTGTCCCCAGAACAGCGAGGCGGCGCACTGCCGGGCGGCCAGCAGTCCGTCGGCCATCGTCGGCCGTACCGGCGGCGCAGCGTGGTGTACCGGGTGTCTGGTGGCAGGGCGGAGATGGGTGCCGGAGGATCGGTCCAGCAGGACCAGAACGGCAGGCTCTGCCGGGAGCGGGCCATCCGATCGGTAGTCGGCAGGGAGGTGGCGTGGTGACGGGGCACGAGAACGGTGTCGAGGACGAGCTCTATGCGCTGCCGGTCAGCGAGTTCACCGCGGCGCGGGACGGCGCCGCCGCCCGGGCGCGGCGGGACGGCGACCGGGAGCTGGCCGCGCGGCTCCGGAAACTGCGCAGGCCCACCGCGTCCGCGCACGCCGTGAACCTCCTCGCCAGGAACCACCGCTCCGAACTGGCCGACCTTCTCGACCTCGGACAGGCCTGAGGTGACCCCTGCGATGTGGACACACCCGACAATGGA
>NZ_JAIZ01000369.1 GCF_000710465.2 Kitasatospora sp. MBT63 | reverse complement strand
TCGCCGAGTTCCGGACCGACAGCCGCTACCGGCTGGTCCGCTTCGAGGGCATCGGCTGGAAGCCGCTGGCGCCCGAGGAGTTCGAACCGGAGATCAAGCACCACTTCCCGGACCTCGACCCGCACGACCCGCTGCTGGTGCAGTGGGAGGACCGTCCCTGGGAGTGGCCCGCCTGGCACCCCGGCGAGGCCTGACCCGCGGTCAGAAACCGTTGGGGAGCCCCGCCCCGACCGGCCCCGCCCGACCGGCTGCCCCGCCCAACCGGCCCCGCCCGCCCGGGCGGGGCCGTAGTCTCGGCGGATGGGTACCGCAGCGTGGGCCGAGGCCTGGACCGGCGGCCGCAGGGCCGTGCACATCGGGAACGTCGCCGACTTCAACGCCCAGTTCGTCCCCGCGTCGGACGACAGCACCCGGCACGGCCACCACTACTCCTGCCTCGCCGCCTTCTACAGCCCCCACCCGGCCGTGCTGGTGCTGCCGCACCAGGTCGAGCCGGAGTGGGTCCGCCGACTCGAACGGATACTCGACTGGTCCGAGGTCGAGGTGCACAGCGGCCTCGCCGGGGACGGCCGGCTGATCGGCCCCGCCCTCGCCGCCCGCCCCGAACTGCGCCGCCGGCTCGACGCGCTCGCGCTGCCCGTCCGGCACTGGGGCGCCACCGAGGGGACCGGAACGGGCGTCGCGGCCGTCCGCCGCTACGAGGCCAAGGACGCCTCGCACGCCCTGTTCACCCGCCTCGCACCCGGCCACCCCGGCATCCGGGTGCCCGCACAGCTGGCGGTGGACTCCCCCCGCGCACTGGCCGGGGTCGTCGACGAACGGGCCCGAGCCGGTCGGACCACCGTCCTCAAGGCCCGGCACGGCGTCGGCGGGTTCGGCACCGCCGTCCTGACCCCCGGACGGATCGCCGCCGCCGGAGGCGCCCGGAACCTGCTGCGCCGGCTGGCCGACGACCAGGTCCTGCCGTCCCGCGAAGGCCTGCTGGTCGAGGAGTACGTCGAGGGCGGCGGCCGGCTGCGCCACCCGAGCTTCGACGGCCTGATCACCGAGGACGGCACCGTCCACCCGGTCGGTGTCGCCCTGATGCGGGTCGAGGACACCGCCTACGCCGGCGCGACCGTCGGACCGGGCAGCGTACCCGCCCGGCTGGCCGGCGCCGCCGTCCCGTTCGGCGTCGCGGTCGGACGGGAGCTTGCCGCGGCCGGCCACCGGGGCTGGTACGACGTCGACTTCGTCACCGACCCGGCCGGACGCCTCGCCCCGACCGAGACCAACGTACGGCTCACCGGGCCCGCCGTGGCGTTCATGATCCAGGCCCGGCTGGACGCCGTCCGCGGCCCCGGCCACCTGGTCCGCACCATCGACCGGCTCCCGCTCGGCGCCCGGCTCGGCCAACAGGCGCTGCTCGCCCACCTGGAGGCGCTCGCCCGGCGCTGCGCCCGGTTCGGCGCCACCCTGCTGCCGACCATCCCCACGGCCGGCTTCGAGGCGCAGCCGACGGTGGGCGTGGCCCTCGCCGCGACCGACCCGGACGCGCTGGACGCGGCGGAGGCGGTCGCCCGGGCCGCGAACCTGGCCCTCGGCGACCCCTTCGACCCGCTCACCGCCCGGTGAGCGTCAGCGGCCCGGCCGGGGCGCCTGCCGGACGAGGAAGCGCACCACCACCGCGGCCGAGGCGATCAGCGCGATGTTGAACAGCACCACCAGGGTGCCCTGGGTGGACCAGTTCCGCGGGTCGGTGGTCCGGTAGAAGTTGTCCTGCGGCCACCAGGAGGCCAGCAGCCAGAACACGGCCAGCCGGGTCAGGACGGTCAGGCCGCGGGGCCGGCCGAACCGGCCCAGCGCCGGCCCGCCCAGGAGCAGGAAGGCGAGGCCGAGTCCGGCGCCCAGCGACTCGGCCCAGTACAGCAGCTGGAACACGGTGGCCCACGGCTCCGGGACCAGCCGCAGATCGGTCGACCCCGGCCAGAAGGTGCTGGTGGACAGCCGGGCGAGCACGGTGAAGAGCACCACCAGGCCGACCCACACCCCTGGAGTGTTGTCCCCGTCGGCCCACACCCCCGCCGCGCCCTTGCCGCCCGAGGGCCGCCGCCCCGACTTGCCGGACGGGGCCGGTTCGGTCCGCGGCGCGGGCAGCGGCAGCGCGGCCCGGTCGAGCTTGCCCGCCCGGGTGCGGGGCAGGCCGGGCAGCGGTACCACCGCGTCCGGCAGCGCGTCGGCGGGCAGCCGTTCGGCCAGGTGGCTGCGGAGCGCCCAGGCGTCGGGCGCCCGGCCGGGGTCCGCGACCACGTACGCGACCAGGGCCGGCTCCAGGGCCGGCTCCAGGTCGACCGTGGCGACCGCGCACTCGCGGACGTCCGGGTGCCCGCGCAGCAGCGTCTCGACCCGGACGGCGGCGGCCGTCTCCGGGCCGAGGTCGCGGCTGACGAACTCCAGGATGCCGTCCGGGCGCAGCCGCCCGAGGTCACCGGTGCGGTAGAGCCGCAGGTCCGGGCGGGCCGGGTCGGCGAAGAACCGTTCGGCGGTCAGCTTCGGCTGGTTGAGGTAGCCGCGGCCGACGCCGGGACCGGACAGACAGATCTCGCCGCACTCGCCGGGAGCCACCGGGACGCCCTGCGGGTCCAGCAGGTGCACCCGGTTGCCCGGGAATGGGACGCCGATCAGGGAGAGCCGCTCCGGGTGCTCCGGCGGGTCCGCCAGGGTGGCCGGGTCGAAGTAGGTGCTGTCCACCGCGGCCTCGGCGACACCGTAGACGTTGATGTGCCGCACGTCCGGGCCGAGGTAGCGCTGGATCCGCAACTGCTCGTCCAGGTACCACTTCTCGGCGCCCACCGACAGCAGCCGCACCGATCCAAGCTCCAGCCCGAGCGGCTGGAGATGGGCGAACAGCCGGCGCAGCAGGTGGACGTTGACCTCCATCACGGTGATCCGCTCGCCGATCACCAGCTCGTGCAGCTCCCGCAGTTCGGCCGTGCGGTCCAGGGTGAAGTTGCGCCTGGCCATCACCAGGGTGGCACCGGTGCCGAGCGCGCGGAGCCAGTCCGCGGTGAAGACGTCGAACTCCAGGGTGGCCGTCTGCAGGATCCGGTCGGCGTCGGTCAGCCGGTACACCTCCTGCCAACCCCGGTACGCGTGCAGCAGGTTGCGGTGCTCGATCTGCGCGCCCTTGGAGACCCCGGTCGAGCCCGAGGTGTAGAACACGCAGGCCACGTCCGCGTCCCGGACCCGGACGTCCGGCGCCGTGGACGGCAGCGCGGCCAGCGCGTCGGCCTCGGTGTCCAGACAGAGCACCGGCCGGGCGGTGGCGTCCGCCAGCCGGACCCGGTGCACCTCGTCACTCACCACGACCACCGGGTCGGCGTCCGCCAGGACATGACGGATCACCGCATCCGGGCCGGTCGGCTCCAGCGGCACGTAGGCGCCGCCCGCCTTCAGCACCGCCAGCACCGCCGTCAGCAGCTCGGGCCCCCGCCCCAGCGCCACCGCCGCGGGCCGCTCCGGGCCCAGCCCGAGCGCCACCAGCCGGTGCGCCAACCGGTTGGCCCGGGCGTCGAGTTCGCCGTACGTGAGCTGCTCGGCGCCGCACACCACGGCCTGTGCCCCTGGCGCCCGGCGGGCCTGCTCCTCGAACAGCCCGTGGACGGTGTGTACCTGTGCCGTCGTCATCGCGCATCCCCTCCCTGCGTCGGCAGGACCACGCCGATCCTGCCCGCCCCCACTGACAGTGTGCAGCCAGTACTTCCCTGTGACGCCCGCCGGTCGTCCGGTAGTTGCACACCTGTCACCGGTTCGGGACCTGTGGCGGCACGGTGGGCGCCGGACCGGCCACCGCACCTGCGCAACGCGGGCGCACAGGGCGGGCACAGCGGCTCCGCAGACCCGGCGGGAACTGTTCACCTCCCGGGTCTACCCGCGTAAACCTGGTGCGCGCCAGGCTGGTTGACCGTCCGAACACCCATCCGTACGGACGCTGTCCCCGCCTCCCCGCCCCCAGGAGTCCGCATGCCCGCGAACCGCCCGCTCCGCCGCGCAGCCGCCGCCGCGGCCACCGCCCTGCTCGCCGCCGCCGCGCTGCTCACCGGCACCGGCACCGCCGAGGCCGCCCTCCCCACCCCGGTCTCCACCGCCACCGCGAAGAGCTACCTGGCCGCGCTCACCGTCACCGCCGAGTCCCACACCTCGACCTACGACCGGGCGCTGTTCCCGCACTGGATCACCATCTCCGGCACCTGCAACACCCGCGAGACGGTCATCAAGCGGGACGGCAGCGGCGTCAGCACCGACTCCTCCTGCGCCGCCGTCAGCGGCAGCTGGACCTCCGCCTACGACGGCGCCACCACCACCAACGCCTCCAGCTTCGACATCGACCACCTGGTCCCGCTCGCCGAGGCCTGGCGCTCCGGCGCCTGGGCCTGGACCACCGCCCAGCGCCAGGCGTTCGCCAACGACCTCACCCGCCCCCAGCTGATCGCCGTCTCCGCGAGCTCCAACCGCTCCAAGGGCGACCAGGACCCCACCACCTGGCTGCCCCAGGCCTCCTACCGCTGCACCTACGCCCGCGCCTGGGTCCAGGTGAAGTACTACTACGGCCTCAGCGTCGACAGCGCCGAGAAGTCCACCCTCACCTCGCTGCTGGGCGGCTGCTGACCACCCGCGCACAGCACTCCGCCCCTCCCGCCGGACGTCCGGCGGAAGGGGCGGGTGCCGAAGCGAGCACGGCGGCCGGGTCAGGCCGTCAGCTGCGCCTCGATCGCCGCGATCAGCTCCTCCGCCTCCGGCTCGGTCCGCGGCCGGAACCGGCCGGCCACCGTGCCGTCCGCCGAGACCAGGAACTTCTCGAAGTTCCACTGCACGTCCCCGGCGGCGCCCTCGGCGTCCGGCGTCTGGGTCAGCCGGGCGAACAGCGGGTGGCGGTCCTCACCGTTCACGTCCAGCTTCTCGAACAGCGGGAAGGTCACCCCGTAGGTCATCGAGCAGAAGGTCTGGATCTCCTCCTCGGTGCCCGGCTCCTGGCCGCCGAACTGGTTGCACGGGAAGCCGAGCACCGCGAAGCCGCGGTCGGCGTAGCGCTCGTGCAGCCGCTCCAGACCGGCGTACTGCGGGGTGAGGCCGCACTTCGACGCCACGTTCACCAGCAGCAGGGCCTTGCCCTTGTAGTCGGCGAGGGACGCCGGCTCGCCGGCCAGGGTGCGCAGCGGGATGTCGTAGAGGCTCAAGGTCGGATCCTTCGGTCGGGGGTGCAGAACGTTCCAGCAGCTCACAACCTACGCGGCGGCCCCGGTGTTCCCGCCCGGCCGTCGTTCCCGCCCGGCCGTCCCGGTGCAGGCGGCGGCCCCGCTCAGAGCGCGGGCGTCCGCTCGTCCGGGTCGCCGAACAGCTCGCGCTGCCACAGCGCCTCGCAGAGCAGGTCGAGGCCCTGCCGCAGGTGCCGCCGGTAGGTGCCGTACGGCAGGCCGAGGCGCCGGGCGGCGGCCTCCTGGGTGGGCGCACCGGAGAAGTAGCTCGCCGACAGGGCGTCGCGGGCCCGGACCCCGCGCGGGTCACGGGCGAGGTCGTCGACCGCCCGGCGCAGCAGGGCGCGCAGCTCCCCGGCCGGGTCGTCGAGGTCGGCCGCGATCCGGGCGCGCATCAGCGCGCAGGCGGCGAAGGCGCCCGGGTCGCGCCAGTGCGCCAGGGCCTCCCGGACGGCCTGGTCGAAATCGGTGCGGGAGCTGCCGGACGGCCCGGCCGGGACCGGCACCTCGGTGGCCGCGATGAAGTGGCGCAGCCAGGTCTCGACCGGTACCAGCCGCCAGTCGACCGCGAACAGCCCGTACGTGTACTCACCGACCTGCGGCCGCGCGCCGGTGTCGGTGAGGCTGCCCTTGACCCGTGCGGCCCAGGCGTCGGCGTCCCGCCAGACGGCGAAGCCGAAGGCGCGGCCACGGGCCCGGGCGGACTCCGCCTGGGCCCGGGAACTGCTCAGGTCGATCACCCGGGAGGGCACCTGGTACCGCTCGGGGTAGACCGTGAAGCGGCTGACCCCGATGTGCTCGCCCGGCCCGACCGGGGCGGTCGCGGCGGCGTACTCCCAGGCGGCGGCCACCACGGGGTCGGCGGCCAGGTCATCGGGGTCCGGCGGGGACGGCAGCGCCAGGCGGGCCGTGAACGCCACGATCCGGCCGGTGGTGACCAGCCGGTAGACGCTGAAGGCCTGCGGCTGGCGCTCGGCCCAGTAGCGGACCACGGCCGCGGAGGCCGGGCCCTCGGTCTCCGTCGCCATCCGCAGCACGGTGTCGAGGTCGTCCGGGTGCAGCGGGCGGTCGTGCACCTCGTCCTCACGGGACCAGGTGCGCAGCCGGGCCACGATCTCCCCGTCCCGGAAGAGGTAGAAGAGCTCGTCGGTGACGGTCCAGACGCGCTCCTCGGGCGCGTCGCGCAGCAGGCGCAGATACTCCTCCGCCAGCCGGCGGCGCATGTTCACGAAGGCGTTGGGGGCCCGCCAGCGCAGGTCGGCGGCCAGCGTCTCGCGGGCGGCGTCGTGCGGGTGCAGCCCCCGGTGGGTGGACTCCATGAACGGCAGGTCCCGCAGCCACGCGAACAGCAGATGGGCGTCCACCTCCGGCAGCACCGCCGCGAGCAGCTCCTCGGAGGTCGAGTAGGCCTGCGCGGCCACCTCCAGCGCACGGCGGTGGGCCGCCGAGGGCACCTCCCCGATCAGCCCCACCAGCAGGGTCCGCAGCACGTCGGCCGACGGCGCCCAGATCTCCTCCCGGTTCCAGCCCGTCCAGCCCGCCGCCGCCGCGAGCGACAGCGCCAGCGGGTTGCCGCCCGCGAAGCGGAGCACCAACTCCCGCAGCTCGGGCCCGATCGCCGCCGCGGCCAGCAGACTCCTGGCCTGCTGCTCGGTGAACGGCTCGAGCTCGGTCACGTGCAGCAGGCCGGCCCAGGCCGGGTCGGCGGTCCACTGCGGCTGCGGCGCGAGCCGCCCGCCCAGGACGACCAGCGCGCCGTCCGCTGCTCGCGGCAGGAAGTGGTGCCACAACCAGCTCTCCAGCCACTGGCAGTGCTCGAAGGAGTCCACGAACAGCACCGTGCCGGGCACGTCAAGGAAGGCGGCCGCCGCCCGCTCGAAGTCGGCCGGGTCCCGGCCGACGAAACGCCCGTCGAGCTCGACCAGGAGCCGGCCCGCCGCCCTCGCGTGGTCGGCCAGCCGCCGCAGCAGCGTCGACTTCCCGATCCCGCCCGGCCCGAACACGTAGAAGGCGAACGGCGCCCGCGGATCGTCGGCCAGCGCCTCGGCGAACCGCCCGAGCTGCTCGTCCCGCCCGATGAAAGCCTGTACGCGCGCGGTGCTCAGCCGCTCTCCGACGGACACCATGACGGCTCCCCTCCCCATGCCCCGCACCGGACGAAGACCTCCGGCTGTTCCTGCGGCCCCGGCGGCGATCGGTACCCGGCGGTCCGTACCCGAATGGTCCGGCCCGCCGCTCCGCCGCCCCGATCCGGCCGGCCCGGCCGATGTCAGGGCCCGGCCCAACATACCCGGTATATCTGGCTTTTCGATATCTCCGGAACCCCGGACCGGGCCTCAGCCGCCCGCCGGGCCGCCGACCGCGGCCTCGCGCACGGGGGTGAAGTCCAGGGCGAGGGACACCGGACCGCGGGTGTACAGGCCGCTCTCCCGGTACCGGAAGCCGGGGCCGAAGCGGACCCGGTCGAGCAGCGGGAGCAGCAGCTCGGCCACGGTCTCGATCTCCGCGCGGGCGAAGGCCGCGCCGACGCACTGGTGCAGCCCGGCGCCGAAGGACAGGTGCTGGGCGGCGGCGGTGAAGGAACGGGCGGTGCCCAGATCCGCGCGGTGGAGGTCGAAGGTGTCCGGGTCGGTGAAGGCCCCGGGGTCCCGGTTGGCCGCGCCGATCATGCAGAACACGGTGGCGCCCGCCGGTACGACGGTGCCCGCGAACACCGCCTCCGCCTCCGCCTGACGGGGGATGAGCTGGACGGGCGGGGTGAGGCGCAGCGTCTCGGCGATGGCCGCGGGCAGCAGGGCCGGGTCCCGGCGGACCTGGGCCAGCTGTTCCGGGTGGTCGATCAGGTGCTTGAGCAGGAGGGCGAGGGTCTTGTCGGCGGGTTCGACGGCGGCGATCAGGACGTTGATGACCAGCGCGGTGATGTCGCGGTCGCTCATGGCGATGCCGTCGAACTCGGCCGTGCACAGCATCGAGATCAGGTCCTCGCCGGGACGGCGCCGCCGCTGCTCGATGACCGGGGCGAGGTAGGCCTCCAACTGCTCGGCGCAGTCCAGGCAGTGGCGACGGCGTTCGGGCGTGAGCACCATGCTGGTGATGAACTCGCCGACCCCGCCCAGCCAGGCGGCGACCCGCTGCCAGTCCCGCCGGTCCAGGCCGAGGACCTCGAGCGTCACCTGGACGGCGAACGGCTTGCCGAAGTCCTCGACGAGGTCCATCCGGCCCACGGGAAGGAACGGCGCGACGAGCTCGGCGGCGATGGAGCGGATCGCGCGGACCTGCTCCTGCAGGGCCCGGCCGGTGAAGCCCCGGACGACGATCTTCCGCTTGGCGGTGTGCTCGGCGCCGGTCATCTGGGCGAGCACCGGCCCGCGCATCACCGGCTCGGCGCGCACCTGGAGGGTCCGGGTGGTGAACGCGTCATGATCCGTCAGCACCCGCCGTACATCGCGGTGGCGGGAGAGGAAGTAGCTGTCGAGCGCGGGCTCGTAGTGCACCGGCGACCGGTCCCGCAGCCGGCCGAAGTACCGGTAGGGATCGGTGGCGAAGTCCGGGGACAGGACGCTGAAGCGGGGATCGGGCACGGGCCGGCGGACCTCTCGGGGGCGGTGGGGGCAGGACACCGGGCGCCGCCCGGGCGGTGGGGGCCCAGGGCGTGCCTCAGTGACGGCGAGGAGCGGGCGGGCGGCTCGACGGCGACCCACCCGCGACAGCGGTTCGCAGGACTATAACCGGCCGATGTGTCAGCGGGCCGAGGTGAGTTCGGCGAGGAGCGCGGACCCGGCCCAGCCGGGGGCGGTACCGGGGGCCGCCGCCTCCGCCTCACGGACCAGGGCGATCAGACGGGCGTTGGCCGGGGCCCCGAGGGCGTGGCGTCCCGCGAGCGCGACGATCTCGCCCTGGAGCGAGTCGATCTCGGTGGGCCGCCCGCGCTGGAGGTCCTCCCACATCGAGGAGCGGGCGGTGGCGTCGATCCGCAGACTCGCCCCCGCCAGCAACTGGAACAACGCGTCGGGCAGTCCCAGCACCCGTGGCATCAGCGCGGGCGGCACCGGCCCGAGCCGGGCCGGCGTCACCCCGGCGGCCCGGAACGCCGCCAACGCCTCCCGCTGGCAGCGCGCCACGCACAGCCGGTAAGCCCGCTGCCCGACCTGCTCGCGCAGGGGCAGGCCGGAGAGCGCGTTGACCGCGTTGTTGAGGTTCAGCAGCAGCTTCGCCGCCTGGACGGCCGGCATGTCCGGCCGCAGCTCCAGCAGCAGACCGCCCGACCGGGCCGCCCCGGCGAGCGCGTCCGCGCCCTCCCCGGCCGCCAGCATCAGCGACCCGCCACTGCCCTGGTGGAATGCGGCGGGTCCGGTCCGCACCACGTTGTACGGCACCATGCCGGCCAGCACCCGGTGGGACGGCAGCGCCGCCGCGAGCACCGCCGGGTTGTGCAGGCCGTTCTGGAAGCTGACCACCACGGTGCCGGGGCCGAGGTGCGGGGCGAGTTCCCGGGCGGCGGCCGCGGTGTCCGCGGACTTCACCGTGACCAGGACGTAGTCGGCGCCGGCCGCGGCCTCCGGGCCGGTGGCGGTGGTCAGGTCCCGGATCCCGCGGCGGGCCGGGCCCGGGCCGGTGAGGGTCAGCCCCTCGGCGTCGATCGCGGCCATCGCGGCCGGCCGGCCGATCAGGGTGACCTCGGCGGTCGCGGCGAGCATGCCGCCGAGATGGCAGCCGATGGATCCGGCGCCGAACACGGCTATCCGCGGCCGGGCATGGGAGGTGGACACGAGGCTGCTCCGGATGGACTCGGGGGCGGGACAGGCGGATCGAAGCGGCGGGCTGCCGAAAAGATACCCGCCGCCACCCGGCCCCGGGCCCGTCCCGGCACCCACGTCGGCGCCCGGGCGGGCGCCGGCCCGTAACGCGCCCTACCCGGCGAGCTGGGGGTAGAGGGCACCGAGGTCGGCCGAGAGGCCGGACTTGACCCGGCGGGTGAGCTCGTCGGCGATGACCTCGTAGGCGTCGGCCTCGATGCCGTCGAGTGCCTGCTCGGCGACGGCGTGCGGGGAGGACTTGGGTGCGTCGACGGCGGCGGCCATGTCGGTGTCGACGTAGCCGACGTGCAAGCCGGTGACGTTGATGCCGCGGGGCTTGAGGTCCAGCCGCAGGGAGTTGGTCTGCGACCACAGGGCCGCCTTGGACGCGCTGTAGGAGCCGGACAGCGCCACCCAGGAGAGCACGGAGTGGACGGTGAGCAGGTGGCCGCCGCCGTTGCGCTCGATGATCGGGACGAACGCGCGGGTGGTGTGCAGCGGGCCGTAGAAGTTGGCCTCGAACTCCCGGCGGACGTCCTCGACCGGGGAGTCCAGGAAGGACGCGCCGACCAGCCCCGCGGCGTTGTTGACCAGGATGGTAACGTCCTGGGCCCGCTCGGCCGCGGCGGCGACCGACGCCGGGTCGGTGATCTCCATCGCCAGCGGTACGGCGTCGGGGTGGGTGACGGTCCGCGGGTCGCGGGCCGTGGCGTAGACCTGCTTCGCGCCCCGGGCGTACAGCGCCTCCACCAGGGCCTTGCCGAGGCCGCGGCTGCCGCCGGTGACCAGGACGTTCGCGCCTTCGATCGTGGTCATGACCGTTCTCCCTCAGATTCGGAAACCGATCGGTTTCCTCGGTTTCCACCAAGGTATACCGATCGGTTTCCAAACGGCAAGGGTCCGCGTAACCTCGGATGCATGACCACCGACGAAGGCGTGAAGGGCGTGCAGGTGTCCGCGCGGGAGCGCCTGCTGGATGCCGCGGCCGGCCTGTTCTACCGGGAGGGCGTCGGCATCGGCGTGGACGCGCTGTGCCGGGCGGCCGGGGTGTCCAAGCGCACCATGTACCAGCTGTTCGACAGCAAGGACGAGGTCCTGGCGGCGAGCCTGGAGCGGCGCGGCCCCGCCTACCTGGCGCTGACCCTGCCCGACCAGGACGACCCGCGGCCGCCGCGCGCCCGGCTGCTGCACGTGTTCGAGCGCCTGGAGGCACTGACCGCCGCGCCGGAGTACCGGGGCTGCCCCTTCGTCGCCACGGCGGTCGAGCTCAAGGACCCGGGGCACCCGGCCAGCCTGGTCGCCCGCCGCTCCAAGGACGCCCTGACCGCCTTCTTCCACCGCGAGGCCGCCCGGGGCGGCGCGGCCGACCCCGAGACTCTGGCCCGCCAGCTGACCATCGTCTTCGACGGCGCGGGCAGCCGGGCGGTCGTCCAGGGGCAGCCGCTGGACGGGCTGGCCGTGACCACGGCGAACGCCCTGCTGGACGCGGCGGGCGTGGCCTGAACCCGGGGGCCCGGCCTGCGCCCGGCTTCAGCCCTCGCCGAGGCGCGGCGGGGCGCGGTGGTAGCGGGGCGGGGTGACGGACATCGTGATCGGGTTGGCCACCTGGGGCGCCGCGCTGCCCGGCACCGCGACGGTGGGCTCCAGTCCGAGGGCGGTGGCGAGGCCGAACGCCTCCCGCACGTCGTTGATCGGGCCGGCCGGCACCCCGGCCGCGCGGAACAGCGCGAACCACTCGTCCGCGCCGCGCATCGCGAGCCGCCCCGCCAGTTCGGCTGCCAGCGCCGTCCGGTGGGTGACCCGGTCGGTGTTGTGCGCGAAGCGCGGGTCGTCGGCCAGTTCGGCGCGGCCGACCACCTGCGCCAGCGCCCGGAACTGCCGGTCGTTGCCGACGGCCAGCACCAGCGGGCGGTCCGCCGTCGGGAACACCTCGTACGGGGCGATGCTCGGGTGGCGGTTGCCGAGGATGCCGGGGACCACGCCCGCACCGAGGTACCCGGAGGCCTGGTTCACCAGCGAGGACAGCAGCGTGGACAGCAGGTTGACCTCGACCAGCTGCCCCTGCCCGGTCCGGTCGCGGTGGCGCAGCGCGGCCAGGATCCCGGCCAGCGCGTGCACCCCGGTGAGGACGTCGACCAGCGCGACCCCGGCCTTGGTCGGCTCGCCGGGACCGGGCCCGGTGACGCTCATCAGCCCGCCGACGGCCTGGACCAGCAGGTCGTAGCCGGCCAGCGCGGCGCCCTCCCCGGAGCCGAAGCCGGTGATCGAGCAGTAGACCAGGCCGGGCCGTACGGCCCGCAGGTCCCGGTAGCCGAGTCCGAGCCGGTCCATGGTCCCGGCGCGGAAGTTCTCCACCACGACGTCGGCGCCGCGCACCAGGTCGAGGGCGCGCCCCAGGTCGCGGCCGTCGTGGAGGTCGAGCACCACCGAACGCTTGTTGCGGTTGACGGCGTTGAAGTACGTCGCCTGCCCGTCCGCGTCGAACGGCGGGCCCCAGGCCCGGGTGTCGTCCCCGGTCCCCGGCCGTTCGACCTTGACCACGTCCGCGCCGAGGTCCGCGAGCATCATGGTGGCGTACGGGCCGGCCAGCACCCGGCTGAAGTCGGCGACGACGATGCCGTCGAGGGCACCAGCGGTCATGCGCTCCTCCTCGTTCTCCGTGCTCGAGCCTAGGCGTACCCCGCTGGTGCCCGGGTGGACCGGCGCGGATTCCAGGCAGCCGCGCGGCACGCCGCGGTGGCCGTCCGCTACCGCCCGTGAGGGCCGGCCCGGCGGTGCGGCGGGCCGCCGCCGGGCTTCGTGGTCGGGTCGCCTTCGCGGTGTTAGAAATGACGCATGGTCGAACGCGTCGGCCGATCCCGGAGAGTCTCGGACCGGTCGCTGGTGGCGAGGGGCCGGCGCAGTGTGGCCGGTCAGGTCTTCGTGCTGCAAGTGGTCGTCGTGGTGCTGCTGGTCGTGGGGGCGATCCTGTCGCTGCTGCTGGAGGCGCGCGGCAACAGCGAGGCGGAGGCGAAGAACCGGTCGGTGGCGGTCGCCGAGACCTTCGCGCACTCGCCCGGCGTGGTGGACGCCCTGCAGTCGCCCGATCCGTCGGCCGTGCTCCAGCCGCTGACGGAGGCCGCGCGGGGGCCCGCGGGCGTCGACTTCATCGTGGTGATGGACACCAACGGGATCCGCTACACGCATCCGCTGCCGGACCGGATCGGGAAGCGGTTCGTCGGCACCATCCAGCCCTCGCTGGAGGGCCACGTCTACACCGAGAGCGTGCACGGCCCGCTCGGGCACGAGGTGCAGGCGGTGGTGCCGGTCACCGACTCCGGCGGCACGGTGGTGGGCCTGGTCTCGGCCGGGCTGAAGGTCAAGAACGTCAACACCGCCGGTGACCGGCAGCTGCCCGTCATCCTGGGGACCGGCGCCGCCGCGCTCGCGGTGGCCACCGCCGGCAGCGCCCTGATCGCCCGGCGGTTGAAGCGCCAGACGCACGGCCTGGGCCCGGCCGAGATCACCCGCATGTACGAGCACCACGACGCCGTGCTGCACGCGGTCCGCGAGGGCGTGGTCATCGTCGGGCAGGACAGCCGGCTGCTGCTGGCGAACGACGAGGCCAAGGAACTGCTGGGCCTGCCGCCGGACGCCGAGGGCCGGAACCTGGGGGACCTGCGGGGCCTGGACGCCGAGGTCGCCGAGCTGCTGCTGTCGGGCCGGGTGGCGACCGACGAGATCCACCGGGCGGGCGGCCGGCTGATCGCCGTCAACCAGCGCCCGACCGGCCGCCACCGCGGTTCGCTCGGAACCGTCGCGACCCTGCGCGACTCGACCGACCTGCTGGCACTGAGCGGGAAGGCCGAGGTCGCGGGCAAGCGGCTGGAGCTGCTGTACGAGGCCGGGGTCGGCATCGGGACGACGCTGGACGTCGGGCGGACCTCCGAGGAACTGGCCAGGGTCGCCGTCCCCGCCTTCGCGGACTTCGTCACCGTCGACCTGGCCGACCCCGTGCTGCACGGCGACGAGCCCACCAGCGCCGGCGTCGACCTGCGCCGCACCGCGGTGCACGGGATCCGCGAGGACCCGCCGTTCTACCCGCCCGGCAAGCTGATCGCGTTCCTCGCCTCGACGCCGCAGGCCCGGGGGTTCGACAGCGGCAGCTCGCAGGTGGTCCCCGACCTGTCGGTGGCGCACGGCTGGCAGGCCCAGGACCCGGAGATGACCAGGCGGATCCTCGACTACGGGGTGCACTCCCTGATCACCACCCCGCTGAAGGCACGCGGCATGGTGCTGGGCGTCGCCAACTTCTGGCGGTCGCAGAAGCCCGAACCGTTCGACGACGAGGACCGGTCGCTGGCCGAGGAGATGGTCGCGCGGGCCGCGGTCAGCATCGACAACGCCCGCCGGTACACCCGCGAGCACGCGATGGCCGTCACCCTGCAGCGCAGCCTGCTGCCGCGCGCGCTGCCTGGGCAGAACGCGCTGGAGGTCGCCCACCGCTACCTGCCCGCCCAGTCCGGGGTCAGCGGCGACTGGTTCGACGTGATACCGCTGCCCGGCAGCCGGGTCGCGCTGGTGGTCGGCGACGTGGTCGGCCACGGCCTGCACGCCGCGGCCACCATGGGCCGGCTGCGTACCGCCGTCCACAACTTCTCCGCCCTCGACGTACCGCCGGACGAACTGCTGAACCACCTCGACGAGCTGGTGAACCGCATCGACCTGGAGGAGACCGACGGCGACATCGGCTCCGGCGTCACCGGCGCCACCTGCCTGTACGCGATCTACGACCCGGTGTCCCGGCGCTGCGACATGGCGCGGGCCGGGCACCCGCCCCCGGCGCTGGTCCACCCCGACGGCAGCGTCGCCTTCCCGGACCTGCCCGCCGGCCCGCCGCTGGGCATCGGCGGCCACCCCTTCGAGACGGCGGAGCTGTACCTCCCCGAGGGCACCCAGATCGTGCTGTACACCGACGGCCTGATCGAGGAGCGCACCCGGGACCTCGACGTCGGCATGGAACTGCTGCGCGCCGCGCTCACCGACCGCCACCGGGAGCCGGAGGACAACTGCGACCAGGTGCTGGACGCGCTGCTGCCGGAACGGCCGCAGGACGACGTGGCGCTGCTGATCGCCAGGACCAAGGTGCTCGACCCCGGCCGGGTCGCCGAACGCGACGTGCCCTCCGACCCCTCCGCCGTCGCCGACGTGCGGCTGTGGGCGCAGCAGCGGCTCACCGAGTGGGGGCTGGGCGACCTGGCGTTCGAGACCGAGCTGGTGATCAGCGAACTGGCCACCAACGCCATCCGGTACGGCTCCCCGCCGGTGCGGATCCGGCTGCTCTACGACCGCTTCCTGATCTGCGAGGTGGCCGACGGGAGCGACACCTCGCCGCACCTCAGGTACGCGGCGACCACCGACGAGGGCGGCCGGGGCCTGTTCCTGGTGGCCCAGGTGGCGAAACGCTGGGGCACCCGCTACACGCCGCAGGGCAAGGTCATCTGGGCGGAGCAGTCGCTGCCCGCCTCCGTCGGCCGCCCGGCCGGCGACCGCACGGCCGTACCG
>NZ_JAIZ01000368.1 GCF_000710465.2 Kitasatospora sp. MBT63 | reverse complement strand
GACTAACCGGTCCCCTTAACGTTCCAGCACCGGGCAGGCGTCAGTCCGTATACATCGCCTTACGGCTTCGCACGGACCTGTGTTTTTAGTAAACAGTCGCTTCTCGCTGGTCTCTGCGGCCACCCCCAGCTCGGAGTGCAAGACTCGTCACCAGGAATGGCCCCCCTTCTCCCGAAGTTACGGGGGCATTTTGCCGAGTTCCTTAACCATAGTTCACCCGAACGCCTCGGTATTCTCTACCTGACCACCTGAGTCGGTTTGGGGTACGGGCCGCCATGAAACTCGCTAGAGGCTTTTCTCGACAGCATAGGATCATCCACTTCACCACAATCGGCTCGGCATCAGGTCTCAG
>NZ_JAIZ01000367.1:15580-19760 GCF_000710465.2 Kitasatospora sp. MBT63 | reverse complement strand
AACGCAGCCCTCAAGCCCGGAAAGACAACAGCCACTGAGGTCCAGCGAGATGGCGACGTATGCCTCGTGCGGGGCGGCGGCCGGTCCGGCGTTCTTGACCAGCTCGCTGTAGATCTGACCGGCGACCGGCGCGTCGGGGTTGCCGGTCTTCTCCCAGTAGCGCCGAAGCGCGTCGCCGGAGGCCGGCATGGTGCGCTCGATCACCTGGATGCGGGCGATGTGCCCGGTGCGGGCGAGCGCTGCCAGTGCCCGGCCCCACCCGTTGACGTTGGTGTTCTGGGTGGCGGGGTCAAGGAGCGCGTAGGCGCGGCTGCTGACCTTGACGACCGCGGTCAGCGTTCCGGCGCGCGGGTCGTGGACTGCGCCGTACCGGCGGTTGGGGGCGGTGACGACCCGAAGGCTTGCGGCGGTGCCGGGCAGGTGCAGCAGGCCCTCGCGCACCGGGCGCCGGGAGGGCCGGGCGAGCCAGACCAGCTGGCCGCGCATGCGCCGCAGCGTGTAGCGGGTGACGATCGGCGCCCAGTCGGCGAGGGAGCGGCCTCGGTGGCGGACGAGGACGAACAGTGCGATGGCGGCCCACAGCGGGATGAGTTCGAGCGCGCCGACCACGCCGCGGGTGAGGACGACGGCGAGCAGGAGGAGACCGGCGAGGGAGGCGACGATCAGCTGGGCGGCGGTCAGGCCGAGCAGGATGCCGCGCTTGGAGCGGTGCGGGAACCTCACCGTGGCGGGGGAGGTATCAGACATTGGGGATCCAGGAGGTGCGAGCGGGAGGATGGGGGCGGTGGTCGCGGCGCTCTTCTGGAAGCCATGGCGGAACTCCTGTTCGGGGATAGGAGGGGCGGGCTGTGGCCGTGTGGTCAGCAGCCCGCCCCGAGGAGATGGGCGGTCAGGAGCCGGAGGGCGGCTGCTGGGGGAACACAAAGCGCTGCGGTGCCGGCGAGCCCTGCGGCGGCGGTCCGCCGACCGGCGGAGCCGGGGGTCCGCTCGGTGCGGAGCCTGAGGTGCCCGGAGCGTGGGCGGTGGCGCCCGAACGCTGGCTGACCGGTGCGCCCTGGGCAGGCGATGCGGCGCTCTGGCCGGCGGAGCCGCCCGATTCCGAGCCGGAATCGCCCTCACCGCTGGGTGCCCGGGTGATGAGTGCGGGGATGCCCGGACGCTGGATGAGGCCACGGCCCCGGTCGCCACCGGCGTTCGGGTTCTCACCGAAGCGGAACGTGCTCGGCGTGCTCGGCGGTCCGGCGTCGATGCCTTCCTTGCTGAACCGCCCGGAGGGGTCGATCCCGGAGGCGACACCGTCCTGGCCCATGCCCGGAACCTTGGCCGGGCCCTGAGGCGCGGGGGTTCCGGTGCCCACCTGCATCGCCATGCTCGCCGCGGTCTTGGCCGCGCCTGCGGCGACCGCCACCCCGGCGACGCCGGTGCGGTGCAGGTCGTCGTGCCCGCCGTTGTCGGTGGCCCAGTGCACGAACTTGTAGGTCGCGTAGGGGCAGAGGAGGACGAGGACCATCACGACGATGCCCGCCATCGCGTCCGAGAGGGCCGACATGCCGTCCTTGGCATCCGACTTGCCCATCGCGGAGACGCCGATCAGGAACACCACGGTCATCAGCAGCTTGCTGACCACCAGCGTGGCGGTGGCCTCGATCCAGCCGCGCCGCCAGCGCTTGGCGACCTCCCAGCCGCCGCCGCTGCCGGCGAAGACCGCCAGGGCGACCAGGATCAGGACGCCGACCTTGCGGGCCACCATCGTGCACCAGTAAGAGGAAGGCGCCGATCGCACAACCCAGAGCGACCAACGACGGTACGCCCCAGCCGAGTCCGTACATCGCGCCGAGTTCGTTCACCTTGACGACGCGGCGGATCGCGTCTTCAACGGACGTGTTGGCGGCCTGGAACAGGCCGTCGCTCAGCGCGTCGACCACGGTGATCGCCACGCTGGTGAAGGAGATCGCGCAGAAGCTGAACAGGACGCCGGTCATGGTGCCGATCGCGGCTTGTGCGAGGGCGCGTTCGTCGCGACGCCAGGCGGCGAACATCAGCTGGATGCAGAACGTGCCGACGATGATCGACAGTCCGATGGGCAGCAGCAGGGCGTAGTTGTCGCGGAACCAGGGGGCGTTGAGGTCGATGCTGGTGGTCGCGTTGACGGCCTTGGCAGCGAGGTCGGCGGCGCTGGCGGCCAGCTCGCCGGCGGACTTGGCAATCCACGCACCGATGCCGTCGGTGATCGACTTGCCGGGATCGGAGACGAAGTTGGCCGCGTCACAGACCGTGTTCATCAGGGGAAGGTCGCAGACACCCATGGGGGTACCTCCTTTCAGGACGGGGTCAGGGGGAGACCGTCGGGAAGACGCCGGCGAGCGTGCAGTTCTGGGACGGGCGGCACTGCACGGCGAGCGTGGTCGAGCGGGCCTCGGCACCGCCGGTGGGCGTGCCGTTCCAGGCAATCGACTGCTGGCCGGAGACGGTGACGGCGTAGACGTACGCCTGTGTGATCGCTCCCGGGTCGGACTGCAGGGCCTGGGTGAAGGAGGCCGGGAAGTGCGCCTCGTTCACGATCGCGGTCGCGTACTGGCCGCTGTCGGCCATCCGGCCCCAGAACACGGGTGACGGCACCAGGGCATCGACCGAGGCGCTGTCGGCGTACTTGGCGTCCGACGTCATCCACGTGTGCAGCGCGGCCAGCAGCTCGGGCTGCGCGTACGAGCGGGTGTCGTACGACCACAGCGCGGATGCCGCCGCCTTGCCGAAGGCGATCGGATCGTGGGTGGCAGGCGGGACGGGCAGGGCAGCACGATCACCGGGTGTGGCCGAAGCCGCGGTGGCGGAAGGCAGTGCGGAGGGGGAGGAAGCGGAACTCGCAGGGGCAGAAGGGCCCTTGGCGGGCGTCCTGCCGTCGCGGGTGAGGTACGCGAGCAGGCCGGCGAGGGCGACGAGCACGGCCAGCGTGGCGGTGCCGAGCAGCGCCCGGCGGCGCACGCGAGATGCGCCGCCGGGGTTGCCGCTACGGTCAGCGGCGAAGGAACGCTTGCGCATCAGTGGACCTGGCCGCCGAGCGTGGAGAAGAAGGCGACCACACCATTTGCGGCGCCGAGCAGCAGGGCCGCGCCGGCGGAGACCAGGACGCCCTTCTTGCCGTTGGCCTCGGCCTGGTGGCCGCCGGAGTGGTGGCCCCAGGCCCACACGCCAGCGCTCACCGCGAGCGCGCCGACGACGGCGATGATGCCGAACAGGTTGATCGAGCCCATCACCTGCTTGAGGACCGCGAGGCCCGGCAAGCCGCCATCGTTCGGCTGGATGCCCGGGTCATAGGCGAGCTGGATGGCCTTGTCGGCGAGAAACATTACGAACTCCAGTTCGATTTATGGCACGCGCCAGCCCGGATCGGGGAAGGAGGCGGTGCGGTGGAGCGGGAAGGGGGAGGGGAGAAAGCGCCGGTCAGACGACTCGGCGGGCCGCGAGAATCTGCGGCTTCCAGTCGGCGAGGGTCGAGATCTTGACCACGTCGCCGGTGTGCGGGGCCTGAACGACAAGGCCCGAGCCGATGAACATGCCCACGTGATTGGGCGCTTGGGCCGTTCCCTCGGTGAACAGCAGGTCACCCGGCTTGAGGGCATCGACAGAGACGGGCTGGCCGTCGGTGATCTGTTCGTAGGTCGTCCGCCCGAGTGTGACCCCGGCGGCGCGGTAGGACGCCTGCATCAGCGCAGAGCAGTCGCACCGGCCCATCGGGTCCGGCCCGTGCGGATCGTTGCAGTTACCGCCCCACTGGTACGGCGTGCCGAGTTGCCCCAGCGCCCACCGGATCGCGGTCTGCACCTGAGGTGGGGCATCGGCCGGGATCGTGTACCCGGTCGGCAGAGTGCCAGG
This sequence comes from Kitasatospora sp. MBT63, assembly GCF_000710465.2. GTDB lineage: Bacteria > Actinomycetota > Actinomycetes > Streptomycetales > Streptomycetaceae > Kitasatospora. Next base: position 15,887 of record NZ_JAIZ01000367.1, on the reverse strand, counting down.
CGGGATGGTCCCGAAGCCCGAGCCGTCCCCACCGTTCGTACATCCGCCGCCGTTCGGGATCGGCGGAGGACTGCCTCCGCCGCTGGGGATGGGACTCGGTGTTGTGCCGGTCTTGGCGAGCAGCGGCTCGATCGCCTTCGGCAACGCGGTGGCCAAGGGCTCCCACTTGGCGTAGGCGTCCGGAAAGCCCGAACGCTGCACCGCCTGGGCGGCCTGGGTGATGGTCATCGACTCCCAGCCCGGCACCTGCTGGAGCGCCGAGTAGAACTCGGTGCTCGCGTGAACCGGGTCGAGGATCTGCTCCGCG
>NZ_JAIZ01000367.1:0-15570 GCF_000710465.2 Kitasatospora sp. MBT63 | reverse complement strand
TGCCCCAGCCCTGCGAGGGCCGCTGCTGGAACAGGCCCAGGCTGTCGCGGTCCCCGTAGGTGAGGTCGCGCAGGCCGCTCTCCTGTAGAGCGGTCGCCAGTGCCACGATCTGCCCCCGGACCGGGATGTGCATCGCGACGCCGGTGGCCTGGATCGTCTTGGCGTTGGGCACCTGCTCGGCCGGATTGTCCAGCCTCAGCACGGCAACGGTGCTCTTGCCGCCACCGTCCAGAATCGCCTTCACCTGAGCGGCTACCGTCGAGGTATCCACAGCCTGTGCACCGTTGGAGCAGGACGTGGCTGCGGCGGCGGATCCGGCCGCCGCGACGAGGACCGGAATGGCCAGCATCAGCGGGCCGGCAGCAGCCAGGCCGACGACGGCTCCGGTGGTCTTCTTCATCGACGCCGCCAACAGTCAACGGCGTGAACGGCCTTGACCGGACGAAGGGTCAGGTACGGCGGCGGGTGTATCAGGGCATGCTGCATCGCAGCGGCTCCTCGCGAGTCGCAGGAAGCGCGGTGCCGGCTTCTCGTGCAAAGCCGCCGGCACCGCGCCGTTGTGAATCCGCCTCATGAAGGCGGGCCCGGGTCAGGGGAGTTGGTAGCTCCCGGACGCCGGTCTCGGGTCGTGCGCGGCAGCCAGCCGCGCTCGTAATCTCAGGCGGTGCACTGGGGTTCTCCTCGGATCGCGGACGGGGTTCGAATGCGCCGACAGGGCGCCGCAATTGGACGGCGCAACATGAATCAGCACAGGTCAGCAGGGGCGGAGCTAGGCTCCGCCTCGGTGACAGGCCAGACATTAGACGCGGATTCCGGCCGCACCAAGCGACCCCGGAACAGGCCCCGGAAACGGGCGGACGCCTCATTAGGTGCGGCCGGACATCGCGGCTAACCTCCGGCGCATCCCCACTCCGAGCGGCTGCCGCATCGGCGTCGCTCGGAGTGGGCCCAGTCCCGTCACGCCCTGAAAGAGGCCCCGCGCATGAGCTACACCCTGCACCGAGGCGACGCCCTCACCGTGCTGAAGACCCTGGCCGACGAGAGCGTCGATGCGGTGATCACCGACCCGCCGTACAACTCCGGCGGACGCACCAGCTCCGAGCGCACCGCCCGCGACGCCCGCGCCAAGTACGTGACCAGCGGCTCCGCGCACGACCTGCAGACCTTCCCCGGCGAGAACCGCGACCAGCGCTCGTACCGCGCGTGGCTGACCGCGCTGCTGACCGAGGGTTACCGAGCTTCGAAGGAGCACTCCGTCGCGATGGTCTTTTCCGACTGGAGGCAGGAGCCCACCACCTCGGATGCCCTCCAGATGGCCGGGTGGACCTGGTGCGGCACGATCCCGTGGATCAAGCCCGCCAGCCGCCCGCGCAAGGGCGGCTTCAAGCAGTCCGCCGAGTTCATCACCTGGGGCGTCAAGGGCAGCCTCAACAAGAACAGGGAGATCTACCTCCCCGGGCACTTCATCGCCTCGCAGCCGCGCAAGGACCGGGTCCACATCACCCAGAAGCCGGTGGAGATCATGCAGCAGCTCGTCCAGATCTGCCCCGAAGGCGGCACAGTCCTCGACCCGTTCACCGGCTCCGGCTCGACGGGCGTCGCCGCGCTCAAGGAGGGAAGGAAGTTCGTCGGAGTCGAACTCTCCAGCCACTATGCCGACGTCGCCGAACAGCGACTGCGCGCCGAGCTGACCCCGGACGACTTCGTCCTCGCCGGACCCGAGGCATGAGAACCGGACAAGCCGGGGCCAGCAGAGCGCAGACGCGAAAGGGCGGCTGCCGCATCGAGTTACCGTTGCGGTAGCCGCCTCCTTTTGTCGCAACGGCGAGCAGGTGGGACGCTGTCACCAGCATGTGTGATTGTGTGTCAGAACAGGGAGTTCCATGGCATCCGCCGTACTCGCGCCGAGCCTGCAGTCCACCGCCGATCGCTTTGCGCGGTCTCTGATCGTGCCCTCAAGGCTCATGAAGCTGCACCCTCGAAAGCAAGGGTCGCCTGGTGACGCTGCAGCCCTCGCCCCAGCGATCACCCTCGGAGTCCTGTCAGCCTTCGAGGGGTTCGTCGAGGACTTCTTCGCTACGGTGCTCTACCAGCAAGGCCAGAGCTTCGCGCAGATCGTCAAGAAGATGAACCTCACGAATCCGGACGTCGCGGAGTTCGGAACTCTGGTGGCCAATGAGTTCCCGACGCTGAAGAAGCAGATCGGCTCCGGCTTCTCGGTCGATGTCTGGAAGCCTCCAGCGCCAGGTAAGAGCTTCTGGGAGCAGACCGCCCTGGCATGGGCACAGGCCGAGACCGACGCCAAGGGCTGGATGCAGGTCCGACACTGCCTGTCCCACGGCCTCGCCACCGGCTGGCGAAGCGAGGTGTGGCCCGGCCCTGTCCGGAAGCTGGTGCCGCCGGCCTCCTCGGTTCTGCGCGCGATGGCCAACGGGAAGCACTCGCTCACCCTTCACGGAGCCATCTCGTGCGCCCGCATCTACGTTCAGAGCGCACAGCACCTGGCCGACCTGGTGGCGGGACATCAGAACGAGACCCTCTCGTGGAGCGCCATACCCGACTTCCCGCTGAACGCAGCCCCCACGAAGTAGGGCTGGCGTCGAGGAGCCCTGCGGCCAGCGGACTCGCGGAACAGTCGCGGTCCCCAGGATGGAGGTCAGGCCGCTCTACCTTCTGAGTCGGGTTGATCGAGCCATTCGTAAGGTTGGGTCGCCCAGGGGCGCTGGGTGTGGCTATCAGGCCGCTGCCAGCTCGTGGCATTCGACGCTTCGCCGCCCGGCGCCCCACGACGACTCGGCCGCCGATTAGGAAGTGCGAAAAAGTCGCTGAGTAGAGCAATGCCGGCGAGGTCGTCCGTGGTACGAACCGAACGAACACGCACGTCAGGAGCACGATGAGCCGGATCTGGGCGGGGATCGACAGCGGCAAGGGCCATCACCATGGCCTGGCCCTGGATGCCGACGGCAGGACCCTGCTTTCACGGCGGGTGGCCAACGATGAGCCGGAGCTGCTGCAACTGATCGGGGATGTCCTCGCCGTGGCCGGTGGTCGCCAGGTGACCTGGGCGATCGACATGACCGGCGGCGAGCCGGCGCTGCTGCTGAGCCTGCTGGTGGCCCACGGTCAGGAAGTCCTCTACATCCCCGGCCGACTGGTGAACCGGGCGTCCGACGGCTACCGCGGCGAGGGCAAGACGGATGCCCGCGACGCCTTCGTGATCGCCGACCAGGCCAGGATGCGTCGTGACCTGCAGCCGATCCGGCCCGGCGACGAGGCCGTGGTCGAGCTGAAGCTGCTGACCGGGCGCCGGGCAGACCTGGTCGAGGACCGCACCCGCGCGGTGAACCGGCTGCGGGGCACCCTGCTGGGCATGTTCCCTGCCCTTGAACGGGCACTGGAGCTGACCAATACCGGCCCGCTGATCCTGCTGACGGGTTACCAGACGCCAGCGGCGATCCGCCGCGTCGGCACCGCACGGCTGGCCAAGTGGCTGGCCAACCGAAAGGTCCGAAACGCGAGACCCCTGGCCGAAGCTGCCGTTGAGGCAGCGGAGCGGCAGTACACCTCCGTCCCTGGGGAGAAGGCCATTGCGAAACTGGTCCACACCCTGGCCGAGGGGGTGATGGCCCTGAACGAGCAGATCGCCGAGATGGACAAGCTCATCGAGGGCCGGTTTCGCGAGCACGAACTCGCCGAAATAGTCCAGAGCGTCCCCGGGATCGGTACTGTGCTCGGTGCCGAGTTCCTGGCAGGCATCGGCGGCAGCCTGGACAGCTTCGACTCCCCGGACGCCCTCGCGTCCTTCGCCGGCGTCGCCCCCGCGCCTCGCGACTCGGGCAAGGTCAGCGGCAACCTGCACCGACCGGTCGTCTACCACCGCAGGCTCCAGCGTGTCTTCTACACCTCGGCGCTGGTCAGCATCCGGTGCGACCCGAACTCGCGGAAGTTCTACGACCGCAAGCGCGCGGAGGGGAAGCGACACGTCCAGGCCGTGATGGCCCTTGCCCGCCGACGTGTCAACGTCCTATGGGCCCTGATCCGTGACCGACGGTGCTACCAGGTCACACCGCCAGTCACCGCCACCGCTTGACAACGACATTAGGAAGCGTCGAATGCTTGCTGGATCAGCGGCGCGGCCCGCTCCAGGTCGGCCGCCGATCGGATCCGCACCTCCAGGTCGCCCGTCCCCAGGTGGCCGATCCCCCGCACATCGCGCGTGAAGCCCTCCTCCAGCGTGACGCTCTCCGGGTCCACCCGCAGGTAGACCACGATCGTCTGGCTGGCAGGGCGGAACAGCACGCACGCCAGGTTCCTCATCCGCCGGAACGCGACGTAGTGGAGCTTCGCCTCCACCTCGACATCACCCGACCTGGTCAGAGCCCCGCACAGCTCCTCGTAGAGAGCCCGCAACGGCGCCGGCGGCTCAGCCGGGATCGCCTCCGCCGAGCTCGGCTCCTCCTCCGGACCTCCGCCACCGCGCTCGACCGCCGGCCGTGGCATTGCCGAAGCGGTGATGCCCGGGGCCGACTCGACCAGGAGCAGGCTCAGCAGGCCGCCTTCGAAGACCCGGTACCGGACCAGGTCGATGCGCTGACCCATGAGGTAGATCGCGGTCCGGTCGTGCCGGAAGAAGTCAGCGGCGATGCAGACCACCCGCGGGTTCCGCCAGTCGATGCTGTCGGCCGCCTCGGCTCCCAGTTTCTCCCGCACGAGAGCCTGGAACTCGTGGCGGCTGCTCTTGAGCCAGGACAGGTACGAGACCGCCTGCGTCACCACCCCGTGGTCGCTGCCCTTCTTGTACTCGATGATCACCGGGGTGCCGTTCTCGTCCAGCCCGAGCGAGTCGACCCGCCCACGGTGCCATGGGCCGGTCGGGTACTCCAAAGCCAGGAACCGGATGCCGAGCATGCGCTCCATCCCGGCCTCCACCCGACGCTGCAGCTCCACCTCCAGCGCCACTGTCGAGCCCTGCAGCTCCACGTCGTGGCGGTCCGCCCCGAGCCGAAACACCTTGAGATCGCTCACCCCGCCCCCTTCGCGCGATCGTACGAAGAGACCAATCGAAAACGGCACTCGTGTATTCCGCTTCGGGCTATGTTCGAGGAGGAAGCGCCAACTTGTATGGGAGGGAACGGGACGCAGGTAACGAACAGCGTCTCCGGTACGGTCAAGGTCGCAGGATTGCTGATTCAGGCCGGCAGCCCGACCAGTCTGGTGATCGACAACCGTGGCTGCGACGGGCGCCGACTGTGCTTCTCGGTCACCTGAGCAACACCGAAGACCACCACTCGGCTGCCCGGCTGCTGGCCGAGCGGCCGCTCACGGAGGGCGCCATCGGGGTGGGCTCCGCGGGCTGCTACTTCGGCGGCGGAGGGCGCTGGTTGCGGGGGAGCGCCTCCAGCGTAAGCCGGTTAGCGACCCCGCTGAAGAATCGAGGTCAAGCCTCCTGTGAGCCTTCGGGGCTGCCCTTGCTTTCGGCCATTACCTTGCCGCCGACAAAAGCCACGCCTAGGGCGAGTGCAGCAGCAGCGCTGACCGCCACAGTCTTGAGCGCTTTAGCCAAGAACTGCTTGTTCTCGCTGTCCTTCTGGTACGCCAGCCTTCCGGTTTCCTGGATTTGCTCGATGAGGAACTTCTTCTCGTCCCAGCTCAGGCCATCTCTTCCGAGTTCACTCGTGAGGGCTGCCCGGATCTCTTGGAGGGACCGATGGACGTAATCCTGGCTTTGCTTGTTGGCCGACAGCGTGGACTCGTGTGCTGTCTCCATCGCGGCCACAACGTCCTTGGCGAATTCCTTGAACGCGGGGAACTGCTCGACGATCTTTAGGGCCACCTCAGTGTCCATGTCAGGCATCATGGCCGCGAACCTGATCATCTTGTCCTTGGAGAGGTTCCTCCAGGACTCGATCCCAAGCACTTGCTTGATCTCAGCTTCATTCTTGTAGCCCATGCCGTGGTCCGTCCGCCGCCCCTGTCCTGCTTGCCCGGATCCTAACGGTGACCTCCGACAGTCAGCGGCTAAGCCCAGCAGCGAACTGCTGGCTGGAGCCTCCCCGAAATCGGTACGGCGCTCCGCGCCTCCTACCCGTAACCGTTCTCCGCGAGCCCGACCTTGACCTGCTCCATCAGATCGGTCAGCTGCTGTCGCACCGATGGCAGGCGCATCTGATGCCATGGCGTGGTGGCGCTTTGCCACAGAAGTTCCCAGCGATCCGCCCCGAACGCCTGGAGCTCAACCGCGAAGGAGGCGTAGCGGCTCTCGACCCTGGCCGCCAACACAACTCGGATCGCCTCGGCTGGGTCTTCCACCAGGGAGACGAATAGCAAGCTGTCTACGCCGACCGCCCCTGGCGGCCTCTCCGGCCAGGCATGTTCCCCAAGCAGCTGGGTCGCCTCATAGACCCTGGCCTCTACCGTCTTGGCATCCTCGCCGCCCGGAGCGAAGTACTCATCGGCGATCTCTTCGAGGGCGTTCTCCATCGTCCGCTCGGTCGCCTCTTGATCTCGCCGGTGCTCCCGAAGCATGTCCTGCAATTGGGAGAGGCGCACGATCTTCGACGGCTCCGTGGGCAAGACCGGTGATCCCTGCGCGAGGTCCTGCCAGATGCGCAGCTGCCTGGCGAACTCGGCCATGGCCAGTCGGTCAGTTGTCCCGATGCGTGTTGCCGCTTCCAGCACGTGCCGCAGGTCTGTGACTCGGGGGGTGTCTTGCCACTGCCGGAAGGAGTAGACCTCCTCATCAGCGCGTAGCGGGCCGCCTGGCGGATAGCCGCCTTCGCGCCGCGCCACCACGTAGAGGGTCTGCGCCAGCCCGTACACATCAGCGCTGGCGCCGATCTCGCCCGCGTCTGCTCCAGCGGTGTACATCTCCGGTGCGAGGAACCCCAGCGGGCCGACTTTCTCAACAGGCTGGGTCGGGCCGGGTTCTCCCCAGTATGCGATGCCGAAGTCGGCGAGTACAGGACCACCGTCGTGCCAGAACAGGTTGTCCGGCTTGATATCGCGATGGTAGACGCCCCGGCTCGCCAGACCAGCGAGGGTGTCAGCAAGCGCAATGAACGGGGCCACGACCTCCTGCAACGTCTCAGCCTTGTCGAGGACGCCCCGAAGACCTTCCGCGCGAGGCATGACGTACCACTGTGGCTCTTCGCCGTGATCAGGATCGATGTCCAGGACGGGCAGGACGCCAGGCGTCGGGCTCATCTCGTGCATCCGCAAGGCTTCGGCGTAGAACCGCTTCTTCCGCACCTCCCCGTTTGTGAGGAACTTCAGAACTGCCTCGGCCCCAGTACTTGTACTCCTCGCACGGCGAACGAAGGGCTTGTTGCTGCTTGCCGGAAGCAGGGGGCCAAGGTTCTCCCATCCGCGCACCGAGGAGCTGATCACGCCGAGACGCTGGTCCCGGCCGCGTCTTCCCTGGTTCTTCCGCATCGTCCCAGCCTAGAGAGCACAGCCCTGAAAGCACAGCGAATCTCCATCCTCGGCCAAGTGGGCGAGCCCTCCGAGACGCGCTCCCTTCCGGCCAAGCCCTTCTCGTCGCCTCAGAAGTCCATGCGTGCCTTGATCTCGAACCGTCCTGCTGTCCTGGGACGGCGACTTCTATCACTAGATGACGGCCTGACCAAACCGGCGATCGTCCGGATCCTGGTCGTCCGCCGGCAGGGTTCTACAGGTACGCCCACACGGTCGGCGGGAGACCAACCCCCCGCCGTTGTGGCGGCGCCCTCGCCAGGAGGCTCGTGATGCGCCATCAGACCCAGCCCGCCGTCGAGACAGCGTTCTTGAACGTGCAGAACGCAGCGACGTACCTCGGCATCTCGATGAACACCCTCTACATCTGGCGTCATCGAAGGCAGGGCCCGCCCAGCTTCCGGATGGGCCCGGGGGGTCGGGTCATGTACCGCCGAGACCTGCTCGATGCATGGCTGACGGAGCAGCAAGAAGCCGATTCGCGTTCGAACCCGGATCTCAACCCGCTGAACAAGCCGTCACGGTCGCGCTCTCCGCGCCGAGCAGCTTGACGATGACGGCCTCCGAGGGCTGTCGGCTGGGGAAGCGCTCGGGCCCGTAGGAACAAGTGGTTGAAGAAGTCGTCTGCATGCGGAATTTCGTGCACGCGGAAGTCGTCTGTGTGGTGCGCGCGGCGCGGAGGCGCGCCGGGGCGCGGCAGCAAAGCGGAACAGAGGAGGTCTCGAGTGGCGGGGTATATAGAAGACAGGTGGCTGAAGAAGCGACCCAACAAGGAGACGGGCAAGCGTGAGCGAACGGACCTGTGGGGGAAGTGCACCCGCTACCGGGTCAAGGGCATACCGGGGGTCCGCGACCGCTCGTTCGACACCGCAGCAGACGCCAAGAGCTGGCTGGCCGACACTCAAACGGACGTCAAGCGAGGCGATTTCGTCGACACGCGAGACGGCCAGATCACTATGCGCGACTACGTCGAAAAGCACTGGTGGCCGTCCCAGGTGCACCCAGCGCAGACGCTGGAGAGCATGCGCTACCGGATCTGGGGTCAGATCATCCCCCAACTCGGCGAGACCGCCCTGCGGGACATCGGAGTTCCGGAGCTTCGGAAGTGGTCCGCTGACGTCCAGCGCGAGGTTGGCCAGGGCACGGCGTATCTCGCATGGGTGTACCTGAAGGCGATCATGCAGGCCGCGGTGGAGGACAAGCGCCTCTTCCGCAACCCCTGCAAGGGGAACAGCACGATCAAGCCGCCGAAGAGGCCCGAGAGGAAGGCGCGCTCATGGTCACGAGACCGAGTGGGCGCCGTACGCGAGGAGCTGCCCGGGCGATACCAGGTCGCGCTCGATCTAGGCCTCGGTTGCGGGCTCCGGCAAGGGGAGGTGTTCGCGTTCAGTCCGGGTGACGTCCGCGGGGACTCCGTCCATGTCGAGCGCCAGATTCTGCGATACAAGTCGCAGCTGTACTTCGGCCCACCGAAAGGCCGTAAAGAGCGTGACGTCCCCCTGACCGATGGCCTGGCGAAGAAGCTGCTGTCGCACCAGGAGAGGTTCGCGCCGGTGGAGGTCACGCTGCCCTGGCTCGACCCGGAAGAGCCGGACCTGCCACGAGAGGAGCGCCGCACGGTCACTGTGCCGCTGCTCGTCAGCACGACACACCGTGGCGCCATCAACCGGACCACCTGGAACACGAAGACCTGGAAGCCGGCACTCGCTGCAGCTGGAGTTATCCCGCCGCTGCCCGAGGCGAAGAAGGGCGAGAAGGCGACCCGCGTCTGGGAGCCGAGCCGGGAGCACGGATTCCATGTCCTGCGCCATAGCTATGCCTCGGTGATGCTCGAAGCGGGCGAGTCGATCGTCTCCCTTGCCACCTGGCTGGGGCACTCGGACCCGGCGTTCACCCTCCGGACCTACACTCACTTCATGCCGGAGGCCGGCGCGCGCGGCCTTGCGGCCATCGAGACGTGGTTCGCTGATCTCGGCTGAAAGTCCCTGAGAAGTCCCTAGCGGACTCTCAGCCGCCTCCCGATCATGCAAAGCCGCAGGTCAGGGCATGATCACTGCCAAAGATAGCGTTTACCCGGCGTACAGGCCTGCTCGTCCGCCGCCTGACTGAAGTAAGGCCCCCTGATCTGCATCCTCAGGTCAGAGGGCCTTTTCTGCCAGGCCCTTCTCGGCATGCTCCACGTCGAACCAGACCTTGCCGGATCCCCGCCGGGGCAGACCCCGATCGGTGACCGGCGGCGCAAGCACCTCCTCCGGAAGATCATCAGCCGCACCGGCATGCCGCCGCAGGTCGCCCGCCCGCCGCTCGCGGAGAACTTCCAGCAGGTCATCACCATCGCCATGCGCCAGCACGGAGTGCCACGCATCCGTCAGATCCTGGTGGCGGGCTCGCCGCTCATCGAGGCCGGCTTGCTGGCCCCCGAGGGCCTGGCGGCTGTCGCCGCCCGCCTGGAAACCCAATCCCCGGCCACGGGGGATCACGAGGTTGTGTTTGCGCTCCTGGCCGACTCCGCGCTCACCTGTCGCTGAAAGCGCGGAGTGCCCGCATCGGACTGTCAGCTGCGGGCACTCCTGGCTTGTCGCTACAGCCTGTACCCGGTCATCAGGTCGGCCAGCTCCGGCATGGGCCGGGCTTCCCGCTGGAGGAAGTACACCTTCGCCCCGCGGCGGTCCGCGACTCGCAGCGGCTCCCAACCCTGGGCCTCCTGGTAGTACCGCGAGAGTCGTTCCTGACCGGTCCCACGCCGTACCCACGTCAGCCCCTGGCCGGCAGCCCGGTTCAGGGACCACCAGGCGATCAGGCGGCCGAGCCGGTGGGCGTTCGGCACGGTGAAGGTGGTCGCAAGGAAGAGGGACGGTTCGGCCCGTTCCTCGTCGGTGAACGCCCACTCGGGTAGGGCTTCGTTGCCGTAGTGCGAGGTGCAGCCGACGACGCCGCCGGTCTCGTGCTCCAGCACCCAGACCGGGAAGGCGGGGTTCCCGGCCTGGGAGCCGTACTCATCGGCCATGTCGGCGCACTGGCCCAGTCCTCGCGCGGACAGCCACGCGGACCGAGCCCGGACCATCTCGGCGATCGGGCCGGCGTCAGCAGCCGTTGCCTCACGCATCTGATACACCAGGGCTCTCCCTTCGGCACACCCGGTGCAGAGCCTACGGGCGCGAGCGTTCGCTCATCACTTCCGGCGCCCTCGGGGTAGTCGTGGCCGTCGACGAACGGGACACCGTCGTGGTGGGTGGCCATCGGTCCCGCGTCATGCTCGGTGCCCCTGTGTGCGGACCACTTCCTCGCACCGCGGGCCTCGCCGATCTCCTCGGACGTCCGGTCCAGGCCGCACGGCCGACGCGGTACCCAGAACCCGCTGCCGCGTTTGCAGGAGGCGAGACGGCCGGCTGCGCCGTGTGCGGTCGCAGCGGCGTGTTCAGAGGTCCAGGCCCAGGCGGCGGGCGGCTTCCGCTACCGGGCCGCCGGTGCGGCCGCGGGGTGCCGCCGCGGCCACGGTCTCCCGTGCCAGTGGGTGGCAGCGGACGGTCTGCGGTGAGATCCGGTCCGCGGCGAGCAGTTCGCGCATCGCCCCTTCGTCGTCCCCCGCCCTGGCGCGGGCGCGGGCCCGGTCGATGCCGTGGCGGGCCCGGCGTTCCCTGGGAAGCCGGCTCAGGTCGACCCCGGCGATCCGGTCCAGTGCCTCCAGGTCCTCGCCGAGTTCGAGGGCGGCGTGGACCAGGTGGATCGCGTGGTTCCCGGCCGAGAACTCGGTCTGGTGGCCGGTGTGTTCGGTGTCCGGTCCGCCGATGCGCTCCAGTGCTGCGCGGGCGTCGGCGAGGTGCCCGGCCGACTCCGGCTGGCGTCCGCGCTGGGCCTCCAGTACGGCGGCCACCAGGTGCAGGGTGCCCCAGATGCTCCAGGCGCCGGACCCGGCCCACATTCGGGACCCGGCCCGGGCGTCGGCGCCCGCGGAGGCCTCGCCGAGCAGCCCGTCCGTCCGGTCCAGGGCGTCGGCGATCAGGGCCCGGGCCTGCGGCCCGAAGCCCGCCGCCAGGCAGACCTCGGCCTGCAGCCACTGGGCGGCGAGGACGAGCAGCGGGTCCCCGGCGGCGGCCGCCGCCTCGCGGGCCTGCCCGGCTGCGAGGGCGGCCAGATCGGTGTGGCCGAGTTTCTTGGCCAGCACGGCCGCGTTGTGCCGTGCCTCGGTGAGCAGCCGGTACGCGACGTCCCGCTCGACGCCGTCCAGCAGGGCCGCGGCGCCGCCGAGTTCGGTGAGCAGCGCGGGCAGCCGGTCCCCGAGTTCGCCGTAGCGCGCGTCGCGCCGCAGCCGGTCGGTCTCGTCCACCCGCCGGCGCAGCTCGTCCACCGACGGCGGGGCCGCGGAGGCCGGGGCAAGGGGCTCGGCGTGGGGCCCGGCGTGGGGCCCGAATTGGGGCCCGTACAGGGCGTGCCGCAGGGCCGGGAGGGTCCGGTACGCGGCCAGGAGGTGGGGGTCGCCGCCCGGCCGGGGCCGGCCGAGCAGGTCGGCGAGGTCGGCGTGGAGCGCTTCGGCAAGGGCCTGGATCATGGTGTAGCGGTCGAGCCGGCGGTTGCCGAGTTCGACCGACCGCAGCCACTGGGCGCTGCGGCCGACCTGTTCGGCGAGCTGTTCCCGGGTGAGGCCGGCCGCCTCCCGGTGGGCCTTCACCCGCTGTCCGATGGTCGGCCGGGCCTCCACGGGGCACCTCCGCGGTCGTGTGGTGCCCCCATCTTCGGGCCTGCCCGCCGGCCGGCCGCGGACCGGCCGCCTGCCGCGCGGGTCGTGGGGTCGGGCGCCGTTGCCCACCCCCGTGGGGCAGCGGCGCCCGGGGCGCGGGGTCGAGCTGCGCCCGGGGCAGGCCTGGGCACAGGAGATGCCTGGGCCCTCGGTGTTGATCCTGCCCGTGGCGTGAAGGGGTGTCAACTATCGTTGATTGCCGAGCCGGGAATCAGGGCCGTCGCGCCGGGAGATTCACAGGTTCATCCCGAATTGTCCCCAACGATCGTGCAGTCCGACACCGGAGCCGGATTCTGGCGAACCGTCAGGACGTTCTATGATCCGCCCCATGTCCACGGATTCTCCACCCACTCGAACGCCGGAACCACCGGATTTCGCGGCCCGCCTCCGGCGGCTGATCGCGGTGATCTACCCCAAGGATCTGGGCCGCTCCTGGCGTGACTCGGAGATAGCCGAGGGGACCGGCCTGAGCGGCACCTACATCGGCAACCTCCGCAAGGGCACCCAGAAGCCGAGCCTGGAGAACGCGGTGAAGATCGCCAGATTCTTCGGCGTACCGCTGGACTACTTCAGCGACTCCGCCACCGCCCAGGCGGTCGAGGCCGACCTGCGCAAGATCGAGGCACTGCGCGACTCCCGGGTCGAGCGGATCGCGATGCGGGCCGCCGGGCTTCCGCCCGAGATGCAGGACGCCGCCCTCACCGTCGTGGAGCAGCTCCGCAGGGCGGTCGGCCTCACCGACGACGGCAACCCCGCGGCGTGAGCGATCAGCCCGTGAGCGACCGACCCGTGGGCGACCACGACGTGGGCGACCACCAGGAGATGCCGCTGGGCCGCTGGCGGCGGCCCGCGGGGGAGGAGGGGGAGCAGGTGCGAGGTGTAGGGCGTACCCGGCGCCGGATGCGGTCCGTGGCGCGGCAGTTGGAGCTGCCACCGCTGAGCACGGTGGAGGAGCTGTGCGCGGCGGTCGCCGACCGCTGCGGGCGCCCCGTGCGGCTGGAGCCGCGACGGATGCGGGTGGGCGAGCCGTCCGGGTTCGTCGAGCGCCGGGCGGACGCGGACGTGATCCACTTCGAGCAGGAGACCTCCGGGCTGCACCAGGCGCACATCATCTGCCACGAACTGGCCCACCTGCTCTGCGGCCACCTCGCCGAGGTCCCGCCGCCGGAGGCCGACCCGGCCCGGGTGGAGCTGCCCACCATCGACCCGGACGTCCTGCGACTGGTCCTCGGCCGCTCGCACTACGACGACGCCGCCGAGGAGGAGGCCGAGGTGCTCGGCGCCGAACTGCTGCGGATCCTGGTGCTGGCCCCCGGCGCCGGGACCACCTCCCAGCTGGCACCCGCGCTGGAGCACCGCAAGGGCCAGCATGTCTGAGCTGCCGTTCGACCTCGGCTACCTGACGATCGGCTCGCTGGCCTGGCTGGTGGCGGCCCTCAAGTTCCGGGCCTGGCGCCGGGAACCGTCCCGCGGACTGCTGGTGGTGGCGCTGGCCGTCGCCTCACCCGCCACCTCGTTCCTGCTGGCCTCCCCGTTGCTGTACCGCGCCGTCGACCGGCTCACCGGCGTCGGCAACCTCGCCACCCTGCTGGTCTACCTCGGCATCGCCGGCTTCTCCGCCGCCGCCGTCGTGCTGGCCCTGATCTGGATGCCGCCCGCCCGCCGGGCCGGCGCCGTGGTGTGGGCGGCGGCCTCTCCGCCGACCTGGCGCCGGGCCCGCCGCCGGCTCGCCGCCTTCGCCGTGCTCGGCCCGCTGATGGCGGCGCTGTTCGCACTCGGCGGCCCGTACCGGCCGGAGACCCCGCTCACCTTCGACACCGACTTCGCCGCCACCCCGGCGACCGCCCTGTTCCTGTCGCTGTACCAGGGGCTGTTCGCGTTCGCGCTGATCGACATCGGCCGGGTCTGCCTCGGCCACGCCGCCCGGCTGCCGGCCGGGTCGCTGCGGCGCGGCATCCGGCGGATCGCCCACGGCTCCTTCACCGCCTGCGGCTACGTGCTGTGCAAGCTGCTCGCGATCGGCGCGGCCTGCGCGGGCGCGCGGGACCTGGACTGGCTGAGCACCGGCCTCGGCCCGGTCTTCGCCGCGGCCGGCGCCGTCCTGATCACCGCCGGGTTCGCCGGACCGGCCGGCGCGGCCTGGCTGCGCCGCCGCCGCGACTACCGTGCGCTGCGCCCGCTGTGGGACCTGGTCTACCGCGCGGACCGCAGGCTGGCGCTGGAGGCGCCGGCCTCGCCGCGGACCGAGCGGCTGGCCCTGCGCGACCTGGAGTGGCGGACCGCCCGGCGCGGACTGGAGATCCGGGACGGGCAGCTGACGCTGCGTCCGTGGGTGGACCCGCAGGCGGTGGCCGCGGCCGGCCGGGTCGCCGAGCGGGCCGGGCTGGACGAGGCGCAGCGGGCCGCGCTGGTCGTCGCGGCCGCGCTGCGGTCGGCCGTCACCGCGCTGGCGGCCGGTGCGCCGCCCCGGCCGCGCGAGGAGCAGCCGGTGCTGCCCGGCCTGGACGCGGAGCCGGCCGAGGAGCGGGCGCACCTGGTCCGGGTCGCGCGGCTGCTGGACGGTCGGCTCACCGCCGAGGCGCTGGCGGAGGGCGTGGACGGCGTGGACGACGTGGCCGGGGTGACCGGGTGAGCGGGATGTCGGCGAGCGGGATGCCGGCCGCCGACCCGTTCGCCCGGCTGGTGCTGGAGACCATGCCGCAGGAGTCCCGGGTGGGTCTGACCCTCGGGTTCGTCCGGACCTTCGCGGTGCCGGAGATCGCCGAGGTGCTGTACGGCACCGGGCGGATGACCGGCGCGCCCAAGGACCGGGCCAAGGCGACCGGTGCGGCGATGTTCGCGCTGATCGGCCACGGGACCGGTAGCCCGGAGGGCCGGCGGATCGTCGAAGACCTCCGCCGGGTCCATCAACGCCCGGGAATCACACCCGAGTTGATGCGGTACGTGCTGGCCTGCTTCACGGTCTGCCCGCTGCGGTTCGTCGAGGAGCACGGACCGCGGCCGGTCACCGGCGCGGAGCGCGACGCGGCCTACCGCTTCCACCTGGACGTGGCGGGGGCGCTCGGCCTGCCGGAGCTCACGGTCGACGGACTGCCGGGCCTGGAGCACTGGATGGCCCGGTTCGAACGGGACCGCTTCGCCCCCGGCGCGCCGGCCCGCGCCCTGTGGCGGGCGAGCGGCGGACTGCTCGCGGCCCGGCTGCCGCGCCCGCTGGCCCGGCTCGCCCCGCTGGTGGCGGCCTGCCTGCTGGACCAGCCGTTGCGGGCGGCCCTCGGCGTACGGCGTCCGCCCGCGCCGCTGAGGTTCCTGGTCGCCCGGGCGCTGCGAGCCCGCGCCCGGCGGGGGCACTGACCGGCGGGGGG
>NZ_JAIZ01000366.1 GCF_000710465.2 Kitasatospora sp. MBT63 | reverse complement strand
CGCTCCGAAAAGCGAATCCGGCCGCAATCCATAAAAGCGCTCACGCCAATTCGCACTGGAGCACGACAAGACGCGCCCAGTCGAATGGGAAGTGGTGTTTCAAGGGATTGGCCGCTCCGGGACCGTCCGCGTAGACACGTGTCCGGTGCTCCCAGCCGAGCGACTAGAGAACAGTACGCCCGTCCGTGGCCGAAGGCAAATGCCCACTTGGGACGGCCCAGTCGCACCCCGCAGCGCCCGGCCTCACGTACTCGCCGTTGGGGTGGTCGTTGACGGCGATCCGCTGCTCGGCGCTCTCGCGGGTCTCGCCGGTGCTCCGGTGGCGGCGGAGCAGGCGTTCGGCGCGGACGGTGTCGTGGGCCTCGACCCACCAGAGTTCGCGCAGGAGCCCGCGGACCGTCTGCCAGGGGGCGGCCGGCACGGCGAGGTAGTTGCCCTCGGTCACCACCAGGCGGGTGTGCGGCCGGATGATGTGGCGGGCGGCGATCGGCTCGTCGAGGTCCCGGTCGAAGTCGGGGACGTAGATGTCCCGGAAGCGCTCGGTGGCCGCACGGGTCACCAGGGCGGCGTACCCCCAGGCGTCGAAGGTCTCGGGGGCGCCCTTGCGGGTCCGCAGGCCGAGGCGGTCGAGCTGGGTGTTGGAGAGGTGGAAGCCGTCGAGCGGGAGGTGGGCCGCGGTGTCCGGGCCCTCCCGGCGGTTGACCTCGTCGACGAGGTACCGGGCCAGGGTGGACTTGCCCGCGGCTGGCGGGCCGGCCAGGCCCAGGATGATCCGGCCTGTGCGCCCGGCCCGCCCGTGCAGCAGGCGCAGCGCCCGTTCCAGTGCGGCGGCGGGCGGGTCCGCCGGGTCGGTGGGGGTGGTGGCCGCTCCGCCGTCCTGGTCGGCTTTCTCGTGCATGGCCGCACCTTACCCACAGCAGTACCGGTTCCGGACGGCCCTCACCCGGTCGTCGGCGGTGCGCCGTCCGGACGGGCGGGGGCGGTGGTGGGGGCGGGGG
>NZ_JAIZ01000365.1:12938-56361 GCF_000710465.2 Kitasatospora sp. MBT63 | reverse complement strand
GGACGCCCGCCGCGCCGCCGACGCCCGCCGCGGCCCTTCCCGCAGGCCTCGCGCTGGGCCTGGCGGCCGAGGACGGGCAGCAGCCCGTCGCCGGCGCCGCCGGTGCGTCCGCGGGCCCGTCGGCCGAGTCCGGGGTCGAGGAGCTGCCCGAGGGCCGCTTCCTGGACCGCGAGCGCAGCTGGCTGGCGTTCAACGAGCGGGTGCTCGAACTCGCGGAGGACCCGAACATCCCGCTGCTGGAGCGGGCCAAGTTCCTGGCGATCTTCGCGTCCAACCTGGACGAGTTCTTCATGGTCCGGGTGGCCGGGCTGAAGCGCCGGATCGCCACCGGGGTCGCGCAGAAGTCCGCGTCCGGGCTGCAGCCGCGCGAGGTGCTCGACCTGATCTGGCGCCGCTCCCGGGAGCTGATGGCCCGTCACGCGGCCACCTTCCAGCAGGAGGTGCTGCCGGACCTGGCCGCCGAGGGCATCGAGTTGGTCCGCTGGCCGGAGCTGGCGGACAAGGACCAGTCCCGGCTGCACGCCCTGTTCCGGCAGCAGATCTTCCCCGTGCTCACCCCGCTGGCGGTGGACCCGGCCCACCCGTTCCCGTACATATCGGGGCTGAGCCTGAACCTCGCGGTGGTGGTGCGCAACCCGGTCTCCGGGCACAAGCACTTCGCCCGGGTGAAGGTGCCGCAGTCGCTGCCGCGCTTCCTGGAGGCGTCCCCGCAGCGGTACGTGCCGCTCGAGGACGTGATGGGCGCGCACCTGGAGGAGCTCTTCCCGGGGATGGAGGTGCTGGCGCACCACGCCTTCAGGGTCACTCGCAACGAGGACCTGGAGGTGGAGGAGGACGACACCGAGAACATCCTCAAGGCGCTGGAGAAGGAGCTGATGCGGCGCCGCTTCGGCCCGCCGGTGCGCCTGGAGGTCGAGGAGTCGATCGACCCGTACATCCTGGACCTGCTGATCCGGGAGCTGAACATCACCGAGGCGGAGGTCTTCCCGTTGCCCGGCCCGCTCGACCTGACCGGGCTGTTCGGCTTCGCGGACCTGGAGCGGCCGGAGCTGAAGTACCCGAAGTTCGTGGCGGGCACGGCGCGCGGGCTGACCGACGTGGAGTCCGCCTCGCAGCCGGACATCTTCGCCGCGATGCGCGAGCGGGACGTGCTGCTGCACCACCCGTACGACAGCTTCTCCACCTCGGTTCAGGCCTTCCTGGAGCAGGCCGCGGCGGACCCGCACGTGCTGGCGATCAAGCAGACGCTGTACCGGACCTCCGGTGACTCGCCGATCGTCGACGCGCTGACCGACGCCGCGGAGTCCGGCAAGCAGGTGCTGGTGCTGGTCGAGATCAAGGCGCGGTTCGACGAGCAGGCCAACATCAAGTGGGCCCGCAAGCTGGAGGAGGCCGGCTGCCACGTGGTCTACGGGCTGATCGGCCTGAAGACGCACTGCAAGCTGTCCCTGGTGGTCCGGCAGGAGGGCGACACGCTCCGCCGGTACTCGCACGTCGGCACCGGCAACTACCACCCCAAGACCGCCCGGCTGTACGAGGACCTGGGGCTGCTGACCGCCGACCAGCAGGTCGGGGCGGACCTGTCGGACCTGTTCAACCGGCTGTCCGGCTACTCGCGCCGCGAGTCCTACCGCCGTCTGCTGACCGCGCCGCGCGGGCTGCGGGACGGGCTGGTCTCGCGGATCAACGCGGAGATCGCGCACCACCGGGCCGGGCGCCCGGCGTACGTGAAGGTCAAGGTCAACTCGATCGTCGACGAGCAGCTGATCGACGCGCTCTACCGGGCCTCGCAGGCCGGGGTGCCGGTGGACGTGTGGGTGCGCGGCATCTGCGCGATCCGGCCGGGCGTGGCCGGGCTGAGCGAGAACATCCGGGTCCGCAGCATCCTGGGCCGGTTCCTGGAGCACTCGCGGGTCTTCGTGTTCGGCAACGGGGGCGATCCGGAGGTGTGGTTCGGCAGCGCCGACATGATGCACCGCAACCTGGACCGCCGGATCGAGGCCCTGGTGCGGGTGGCCGACCAGGCGCACCGGGCGGAGCTGTCCGGCCTGCTGGACCTCGGGATGTCGGACGAGACGCAGTCCTGGCACCTGGGCGCGGACGGCAGCTGGACCCGGCGCGCGCTGGACGCGGACGGGCGGCCGCTGCGGCACGTCCAGGACCTGTTGATCGACTCGCGCCGCCGCAACCGCAGTTCGTCGGGGACGCGCTGACGGCTTCGGCCGGGGCAGCGTGGGAGCACCGGACACCAGCCCCGGGTCCATCGCCACGGCGTGGGCCCGGGACCACATCGGGGAGAGCAGTGCCATGACCGAAGCGCCGACCACGGCAGCCGTGAACTCCGCGGCGACCGTCGGGGAGGTTCTTGCCGGCTACCTCACCGCCCAGGCGGGGGTGTTCCTGCGTGCTCTGCCGCAGACGGTCGGCGAGGCCGCGTCGAGACCCGGCGCGCTTCCGGCGTCGGCGGCGGCCGCGGGCGACCTGCTGGGGGCGGTCCGGCGGGTCGGCGGAGCGCTGCACACCTTCGGCGACGCCTTCGAGCCGCAGTGGGCGCAGGACACCAGGGCGGAGCTGCGCTGGCTGCTCGACCTGCTGGGGCAGGAGCCGGCGCACCAGCGCCGGGCGGCCCGGCTGCTGGCGGCCGTGGACTCGCTGGGGGACACCGACGCCCAGGCGCCGGGGATGCTGGCCGGGCACGCGGGCGCGCCCAAGGCGAGGGCGCTGCTGGAGCGGCAGCTGACGCTGGCCAGGACCAGGGCGCACACCGCGCTGCTGCAGGAGCTGCGCTCCGCGCGGCTGCACGCGCTGGCGGACCGGATGACCCTGCTGGCCGGCGACGTGCCGCTGGCGGGTGCGGTGGCGGGCCGGCCCGCCACCGAGCTGCCCGGGCAGGCGGCGGGGGCGCTGTCGGCGCTGCTGGCGGGTGTGGAGCGGCTGCCGCTGAGCCGGGCGGCGACCCCGTACGGCGGGGACGGGCTGCACCGGCTGGCCACCGTGCCCGAGGCCCGGGGGCCGGTGCTGGACGCGGACGCCGCGCTGGCGGCCGACGACGCGCCGTGGCACCGGGTGCGGATCCTGGTGAAGCGGGCCAGGTACGCGTTGGAGGTGTGCGGCAGCGCGCTGCCCGAGCTGGACGAGCTGAACGGGGTGCTGGACCGGCACCGGGAGGCCGCGGACGCGGCGGTGACGGCCTCGACCGCGGCGCGTACGCCGAGGATCACCCCGGCGACGGCCTACGTGCTCGGGGTGGTGCATGCTGATCAACGACTGGAGGTGGAGGCGGCCAGGTACGCCTTCGGCCGCCGGTGGCCGGGCCTGTCGGCCGGCCTCGGCGGTGGAGAGGGCCTCCCGGCACCACGGATGGCATGAATGGGCAACCGCCTGAACGCCGCGCACGGCGCGGCCCGCGACCAGTACGCCGGACCCCGGAGCGGGGGTGCCCGGCCGGTGCCGCGACGGGTGGGGCCGGAGAGGTCGACGATCCTGGCGGCCGGGGCGGTGCTTTGGGTGCCGGGGCCGGTGGCCAAGAACGGGCGGCGGCGCAAGAAGCCGCGCCTGGCGCTGGTGCACCGGCCCAAGTACGACGACTGGAGCCTGCCGAAGGGCAAGCTGGAGCCGGGTGAGGGCTGGCGGGCGGCGGTGCTGCGCGAGGTGCGCGAGGAGACCGGTTTCGAGTGCCGGCTCGGCACCGAGCTGCCCGCCCAGCACTACCGGGTCGGCGGGCGGCCCAAGGAGGTGCGGTACTGGGCGGCGGTGGCGACCGCGGGGGCCTTCGCCCCCAACCGTGAGGTGGACCGGTTGGAGTGGCTGTCGCCGCGCAAGGCGAGGGAGCGGCTGACGCACGTCCGGGACCGGGTGCTGGTGGACGCGCTGCTGGAGGCGCTCGGCGAGGACGTCCGCAGGCTCTGAGCGCGAGGCTCCGGTCACGCCCGGTGGCGGCGGCGTTGATCTTGCGCTGTCCGGGTGATCTCGCTGCGCCCTGCTCGTGACGCAACCGTTACTACCGGCCGCAGTTTCCTGCCATCCGTCCGAGGTTCACTCCCCGTTCATTTGCGACCGCCTGATGCGTCACCTGCCCGGCTTAACTTCGGGACTACCGGAGGGCCGAACAGGCCCCGGACCACAGCAAAACCCGCGCTGCCTGCCCCGACGGGGTCGGTTCTGACGCGGGCGATGCCTCAGAAAGGGACACCCTGTGAAGCTCCAGCGGAACGGCCGCTCCAAGGCCCTCGCCATCGGTGCCGTGGCGCTCGTCAGCTCGCTGTCGCTCGCCGCGTGCGGTACCGACGACAACACCAAGACCGCCGCCGGCGGCTCCTCCTCCGGTTCGGCCGCCCCCGCCGCCGCGATCGCCTGTGCCAAGGGCGGCCAGCTGCTCGGCGCCGGCTCCACCGCGCAGGGCAACGCCGTCGATGTCTGGAAGGCCGCCTACGGCAGCGCCTGCTCCGGCACCACGATCACCTACGGTGCGGTCGGCTCGGGCGCCGGCATCCAGCAGTTCAACCAGGGCAAGGTGGCCTTCGCCGGCTCCGACTCGGCGCTCAAGCCGGCCGAGGTCGACGCCTCGAAGGCGGTCTGCACCGGTGGCCAGGGCGTCAACCTGCCGATGGTCGGCGGTCTGATCTCGGTCGTCTTCAACGTCGACGGTGTCGACAAGCTCGTCCTCGACGGCCCGACCATCGCGAAGATCTTCGACTCGCAGATCACCAAGTGGAACGACCCGGCCATCGCCGCCCTGAACCCGGGTGCGAAGCTGCCGGACGCCGAGATCCAGGCGATCCACCGCTCGGACGACTCGGGCACCACCGAGAACCTGACCAAGTACCTGGCCAAGGCCGGCGGCGGCGCGTGGGCCTACCCGGCCGCGAAGACCTGGGCCGGCAAGGGCGGCCAGTCCGCCAACGGTAGCGCCGGTGTCTCCGCGCAGGTCAAGCAGGTCAAGAACTCGATCAGCTACGTCGAGCTCTCCTTCGCCCAGACCAACAAGCTGAACAGCGCCGCCATCAGCACCGGCGCCAGCAAGCCGGTCGAGGCCACCGCCGCCAACGGCGCCACCACCTTCGCCAAGGCGAAGATCGCGGGCACCGGCAGCGACCTGGCGCTGACCCTCGACTACGCGACCAAGGACGAGGGTGCCTACCCGATCGTCCTGGTCACCTACGAGATCGCCTGCGACAAGGGCAACAAGGCCGACAGCCTCGACCTGCTGAAGTCCTTCCTGACCTACACCATCAGCGACACCGGCCAGCAGGCCATCGGCCAGGCCGGTTACGTGCCGCTGCCGAAGGAGCTGTCCACCAAGGTCCAGGCCGTCATCCCGACCCTGGCCTGACCCCTCGGGTGACACCGGCAGGGCGGCCCCCGCAGGAGGGGGCGGGGCCGCCCCGCCGGGTATCCGGGTTCCGATCCACCGCCACACACGTCCGGGGCACCGCCGCCATTGGTGCCGCCCCTCGCCGGGGCAGCGCCGCCAGACCGGAGTAAAACGACCATGACTTCATCACCCCCTGCCACGTCCCAGGGCAGGGCCGGCCGGAGCAGGCGCGACAGCCGCTTCGGCGACAAGGTTTTCTTCAACTTCTCCCGTGGTGCAGGCATCCTGCTGCTGGTCATCATGGCCGCCATCGCGGGCTTCCTGGCCTACCGCTCCGCGCTCGCCCTGGGCAAGAACGAGGGCAACTTCCTCACCACCTTCGAGTGGACCCCGGACGGCGTGAAGCCGGTCTTCGGCATCGCGGTCCTGGCCTTCGGCACGCTGGTCAGCGCACTGATCGCGATGCTGATCGCGGTTCCGGTGGCGGTCGGCATCGCGCTGTTCATCTCGCACTACGCGCCGCGCCGGATCGCGCAGCCGTTCGCCTACCTGGTGGACCTGCTCGCGGCCGTCCCCAGCATCGTCTACGGCCTGTGGGGCGTGCTCTTCCTGGTGCCGCACATGGACGGTCTGACCAGCTGGCTGAACGAGTACCTCGGCTGGACGTACATCTTCGACCAGACCAAGAACGGCGCCCCGGCGCGCAACCTGTTCACGGTCGGCATCCTGCTGGCGATCATGGTTCTGCCGATCATCACCGCGGTCACCCGCGAGGTCTTCCGGCAGGTCCCGCGGATGCACGAGGAGGCGGCCCTCGCCCTCGGTGCCACCCGCTGGGAGATGATCCGCACCGCGGTGCTGCCCTTCGGCCGCCCCGGCATCATCTCCGCCTCGATGCTCGGCCTCGGCCGCGCGCTCGGCGAGACCATCGCGGTCGCCATCGTGCTCTCCAGCAACAGCCAGCTGTCGCTGCACCTGCTCGACCCGGGCGGCGGCACCTTCGCCCAGAACATCGCCCTGAAGTTCAACGAGTCCCAGCCGTTCGGGCGTGACGCCCTGATGGCCTCCGGCCTCGTCCTGTTCGTGATCACCCTGCTGGTGAACGGTGCGGCCCGCATGATCATCGCCCGCCGCAAGGAGTACTCGGGGGCCAACGCATGAGCGCCGCAACGACTACCGCGCCGGCTCCGCTGCTGCGCCGCGACCTGACCACCGCCCGGCTGCCCCGCTGGGCGCCCGCCGGGGTGGCCGTGCTCGCCATCGCCCTCGGCTGCGCCATCGGCGCGGGCGCCGGTCTGGCCAGCCACATCCAGTGGGGCCTGATCGCCGCCCTGCTCTTCCTGACCATCAGCTACGGCCTCGCGGCCAAGGTCGAGGGCCGTCGGCAGGCCAAGGACCGCTTCGCCACCTCGGTGGTGTGGGTGGCCTTCATCCTGGCGGTCGTGCCGCTCGGCGCGCTGACCTTCTACACCGTCCAGCAGGGCATCGGCGCCATCAACGGCGACTTCCTGACCCACTCGATGAAGGGCGTGGTGGCCTCCACCACGGCCGACGGCGGTATCTACCACGCCATCATCGGCACCCTGGAGCAGGTGCTCCTGGCGACCCTGATCGCCGCCCCGATCGGCCTGCTGACCGCCGTCTACCTGGTCGAGTACGGCCGGGGCCGGCTGGCCAAGGCGGTCACCTTCTTCGTCGACGTCATGACGGGTGTCCCGTCGATCGTCGCCGGTCTGTTCATCTTCTCGATCTGGACCATGTTCAAGCAGGGCTACTCGGGCTTCTCCGGCAGCCTGGCGCTGGCGATCCTGATGATCCCGGTCGTCGTCCGCTCCGCCGAGGAGATGCTCAAGCTCGTCCCGAACGAGCTGCGCGAAGCCTCGTACGCACTCGGTGTGCCGAAGTGGAAGACCATCGTCCGGATCGTCATCCCGACCGCCATCGGTGGCATCACCACCGGCGTGATGCTGGCCGTCGCCCGCATCACGGGCGAGACGGCGCCGGTCCTGATGCTGGTGTTCGGCAGTGACGTCATCAACAACAACCCGTTCAGTGACCCGCAGCAGTCCCTGCCGCTGTACATCTGGCAGCAGTACACCGTGGTCAACAACGAGTACGGCTACGACCGCGCCTGGGGTGCCGCGCTGGTGCTGATCGCCTTCGTGATGGGGCTCAACCTCGTCGCGCGCGGCATCGCCCGCTGGCGTTCGCCCAAGGCCGGGCACTGACACCGACTGACGTACGAGACGACGAGAGAAGACGAAAGATCATGGCAAAGCGCATCGACGTCAGCGGACTGTCCGCGTTCTACGGCACCACCAAGGCCATCGAGGACATCTCGATGACCGTCGAGCCCCGCTCGGTGACGGCCTTCATCGGCCCCTCCGGCTGCGGCAAGTCGACCTTCCTGCGGACCCTGAACCGGATGCACGAGGTCATCCCCGGTGCCCGGGTCGAGGGCAAGGTGATGCTCGACGACGAGAACCTGTACGGCTCCAACGTCGACCCGGTCGCCGTGCGGCGCTCGGTCGGCATGGTGTTCCAGCGGCCGAACCCGTTCCCGACCATGTCCATCTACGACAACGTGGTGGCCGGTCTCAAGCTGGCGGGCGTCAAGAAGAAGTCCGTGCTGGACGGCGTGGTCGAGAAGTCGCTCAAGGGCGCCAACCTCTGGAACGAGGTCAAGGACCGACTCAACAAGCCGGGCGCCGGCCTCTCCGGCGGCCAGCAGCAGCGGCTGTGCATCGCCCGCGCCATCGCGGTCGAGCCGCAGGTCCTGCTGATGGACGAGCCCTGCTCGGCCCTCGACCCGATCTCCACCCTCGCCATCGAGGACCTGATCGGCGAGCTGAAGACCCAGTACACGATCGTCATCGTGACCCACAACATGCAGCAGGCGGCCCGCGTCAGTGACCGCACCGCCTTCTTCAACCTGGCCGGTGTCGGCCAGCCGGGCAAGCTGATCGAGCTGGACGACACCCAGCGGATCTTCTCCAACCCGTCGGTCCAGGCCACCGAGGACTACATCTCGGGCCGCTTCGGCTGATCGGACCGGCCGCGAGCCCCCGTCCCGGAACCTGGCGCCACCCGGCGCCCGGGACCGGCGGCGAGTGACTGCTCCGCGGCGCTGCATGGCGGTGCCGCCGCGGAGCACTGAGAAGGGCCCGCCCCCGAGACGTGGGGGCGGGCCCTTCCGCTTTCCTGTTTCCTGCCGGTGGTGGGGTCAGGCGAAGACCCCGTGCACGACCGCGTAGATCAGCGCGGCCACCAGCGCGGCGGCCGGCATGGTGATGAACCAGCCGAGCACGATGTTCTTGGCGACCCCCCAGCGGACCGCGCGCAGCCGCTTGGTGGCGCCCACACCCATGATCGCGGAGGTGATCACATGGGTGGTGGAGATCGGCGCCTTGTAGACGAACGAGGTGACGTACATGATCGTGGACGCGGTGGCCTCGGCCGCGAAACCCTGCGGCGGGTCCAGCTCGATGATCTTCCGGCCGAGGGTCCGCATGATCCGCCAGCCACCCGCGTAGGTGCCCAGCGACAGGGCGGTGGCACAGGAGACCTTGACCCAGATCGGGATGTCACCGGTCGACTGGTGGCCCGAGATGGTCAGCGCCATCACCACGATGCCCATGGTCTTCTGGGCGTCCTGGAGGCCGTGCGCCAGGGCCATGGCGGCGGCCGAGGCGGTCTGGGCGACCCGGAAGTTGCGCTTGGCCCGGTGCGGGTTGGCCCTGCGGAAGATCCACAGGATCGCCAGCATCACCAGGTAGCCGCAGATCAGGCCGACCACCGGCGAGACGAACATCGGAATGACGATCTTGTCCAGCACGCCGGACCAGATCACCTCGGTGCCGCCGGCCAGCGCCGCGCCGACCATGCCGCCGAACAGCGCGTGCGAGGACGAGGAGGGCAGGCCGAAGTACCAGGTGGTGAGGTTCCAGGCGATGGCGCCGACCAGGGCGGCGAACAGGATGCCCATCCCCTGCCGGCCGGTCGGCGTCTCGATGATGCCGCTG
The DNA here is from genome assembly GCF_000710465.2 of Kitasatospora sp. MBT63. GTDB lineage: Bacteria > Actinomycetota > Actinomycetes > Streptomycetales > Streptomycetaceae > Kitasatospora. The sequence goes on along the minus strand of NZ_JAIZ01000365.1, from coordinate 47,025 downwards.
GAGACGGTGTGTGCCACGCCGCTGCCGAGGAAGGCACCGGCCAGGTTCATCACGGCCGCCATCGCCAGCGCGACCTTGGGGGTCAGCGCCCGGGTGGAGACCGAGGTCGCGATGGCGTTCGCGGAGTCGTGGAAGCCGTTGGTGTACGTGAAGAAGAAGGCAACGCCGAGGACGGCGATGAGTGCTGCGGTGTCCACGCCGGTCAGGACTCCTTGACCGCGATGGTCTCCACCGTGTTGGCCACGTGCTCGAACGCGTCGGCCGCCTCCTCCAGGACGTCGACGACCTGCTTCAGCTTGAGCACCTCGATCGCGTCGTACTGGCCGCTGAACAGGTGGGCGAGCAGCTTGCGGTGGATCTGGTCCGCCTGGTTCTCCAGCCGGTTGACCTCGATCCAGTACTCGGTGAGGTTCTCCATCGACCGCAGGTGCGGCATCGCGCCGGCGGTCAGCTCGGCCGCCCGGGCCAGCACCTCGATCTGCTGCTCGACACCCTTGGGCAGGGTCTCGATGTCGTACAGGACGACCAGGTCGACGGCCTCCTCCATGAAGTCCATGATGTCGTCCAGCGAGGAGGCGAGGCTGTAGATGTCCTCGCGGTCGAAGGGCGTGATGAACGAGGAGTTCAGCTGGTGGAACACGGCATGGGTGGTGTCGTCGCCCGCGTGCTCGGCGGCGCGCATGCGCTCGACGATGTCCGCGCGGGCCGACACGTCGGCTCCCAACAGTTCCAGCAGGAGCTTCGATCCCACGACCAGGTTCTCCGCGGCCGCGGCGAACATGTCGTAGAAGCTCGTCTCCTTCGGGGTCAGGCTAAAACGCACGGAAATCTCCGATGTGCGGGGGCGGGACTGAACGATGCTAGGCGCAAGGTGTCAGAACTGTGCAAACGGGGGTTGACGTGACGCCTCAGTGTGGCTCAAACTCGGCCGGTTTGCCCCTGCCCTGCAGCACCGGTCCGGGAACCGCCCGCCCGGACGGCGGAACACCGTCCAGGCCCGTGGTGTTGGACACTGGGAGCTCAGGCACGGGGCGGGCAGCCGCACGGCCGAGCAGCGAGGACGGAAGGCGAGCCGGATGACCACGATCCCGACGCGCACCGAGGACGGACCGGCGCACGGCGACGGTGTCCCCGGCCCGGCGGACCACGACCACGAGGACGGTGGGGCGGGCGTCGGCGGACACCCGGCAACCGCGTCCGGCGGGCACGGCCCGCACGGCTACAGCTCCCAGAAGAGCGAACACCTCAAGCGGCTGCGCCGGATCGAGGGGCAGATCCGGGGCCTGCAGCGGATGGTCGACGAGGACGTCTACTGCATCGACATCCTGACCCAGGTCTCGGCCGGCACCAAGGCGCTGCAGTCCTTCGCGCTGTCGCTGCTGGAGGAGCACCTGCGGCACTGCGTCGCCGCCGCGGCCGAGGAGGGCGGGGCGGAGCTGGACGCCAAGGTGGCGGAGGCCACCGCGGCCGTCGCCCGGCTGCTGCGGTCCTGAGCGGCCGCGTGCTCCCGGCCGCCCGGCCGCGGGCCGGCCGGGGTCAGCCGCCCGGTCCGCCCGGGCGCGGCTCGGGGGCGCGGTCGAGCAGCACCTCGTCGATCTGCTCGGTGGCCAGCCGGTCCTCCGCACTGGTGGACGCGGCGATCATCAGCTCCCCGGCCAGCTCGATCTCGTCGAGCGCGGTCTCGTCGTGGCCGCCTGCCCGGCCGTCCGCGGACGCCACCTGCACCACCACCCCTTCAGCGCCGCCTGCCGGTCCCCATGGCAGCCCCGGCTGTCCAGCGTAGGCAGCTCGGCGCCCGCCCACATGGCACGGACGGGTCATCTCTGCCGCCGAAACGGGTGGGACGCCGCCGGGGCGGGTGCGGCACCGCGGACTACTTCGCGGACGGCGACTCGGATCCCTGCATCGCGTAGATGTCGCCCGCGGCGGGCTCGGCCGCCTCGACGGGCTTGCCGAAGTCCCCGAGCGAGACCGTCGAGACCACCTTGACCTGGTCCTTCGCCGCCTTCGACCCGGCGACCCCGGTGAAGTCGAAGGTCTCGACCACCTTGTGCAGCCGGCCCTGCGCGTCCAGCCAGGCCTCGTACGGGACCTCCTTGACGGTGAAGGTCTGGGCGCCCATCCGCAGCGAGTCGGCACCCCGCCCGCCGGTCGCGTCCGCGGCCTTGGCGAGGTCGAGGGTGCCCTTGTAGTGCTGCAGCTCCACGCCGCCGACCGTCTCGGTGCCCACCAGGTCGGCCCGCTGGACACCGCGCAGTGCGCCGGCGGCCACGGCGGGATCGGTGGCGCCGCTGCTGACCAGGTTCCCGTCGGGCAGCTGGCGGACGTCCAGCTTGACGAACTTGCCGGCCGGGATCTTGGCGCCGCTGTTCTGCAGGTAGACCGTGCCGGGCAGGACCACCTCGACGATCGTGCCGGTGGTCGCGGCCCCGGGCGGGACGGTGATCTCCATCCGGCCGATCCGCTTCACGTAGTCGTACCCGCCGACGCCGGTGAAGACGGCCTTCTTGTCCGCGGACTCGGTGACCAGCTCGGTGGTCAGGTGGACGGAGCCGGTGCGGCCGGTGATGTCGGCGGCGCTGCGGACGGCGGTCAGCGGATCGGCGGACAGCTGGTCCGCTGAGCTGCCCTGCGGGTGCGTGGCACCACCGCAGGCGGCCAGTGCGGCCGCCAGCACCGCGACCGCGGCGGCGGCCCGGACGGGCGGCACGGACCGGCGGCTCTTGATCGGCTTCTTCACTCTCGACACAACCCCCTCGGGCACGGTGCCCGGCAAGCCACCACCCCGGGTGGGCGGAGCGCTTCACCGGGAAACGAGCCGACGGCTCAGGGGTTACGCCAAAGGGGGCGCGCGGAAGTCGTCGCGCGCTGGGTGCGGATCGGGTTACCGTGAGGCACGTGTACAGCGAGCTGCCGGCCCCGTCCGGCGCGCCACCCGATCCGTCCGAGCGGGTGCCCGATCCGTCCGGGCCGGTGCTCGACCCGTCCGGGCCGGTACCGGCCGCCGAGCACCGGGTCTCGGTCGACGAGCGCGGGTCCTTCGCCTTCGCGAGCTGCAGCTGTGGCTGGTTCGCCCCCGCCCGGCGCTCCCGGGACCGGGCCAGACGCGACGCCGCCGAGCACCTGAGCGAGCACCTGAGCGAGTACCTGGGGGACCACCCGGGGGATCACCCCGCCGATCATCCGGCCGGGCAGCGGAGCTGACGCCGTGGCAGGCCTCGTGCCTCCGGGGCCTCAGGCCGCCAGGTCGCGTTCGGGGGTGTGGTCCGCCGTGCTCTCCCGGGCGGCGGCGGGCCGGGACCGACGGGACGCCGACCGGCGGCGGCCGCGGGCGGAGCGGCCCCGCGAGGGACGCTCGGGGCGGGGACCGGCGACTATCAGCGGCGCGGCCGCCGTCCGGGCCACCGCATGGCAGAGCGGGACCAGCACGGCCATCGCGATCGGCGCCAGCAGCAGCACCACGGCGGTGGCCAGCGCGTAGCCGCCGATCACATCGGTCGGGTAGTGGACGCCCATGTACATCCGGCAGAAGCCCTGCAGCAGGGCCAGCACCCCCGCCACCAGCCCGAGCCGGCGGTTGACCAGCATCAGTGCCACCGCGATGCCCATGGACATCGCCGAGTGGTCGCTGACGAAGGACAGCGTGCCCTCCTTGCCCTCGACCAGGACGTCCAGTTCGGGGTGGTCGACGAACGGGCGCGGCCGGTCGACGATCGCCGAGATGGGGAGGTTGGCCAGCTCGGCCAGGGCGACCGAGAGCGGCGCCCAGAGCAGTCCGGCCACGGCGACCGGGGCGCCCGGCGACCGGCGGGCCTGCAGCCAGGCGGTCAGCAGGACGGCCGCGAGGCCGAGCAGGATGCCGTACTCGCCGACCCAGGAGACCAGTCCGGTCAGCCAGTCCGGCGAGGCGACCGCCAGGCCGTTGACCACGCGCAGCAGGTCGAGATCGGGATCGACCGTGTCGGCGAGCAGCGTCGACACGCCACACCTCCCTCCCTCGTCACGGTGGGCCACGTCCGGCCCACCGTGCAAGAACGCCGGAGGCGGTGTCCAGGTTTCCGGGCACCGGCCCTGTTATGGAAACTTGACTCACCGTCCACTTGACGCGCACACGAAGAGGATTCGGCGGGTCAGACCTTTGCCGGTGGTTGACCGGTGACGGGTGTGGCGGGTGCGGTGGGGGTCGCCCTTGCGGCGGGAGGGGCGGAGGCGGCCGGGGCGGCCGCGGCGGCCGGGCCGGTGCCGCCGGTGGACTGGTTGCCGCCGCTCGGGCCGCCGCCGCCGGTGATGCTGCCGTCGGCGCCGCGGACCGGGAGCGCCTCCGCGCCGTCCGGCGTGACCCGGGTCGCGCCGATGTAGTCCCGCTGGTCGATGGTGTCGTAGCGGACCAGCGCGCCGGTGTGCGGTGCGTCGATCATGTAGCCGCCGCCGACGTAGATGCCGACGTGGTGGATGGAGCGCGGGTCGGTCAGGTCGTTGGCGAAGAAGACCAGGTCGCCCGGCCGGAGTTGGTCCCGGGAGGGGTGCTCGCCGGCGTACCACTGGTCGTTGGCCACCCGCGGCAGCTTGATGCCCACGCTCTCGAACGCGGACTGGGTGAGGCCGGAGCAGTCGAACCGGCCGTTCTGCGAGGGCAGTCCCTCGCCGCCCCACAGGTACGGGGTGCCGAGTTTGGTCTGGGCGAAGTAGATCGCGCCGGCCGCCTGCCGGGAGAGGCCGACCGCGCTCCCGGTGGTGGGCGCGGTGAAGCTGCGGGCCAGCGCCTGGATGCTGCGGACGTAGCCCTGGGTCTCCTTGTACGCGGGGATGCCGCCGGCGTTTATCACCGCGTACGGGCCCGCGTTGTAGGCGGCGAGCATATTGGCCTGGCGGTCGCCGGGGACCTTGGAGACGTCCTTGGCGAGGGCGCAGTCGTAAGTGGCGGCGGAGGCGATGGCGTCGGAGGCGTCCCAGATGTCCCGCCTGCCGTCGCCGTTCCCGTCCGTCCCGTAGGTCGCCCAGGTGCCTTCCAGGAACTGGGCCATCCCGTAGGCCTTGGCGGGACTGCGGGCGCCCGGGTCGAAACCGCTCTCCTGGTAGAGCTGGGCGGCCAGCATCGGGGGGGAGATCTCGGGGCAGAGGGTGCCCCATTTCTGGATCAGCGGCTGGTAGGCCGCGGGCACCGTGCCGCTGGAGAGCGCGAGGTTGTTCCCGCCCTGCTGGGGCGTGCCGCTCGCGGCGAACGTTCCCACGGTGACCAGACCGACGAATCCGACCGTCACAACTGCCGCAGCGGCAGCGGCGGCGCGTGCCTTGCGGAGTACCATCAGCACCATCCCGACGAAGCGTCAGTCAGCAGTGTCCAGGAAGGCGTTGCTCAGCGCAATCATCGCGAACACTCACAGTGAGCCGTATCCTTCGTACGGTGGACATCCTGTCGTACGTGTCCCATCCCGCACGACCAATCCGCGAGAAGTAGCCAAGTCGACATCAGATCTGGCCAAGAATAGGACCGGCCCCTTCGCTCGACCCTGGTTCGGGGCCTTGAATTTGCCTGATCGGGCGGTGAGATGGAAATGAACCTGAGCAGCGTGGACAGCAAGGTGATCGGGTACCTGGCGGAGGATCCGCCGAAGAAAGCCAATATCGACACCATCATCGGCGGGATCGCGCCGGACTGGGGGCCGTTCTCCAGCCTGGGCTCGGAGGCCCGGGTGATGGTGGAGGTCATCATGGCCGTGGCCATCCTGGCCTGCCTGGGCCTGGCGGTCTGGGGTGCGGCCAAGCAGCGGATCGGCGCCACCGCCATGAGGGACACCTTCAGCGCCGAACAGGGCAAGGGGCTGATCATCGCCGGGCTGACCGGCGTGTTCATCATCGGATCCCTCGGCACCCTGTTCACCATTGTCTACGGCATGGCCATCTGACGGTCAGATAGTCGTCCCGGCGGAGCGGCCCTGCTGCGTCTGCTGGGGCTGTCGTATTTCACCACCGGAGCCCCACCCGGGCTCCCCGCACCAGGAGGGCCGCCGTGCCGTTGTCCGACGACCAGCCGCACACCCGCACGCGGCTACCGGTCGCCGAACAGTCCTCCCACCAGATGAGCGGCCGTCAGCCGCGCCCGCTGCGGACCCTGCTGGCCGTCCTGGTGGTGGTCACCCTCCTGGTCCTTGCGATCTCGGTCGCCAACCGCGGCAAGCCCGACCCCGGGACGGGCCGCTCCCAGACCTCGGCCGACGGGGCCGGCGCGGACTCCGACGGCAAGGGCGGGCCCGCCCCCGCCAACACCGCGGCCACCGGCCGGGAGCCGGTCACCACCACCTCGGGCGGGGTCGCCAGCGGCTTCCCGCACACCGACCAGGGCGCGCAGTCGGCCGCCGCCAACTACGCGGTCGCGCTGGGCGGCGCGGAGATGTTCCGGGCCGACAGCCGGCATGCGCTGGTCGCCACCGTCACCGACCCCAGCGTCACCCCGCAGCTCCAGGAGCGGCTCGACAAGGCCTTCGGCCCGGAGACCGTGGCCGGCTTCGGCCTGGACGCCCAGGGCAAGGCCCCCAAGGGCCTGACCTTAGTCAGCCGCAGCGTCCCGGTCGGCACCAGGACCACCAACTCCGCGGACACCGCGACCAAGGTCGAGGTCTGGTGCACGGGGCTGGTCGGCCTCGCGGGGGCCAACTCGATCAAGCCGGTGACGGAGAACTGGTACACCCTGACCGTCACCATGCGCTGGAGCGGCAGCGACTGGAAGCTCACCGACTTCTCCCGCGCCGCCGGACCGGCTCCCGTCCCGGGGGATCAGCAGGCGGCCACCGCCGAGGACATCACCAATGCCGTCCAGCAGTTCGGAGGCTTCCGCTATGCCCGCTGACGGTCCGCCCGCCCCCTTCGTCCGGCGCGCCGGCGCGCTCGGCGGTGCGATGGCGATGCTCCAGCTGGCGGCCCTGGTGGCCGCGCAGCGGGCGTTCGCCGACCCCACCCCGAGCCCGACGCCCTCGCCCAGCCGTTCCTGTTCGGTCGACCTGCCGGTGGCCGGCGCGGACCAGCTCTGCGCGCCGGCGGGCGCGGTGACGGTACCCGGGACCGGCGCGGTCGCCGGTGCGACCGACCCGCTCGGGTCGCTCGCCAAGGGCTGCGCCCAGGCCGCCGCCTGGGTGGTCCGCAAGCTGTCCGGCGCGATCGACGGCACCACCCAGGTCGACTTCACCAACGCCGCCTTCCTGCAGCAGTACGCCGTGGTCTTCGCCGGCTCGACCATCATCACGCTGGTGCTGTGGCTGCTGGCCGTCACCAAGCGGGCGGTCCGCGGCGCGCCGCTCGGCCAGGCCTTCGCCGAGGCGATCGGCTTCCTGTGGCTGACGGTGGTGGCCTCCGCCTTCACCCCGCTGATTCTGTTCACCCTGGTCAGCGTGACCGACGGGCTGACCGCCGCGATCGCGGCCGGCACCAAGTCGGACACCGGGACCTATCTGGGCGGCTTCGCCGACACCCTGGAGAAGGGCACGATGGGCGGCGGCCCGCTCATCCTGATCATCGTCTCGCTGGTGGCCGTGCTGGCCGCCGCGGTGCTCTGGATCGAGCTGCTGATCCGCGCCGCGATGCTGTACGTCGGCGCGCTGCTGGGCACCGCGGTGTACGCCGGGCTGGTCGACAAGCAACTGTGGAAGCACGTCCGCCGCTGGGCCGGGCTGATGCTGGCGGTCGACCTGGCGAAGCCGATCATCGTGATCATCCTGGGGCTGGCCGGCGCGGTCGCCACCGGCGCCGGGGCGGACGACGACTTCGCCCGGGTGCTGTCCGGGCTGGCCATCCTGTTCCTGTCGATCTTCGCCAGCGCCGCCGTCTACCGTTTCGTCCCGGGCCTCGGCGACGAGATGCTCCAGCTGCGCAACGCCCGGGCCGGCGCCGTCTCGGCCGGCTCGGCGATGATCAGCGGCCCGGCCAACCTGGTGAAGCAGGGCATCTCCACGCACGGCTCCCGGGGCGGCCCGCAGACCGCGAACGCCTCCTCCGGCGCCGGCGGCGGCTCGGTCGCCCCCGGCATCGCCGCGCACGCCGGCCGCACCCCGGCAGCCGCCGCGCCCCCGCCGCAGTCCCCGCCCATGAACCGTGACAGCAACGCAGCGAAGGGAGGGTGACGGGTCGGTGAGCAGCGAACCGCTCGGCCAGTACGGAGCCCAGTACGCCCAGCCGTACGTCCACCAGCGCCGCACGTATCTGATCGGCAAGTCCCGGCCCAACGCGCCGATCGGGCGCAACCGGGAGACCGGCGAGATCGTGCTGGTGATCTTCGGGGCCTTCATCGGCATGATGTGGGGCCTGCTGATGCCGGTCCTGCCGCTGCGGATCGCGGGCCTGGTGGGCTTCCCGCTGCTCGCCATCATGGCGGTCTACGTGCCGTACCGGCGCCGCACCTTCTACAAGTGGGCGGAGATCAACCGCAGCTACCGGCGGACCCTGCGCAGCGGCCGGGCGGTGTGGAAGTCGGACGTGATCGACGCGGGGACCCGGCTGGACGGCCGGGAGATCGAGGTCGGGCCGCCGCCCGGGGTGGGCCGGCTGCGCTGGCTGAGCGCGCCGTTCGGGCCGGACGAGGTCGCGGTGCTGATGCACCTGGAGCGCCGGACGGTGACCGCGGCGATCGAGATCGAGGGGCCGGGCGTCGGCCTGCGCGACTCGGAGGACCAGGAGGCGCTGGTCGACCGGTTCGGCACGCTGCTCAAGCACGTGGCCAACGGGGACGGCTTCGTCACCCGGCTGCAGATCCTGGCCCGGACGCTGCCCGCCGACCCGGACGCGCACGCCAAGGACGTGGAGCGGCGCGGCGCGCAGGAGGCCCCGCGCTGGCTGAAGGAGTCGTACGACCAGCTGCAGTCGATGGTGTCGACCTCCTCGGAGCAGCACCGGGCGTACCTGGTGGCCTGCATGCACTACACCCGGGACCTGGCCGCGGAGGCGCACGCGATGGGCCGGGACGCGACCGGCCGGCGGACCAAGGACGACGACGGGCTCGCCGCCGTGATGGCCCGTGAGCTGACCGACATCTGCGCCCGGCTGGCGGAGGCGGACATCCGGGTCCGGCAGCCGCTCGGCCAGGCCCGGCTGGCCTCGCTGGTGCACTCCATGTACGACCCGGACCACCCGATCGACCACCTGCAGGCGATGAGCCGGCGCAACGCCTGGCCGGCCGAGCTGGACGCGACCCACCCGCAGCTGCTGCAGGCCAAGACCCGGGAGTCGGTGACCCGGGAGCCGTGGTGCCACGCCACCGCCTGGATCAAGGAGTGGCCGCTGACCCCGGTCGGCGTCAACTTCCTCGCGCCGCTGCTGGTGCACACCCCGGACGTGATCCGCACCGTGGCGGTCACCATGGACCTGGAGCCGACCGATGTGGCGATCGAGCGGATGCTGACCGAGAAGACCAACGACGAGGCCGAGGCCAACCGCGCCGCCAAGATGAACCGCACCGTCGACCCGCGCGACCTGGCCCACACCGGCCGGGTCGACCAGCGCGGTGACGACCTCGCCTCCGGCGCGGCCGGCGTCAACCTGGTCGGGTACCTGACGGTGTCGGCCCGCAGCCCCGAGGCGCTGGCCCGCGACAAGCGGACCATCCGGGCCTCGGCGGGCAAGAGCTACCTGAAGCTGGAGTGGTGCGACCGGGAGCACCACCGGGCCTTCGTCAACACCCTCCCGTTCGCCACCGGCATCCGCCGCTGACCCCGCAGGAGGCACCGTCATGGCGATCGGCAACCTCACCGAGGCCTTCACCAGCCTGATGTTCGGCAAGGTGGAGACCACCCGGCTGCCCGTCCGCACCTCGACCGGCCAGGCCCAGGCGGTGTACCTGCCGACCGCCGCGCCGGGGCTGGGCGACTCCGGCGTGATCATCGGCCGCGAGGTGTACAGCGGCAAGGGGTACGTCTACGACCCGTTCCAGCTGTACGGCCAGCAGCTGCCCGCGCCGCACTGGCTGGTGCTCGGCGAGTCCGGCAACGGCAAGTCCGCGCTGGAGAAGACGTACGTGCTGCGCCAGCTGCGGTTCCGGGACCGGCAGGTGGTGGTGCTGGACGCGCAGGGCGAGGACGGGGTCGGCGAGTGGAACCTGATCGCCAACGCGCTGGGCATAAAGTCCATCCGGCTCGACCCGATGTCGGCCCGGGACGGCGGGGTGCGGCTCAACCCGCTGGACCCGTCGATCACCACCACCGGCCAGCTCTCGCTGCTGCGCACCATCATCGAGGTGGCGATGGGGCACGGGCTGGACGAGCGGGCGGGCTTCGCGCTGAAGGCCGCGCACGCGCACGTGATCGCCTCGGTGACGCAGCGCCAGCCGGTGCTGACCGACATCATCGACACCCTGCGCAGCCCCGAGCTGTCCTCGGTGGAGTCGCTCGGGGTCGCGGTCGACGACGTGCAGTCCTGGGGGCTGGACGTGGCGCTGGTGCTGGACCGGCTGGTCGACGGTGACCTGCGCGGCATGTTCGACGGGCCGACCACGGACGGCATCGACCTGGACGCGCCGCTGATCGTCTTCGACCTCTCGCACATCGACCGCAACTCGATCGCGATGCCGATCCTGATGGCGATCGTCGGGGTCTGGCTGGAGCACACCTGGCTGCGGCCGGACCGGGTGAAGCGGATCTTCCTGGTGGAGGAGGCCTGGCACATCATCAACAGCCCGTTCGTGGCGCAGCTGTTCCAGCGCCTGCTGAAGTTCGGGCGCCGGCTCGGCCTGTCCTTCGTCGCGGTGGTGCACCACCTGTCGGACGTGGTGGACGGGGCGGCGGCCAAGGAGGCCTCGGCGATCCTGAAGATGGCCTCGACGCGGACCATCTACATGCAGAAGGCCGAGGAGGCCAGGGCCACCGGCCGGGTGCTGGGTCTGCCGCGCTGGGCGGTGGAGATCATTCCGACCCTGTCGCCGGGCATCGCGGTGTGGGACGTCAACGGCAACGTCCAGGTGGTCAAGCACATCATCACCGAGGCCGAGCGCCCGCTGGTGTACACCGACCGGGCGATGACCGAGGACGCGGTCGCCGAGCGCGAGCGCGCCGAGCAGCACCTGGCGGCCGAGCCCCGGCGCTGACCCGGGCCGAGCCCGGGCGCCGGGCGTCCGGGGCGGACGGGTCCCAGGCGTCGGGCGGGGTGTCAGGCGCCGGACGGGGGGTCAGGCGCCGCCGGGAGGGTGCCGGTTGCTCGTCTTCGTGCCGTTCGCAGGAAACCCTCTTGTTACTTGCAGGGTCCTGACAGCTACGCGCGTTGACCCTAGGCTTCACTGGTCAATCGGCACCTGCCAGCCCGGCCCCGGCCCACACCGGGGCCCCGACGGTCCAGGGGATCCCTCATGCCCAGCACCGGTCTCACCGGTCGATACCGCAAGGCGGCCTACGCCGCCGCCGCAGCCGCCGGCCTCTTCGGCTCCGTCCTCGTGCCCGGCGTGGCCGAGGCGCACGGCTACGGCCACGGTCACCACCAGCCGAAGGTCGTCGACCTCCAGCTGCTGGCCATCAACGACTTCCACGGCAACCTGGAGCCCCCGGCGGGGTCCTCCGGCACCGTCAAGGAGATCGACCCGGTCACCAAGCAGATCGTCTCCACCCCCGCCGGCGGCATCGAGTACCTGGCGACGGCGCTGCGCGAGGCCCGCAAGGGCCACCCGAACTCGCTGACCGTGGCGGCCGGTGACATCGTCGGCGCCAGCCCGCTGATGTCGGGCCTGTTCCACGACGAGCCGACCATCGAGGCGATGAACAAGCTCGGCCTCGACGTCACCAGCGTGGGCAACCACGAGTTCGACGAGGGCTCCAAGGAGCTGCTGCGCCTCCAGAACGGCGGCTGCCACCCGACCGACGGCTGCTACGTCAAGGGCCGCAAGTTCAAGGGCGCCGACTTCGAGTACCTGGCCGCCAACGTCACCAACGAGAAGACCGGCAAGCCGATCCTGGACCCGTACTGGGTGACCAACGTGAACGGCGTCAAGGTCGGCTTCATCGGGGTGACGCTCGAGGGCACGCCCAACATCGTGACCGCCGAGGGCGTCAAGGGCCTGAAGTTCGCCAACGAGGTCACCACGATCAACAAGTACGCCGCCGAGCTCAAGCGCCGGGGCGTCGACTCGATCGTGGCGCTGATCCACGAGGGCGGCTACCCGGCCAGCCCGGTCTACGACTTCGACTGCGGCGCGGGCGGCGCCGGTGTCTCCGGCCCGATCGTGGACATCGCCAAGAAGATCGACCCGGCCGTCGGCGCCATCGTCACCGGCCACACCCACAACGCGTACGCGTGCAGCATCCCGGACCCCAACGGCGTGCCGCGCTCGGTGACCAGCGCCGCCTCCTTCGGCCGGCTCTACACCGAGATCGACCTCAAGCTCGACAAGCGCTCCGGCGCTATCGTGCGCCCGTCGGTCACCGCCGCCAACCACATCGTCCGCCGCGACGTGCCCAAGGCCGCGGACATGACCAAGCTGATCGACTACTACAACAAGCTGGCCGCCCCGATCGCCAACCGCCCGCTCGGCTGGATCGGCGCGGACATCAACGGCCGCGGCTCCGCCGACCTGGAGAAGCCGCTCGGTGACGTGATCGCCGACGCCCAGCTCGCCGGGCTCGCCCCCAAGGACAAGGGCGGTGCTCAGATCGCCTTCATGAACCCCGGCGGTATCCGCTCCGACCTGGTCTACAAGGCCTCGGGCAGCGAGGGCGACGGCGTGGTGACCTACGGCGAGGCGTTCACCGTCCAGCCGTTCACCAACATGATGCAGGTCAAGACGCTGACCGGGGCCCAGCTCGTCCAGCTGCTCCAGCAGCAGGTCAGCGGCGTCAACGAGGCCGCGCCGAAGATCCTGCAGAACTCGGCGGGCTTCACCTACACGCTGGACATGACCAAGACCGGCGCCGCCCGCGTCCTGGTCGACACGGTCAAGCTGAACGGCACCGCGATCGACCCGGCCGCCTCGTACCGCGTCGCGGCCAACGAGTTCCTGGCCGGCGGCGGCGACGGCTTCCCGGCCTTCGCGGCCGGAACCGACAAGCTGGTCGGCGTCTCGGACCTCGACCTGTTCGCCGCCTACCTGGGCGCCAACAGCAAGGCCGACGCCCCGCTGAAGGTCCCGGCGCAGGACCGGATCAAGATCATCGGCACCGGCACGGACAACGACTGACGGTTGTGCACGGACGCAGGGCGGGACACCCCCGGGTGTCCCGCCCTCGCCGTGTCCGGGCTACTGCGGCGGCTCCGGCTGACCCGGCAGGCGGATGGTGGCCTGCGCGCCCGGGCCGCCGTCCGCGGCCGGGCCGAGCGAGACCTCGCCGCCGCTGTCCCGGACCGCCTGCGCCACGATCGACAGCCCGAGCCCCGAACCCGGCAGCTGCCGGGAGGACGGCGAGCGCCAGAAGCGGTCGAAGACGTACGGGAGTTCCTCCGGCTCGATCCCCGGCCCGTGGTCGCGGACCGTCAGCTTCCCGGCCCGCAGCACCACGTCGACGGAGCCGCCGGGCGGGCTGTACTTCACGGCGTTGTCCAGCAGGTTGATCACCGCCCGCTCCAGCGCCGGCCCGTCGCCGCGCACGTACCAGGGCTCGATGGCCAGCTCGAAGGCCAGGCCCGGGCCGCGCAGCCGGGCCCGCTCCACGGCCCGTTCAGCGATCTCGTGCAGGGCGAGCACGGTCACGTTCTGCCCGGGCTTGGGGGTGTCCGGGCGGGAGAGCTGGAGCAGGTCGCCGATCAGCAGCGTCAGCTCCTGCATCTGCGCCTTCATGTTGCCCAGCATCTTGGCCCGGGTGGCGGGCGGCAGCGCCCGGCCGGTGTCGTCGCTGCGGATCAGCAGGTCGACGTTGGTGCGCAGGGAGGTGAGGGGGGTGCGCAGTTCGTGGCCCGCGTCGGCGATCAGGCGGGTCTGGCGGTCGCGGGAGTTGGCGAGCGCGGTGGACATGGAGTTGAACGAGGTGGCCAGCCGGGCGATCTCGTCGCTGCCGTGCACCGGGATGGTGGTGCCGACCTCCTCGGTACGGGCGATGTGCTCGACCACGTCGGTGAGTTGGTCCACCGGCCGCAGCGCGGACCGGGCGACCAGGCGGCCGATGAACCCGGCGCCGACCGTGCCGACGCCGACCACGCCGATCAGGATCAGAGCGAGGTTGTTCAGCGAGTCCTGCACGGTCTCGATCGGCTGGGCGACCAGCGCGACGTACTGCTTGATGGTCTGGTTGGGCAAGAGCACATCGACCGGGACGACCCGCACCATCGCGGGCGTCCCGTCGGCGTACTCGCCGTCCCGGAAGCTGGCGGTGTGACCGCCGAGTGCCGAGAGGTCACCAGGATCCGCGCGGATGGCGTGCGCGTCGCCCTGCTGGAAGCAGGTGGAGCCGTCGGTGGAGATCAGCTCGACGTCCCACTTCAGTGGTCGCAGCGGGACGCCGTCCGGGGAGTGCCGTGCCGCCGCCAGGGCCCCGGCCGGTGTGGAGTCACACGTGAAGGAGTTCTCCCGCCGGGCCGGCCCGGAGAACAGCGAGTCCGCCTCCGTCAGGTTGCTGTGGACCTGTTCGTACAGCCGGTCCCTGACCAGGAACCAGCAGGCCAGGGCGGAGAGCGCGATCGCGATCGCCACCGCGGCGGCGGTCAGCATGGACAGCCGGCTGCGCAGCGAGCGGCTGCGGTACCACCGGACGGGGTGCAGCCCCCGCCCGGGTCGCTTCGGCGGGTGTGCGGGCTTCGGCGGGACGGCGTCGCTCACGCCGCCGCGCCGGTGGCGCTGCGCAGGGCGTAGCCGACCCCGCGCACGGTCTGGATGACCCGGGGCATGCCGCCCTGCTCGGTCTTGCGGCGCAGGTACATCACGTACACGTCGAGCGAGTTGGAGGACGGCTCGAAGTCGAAGCCCCAGACCGCCTTGAGGATCTGTTCGCGGGTCAGCACCTGGCGCGGGTGCGACAGGAACATCTCCAGCAGCATGAACTCGGTGCGGGTCAGCTCGATCGGGCGGCCCTCCCGGGTGACCTCCCGGGTGGCCAGGTTCATCCGCAGGTCGGCGAAGGCGAGCACCTCGCTGGCGTCGGTCTCCACCGAGGCCCGGGCCGCGGCCTCGCTGGCCAGCGCGGAGCGCCGGAGCAGGGCGCGGACCCGGGCGAGCAGCTCGTCCAGTTCGAACGGCTTGGCCAGGTAGTCGTCGGCGCCGACGTCGAGGCCGGTGACCCGGTCTCCGACGGCGTCGCGGGCGGTGAGCATCAGTACGGGGACGGCGTCGCCGCGCGAGCGCATCCGGCGGACGGTGGTCAGTCCGTCCATCCTCGGCATCATGATGTCCAGCAGGACCAGGTCGGGCCGCTGGCGCTCGACCGCCTCCAGGGCCTCGAAGCCGTCGGTGGCGGTGGCCACCTCGTAGCCCTCGAAGGCGAGGCTGCTCTCCAGGGCGTCCCGCAGGGCGGGCTCGTCGTCGACCACCAGGACGCGGGCGGTGGGGCCCGCGGCCTCGGCAGGGGTGCGGTCGTCGGCGGGGGGATTCATCGGCTCGGGCCCTTTCTGAGTCCGTACGGTGTGGCCATTGTCCTGCGGTGGAGGCTGTCCTGCGGTGGAGCCGGGGCTACCGGTGGCTACAGGTTCTGGCCGGCCTGCAGCTGCGGGAGGACCTGCTTGATGTCGTTGATCGGGATGGCGAAGCCGAGGCCGACGCTGCCCGCGCTCGAGGAGTCGGCGGTGGAGCCGGCGCCGGCGGACGAGTACATCGCCGAATTGAGGCCGATGACCTGGCCGTTGGCGTTGAGCAGCGGGCCGCCGGAGTTGCCGGGGTTGAGCGCGGCATCGGTCTGCAGGGCCTGGTAGGTGGCGGTGTCGCCGGTGGAGCCGGACCGGCTGCCGGTCATTCCGGGCAGGTTGGGGAAGCCGAAGCCGCCGTTGCCCCGGGTGGAGCCCTCGTCGACCTGGACGGAGACCTTGCGGTCCTTGGCGCTGATGATGCCGGAGGTGACGGTGCCGGTCAGGCCCTCGGGGTTGCCGATGGCGACCACCGAGTCGCCGACCTGGACGTCGGTGGAGTCGCCGAGCGCGGCGGGGGTCAGGCCGCTCACGCCGGCGGCGTCGATCACCGCGACGTCCAGTGACTTGTCGGTTCCGGTGACCGTGGCGGTGGCGGTCCTCCCGTCCTTGAACGTGACGGTGATCCGGCCGTTCTCGTCGACCGCACCGGAGATCACGTGGTAGTTGGTGAGGATCTGGCCGCCGGCGGTGAGCACGACGCCGGTGCCGGTCGCGGTGCCGGAGGTGGTGTTCACGGTGATCTGGACGACGCTCGGCGAGACGGCGGCGGCGACGGCGGCGACGTTCGCGGTGCCGTCGGACTTCGCCGAGACCGGGCTGACCAGGGTGGAGGCGGCGCTCGCACCGTCCCCGTGGGCCTCGGCGAGCACTCCGCCGGTCACTCCGCCGATCAGGGCGGCGACGGTGGCGACGGCGGCCACGAGCGCCAGCCGGCTCTTCAGCATGCCGCGCCGGGCCCGGCCGCCCCGGTGGGCGCCACCCGTGGTGCCGCCCGTCCCGCCGGCCCCGGCCTCGGCCCCCGCGGGCAGCGGCTGCGCCGGGCCGCCCCAGGGCTGTTGCCCGCCGGGTCCGTCGTGCCCGCCGGGTCCGTCGTCCCGCAGCACGGTGCCCTCCAGCACGTGCGCGGTGGGGGGCTCGGCCGGCTGCGGCGGGGCCCAGCCCCGGCCCTCGTACGCGTCGTGCCCGGGCACGTCGTGGCGGTACGGGTCCTGGCCGTACCCGGGGTGGCCGGTCCGGGGGGCGGACGGGCCGTCGTGGTGCTGCTCGGGGTTGCTGCGCTGCTGCTCGTTCATGGACACAACGTCCGCCCGGAGCATGAGAATCCGGTGAGAGTGCGGTCAGAGGCTTCCGAGAAGCCTGTTCGGTTCTCATAAAGCCAGGTCAGCGGCGCTTTCGGCGCGCCGGCCCGGCTTCGGGCATCACCGCTGGTCGGGGGCCCCGCAGCCGCAGGAACGGCGGATCACCAGCCGGGACTGGAACTTGCGGACCCGCTCGGTGCCGGAGCCCGGGACCATCAGCGAGTCGTCCAGCACGAGGTCCACGGCGGCCCGTGCCATGGCGTCCCGGTCCGAGGCCACGGTGGTCAGCGGCGGGTCGGCGAGCGCCGCTTCCGGGATGTCGTCGAAGCCGGCCACGGCGAGGTCCTCGGGCACCCGCAGGCCGACCTCGCGGGCCGCCCGCAGGACGCCGATCGCCTGGTCGTCGGTGGAGCAGAAGATCGCCGTCGGACGGCCGGGGGAGCGCAGCAGCTTCACCGCGACCTCGTACGCGCCGTAGCGGTGGAACGGCGCGTCGACCAGGTTCGGCTCGACCTCGAGCTCGTGCGCCTCCATGGCGCGCTGCCAGCCCTCGACGTGGTCGATCACGGGGTCGCCGGGGGCGGGGGACTCCACCGGTCCGCCGAAGCAGACCACGTACGGGTGCCCGTGGTCCTCCAGCAGGTGGCGGACGGCCGCCTCGGCGCCGCCCACGTCGTCGGTGACCACCGCGACGTCGTCGATCGCCTCCGGCCGGCGGTGCAGCAGCACCACCTTCGCCCCCTCCATCGCGGCGAACTCCTCCGCGGCCCGCTGCGAGGGGCCCTGGCTGACCAGGATCAGGCCGGACACCCGCATCCCGAGGAAGGCGCGGACGTAGTGGACCTCGCGGTCGTCCACGTAGTCGGAGTTGCCGATCAGGACCAGCTTGCCGCGCTCGGAGGCGGCCCGTTCCACGGCGTGCGCCATCTCGGCGAAGAAGGGCTGCCGGGCGTCCGGCACCACCATGCCGATCAGGTTGGTCCGCCGGGAGGCCATCGCCTGGGCCACGCTGTTGGGCCGGTACCCGAGCTGCTCGATGGCAGCCAGCACCTTCTCCCGGGTCGCGGGCGCGACCGGGCGCGGACCGTTGTTGATCACGTAGCTGACGACCGCGGTCGAGGTCCCAGCCAGTCGGGCTACATCGTCGCGCGTCACCTTGGCCACGCAGGGAGTCTACGCGGGTCGCGCGGCGGCGCCATGAGTTGCGTCACGGCGCTCCGTGGCCGGTCGGCCGCGATCGGTACAGATCCGGACATCCCGGGCGGCCGACGGGGCCCGTCCCCGTCGGCCGACCGCTCAGGCCTGCTGGGCGGCGGGGGCGTGCGGGAGCTCGCTCCCGGGGCGCTCGCCCTTGTCCGCCTTGTCCGGCACCACGAAGCGGTAGCCGACGTTGCGCACGGTGCCGATCAACTGCTCGTGCTCGACCCCGAGCTTGGCCCGCAGCCGCCGGACGTGGACGTCCACCGTGCGGGTGCCGCCGAAGTAGTCGTAGCCCCAGACCTCCTGCAGCAGCTGCGCCCGGGTGAAGACCCGGCCGGGGTGCTGGGCGAGGTACTTCAGCAGCTCGAACTCCTTGAAGGTGAGGTCCAGCACCCGGCCCTTGAGCTTCGCCGAGTAGGTGGCCTCGTCGACCGACAGGTCGCCGTTGCGGATCTCCATCGGGCTGTCGTCGGAGACCACCTGGAGGCGGCCGGTGGCGAGCCGCAGCCGCGCCTCGACCTCGGCCGGGCCGGCGGTGTCCAGCAGCACGTCGTCGATGCCCCACTCGGCGGTGACGGCGGCCAGGCCGCCCTCGGTGACCACCAGGATGAGCGGGCAGCCGATGCCGGTCGAGCGCAGCAGCTGGCACAGGCTGCGGATCTGCGGCAGGTCGCGCCGGCCGTCGACCAGGATGACGTCGGCGCTGGGGGTGTCGACCAGGGCGGAGCCCTCGGCCGGTGCCACCCGGACGTTGTGCAGCAGCAGGCCCAGGGCCGGGAGTACCTCGGCGGACGGCTGGAGGGCGTTGGTGAGCAGGAGGAGAGAACTCATACCCGGTAGTCCCCTTTCCGGGTCGTCGCGGTCGCAGTGCGGCGGGTGCCGTGGCGGTCCGGCGCAGCTGCTGAGCAGGGTGGGGGAACGTCGGCAGGGCGAGATCCGGCGGATTCGTCGGCGCGCACGGCGGTGCGGGACGTGTGCCGGGGGTCCCGCAACCCCTGGTGCCCCGCAGTTGCCCTGCCCATCCGCGAACCTTCCGGTCTGTGCCCGCGCCGGGCGGGGGCCCGGCGCCGATTGCGACACCCCGGCAGGCCGGCGGCACTCCGTTGTGCCGCCCCGCGGGGCGGTCCTCGCGTACCGGCGCGGGTGGGGCGCCGTTCGCAAGGACGTCCGTACTGGCGTCCTGAAAGCACAAAAGGACCCGGGGGCGACTCTGCCCGGATCCCTCACGCCACGAGAATAGCCGACCACACCCCGGCGCGGGAGGCCGAAACGCGCCGCGGCGCCCGGTTCCGGGGGCCCGTGGGCGTGAGCTGCGCCACCAGGCGCCGGTGCCGGACGGGCTCCGCGCCGCCCCGCGGCGACCGGTGTCGACCTGGGGTGTTGCCGCCGGGGCGGGGGGTGGGGTCATCATGGGAGCCGCACCGGCCGCACGGTACGTGTACACCTTTGGCGTGGGTGGCCCGGCACAGGAGCCGGCCGCCGCACCGGGCGAGGACCACTGGAAGGGGTTGCCATGACCGCGACCACCGAGGCCCGGACCGCTGCGCAGGGCACCGGACACACCGCGCCCGACTCACCCGTACGGGTGAGCGGCACCCTCCGCTACTGGGCCGCGGCCAAGGCCGAGGCCGGGGCCGCCGAGGAGTCCTACCTGGCCGCCACCCTCGCCGAGGCGCTGGACCAGGCCCGTGCCCGGCACGCGGACCGGCCGGGGCTGCTGCGCCTGCTCGGCGTCTGCTCGTACCTGGTGGACGGGGACCCGGTGGGCACCCGGGACCACGCCGAGGTGCGGCTGCGGGACGGCGGCTCGGTCGAGGTGCTGCCGCCCTTCGCGGGCGGCTGAGCGGCCCGCGCCGGCGGCCGGTCCGCCGGCCCGCACCTTCTCCAGGAACCACCGCACCCGGGGTGATCGTCGTATCTGCGGACGGACGGGTGGACGGCTGCGAGGATGCGGTACCGCGCCGGACGGCGCCAACGACCCACGGGGGAGTGAGATGCGGGGCTGGCTGAAGCTGACGATCGGACTCGGTGTGCTGGCCGGCCTGCTGGTCGGGGCGGACCGGACGGCGGTCGGGGTGGCCGAGGACGAGGCCGCCGACCAGCTGGTGAGCAGCGGCCGGCTGAGCAGCCGGCCCGAGGTGACGATCGAGGGGTTCCCCTTCCTCACCCAGGCGGTGTCCGGGGAGTTCGACGGCGTCAAGCTCGCCGCCGACGACGTACAGGTCAGCGACGGCCGCCAGCAGGTGGCGGTGCGCTCGTTCCGGGCCTCGCTCTCCGGCGTCTCGGTCGGCGACTCGTACCACAGCGCCACGGTGCGCAGCGCGACCGGCAGCGGACTGATCTCGTACCCGGACGCGGCCAAGCTGGTGCAGGGGGCGGACCGCCTCGATCTGTCGTACGGCGGGCCGGGCAAGGTGAAGGCCTCGGTGGCGGGCTTCTCGATCGGCGAGGGCAAGGTGCACAGCGAGGGCAACACGGTGATCGCCGACGGTTTCCAACTGACCGGCGTGGCCGCGGCGTTGAACGGCCGGGTGAAGGACCTGCTGGCCCCGCGCAGCTTCACCCTGAGCCGGCTGCCGGCCGGGCTGGGCCTGGCCGGAGTGACCCCGGAGCCGGACGGTCTGCTGCTGGACTTCCGCGGCACCGACGTCCGCCTGATCGGCTGACCGGCCCACCGCGCGTCGCGTCCCGTCCCGGCCTCCCGGCGGCTGCCCGCCGTCCCGCTCCGCGAGACGCGCTGTCCAGCGCCGGCCTGCCGGGCGGTGCCGTGCGGGCGTCCGGAGGGCCGGGAGGGCGGCCCGGCCGGGCCGCGTGTCGGCGGTGCGGGGTCTAATCCCATGATGCGGTCATTCTGATCTCAGCATTCGACACACTGATGACAGCAGGCCCGGGAGGTCCCTAGCATCGTCGACATGAAGCGACAGGCGGATCTCACGAAGCGGCGGGCGGTAGACCTGTGCCGCGTGTCCACCTGCCTGTGTCGAATGCGCTGACCGGGCAGTTCTGACCGGTATCTCCGGCTCGCCCGAACCGCTGCGACGACCCGACCCGCGATAGTGGGCGGCGTTCGCGCACCTCGTTCCCGCACCACCGGCCCAGGCCTCCCGCACTCCGCCCTGTCCCAGCATTCGGACAGATGCCCGGACGGGATCGGCCGGGCACCCCCTGAACAGCCTCTTCCGCCAACCGCCCCCGGATGGAGAAACCACCATGAGCCGCAGCGACGTCCTGGTAGACGCCGACTGGGTCCAGGCCCGCCTGGACGACCCGAAGGTCGTCGTCGTCGAGGTCGACGAGGACACCTCGGCGTACGACAAGAACCACATCCGCAACGCCGTCCGGATCGACTGGAAGAAGGACCTCCAGGACCCGGTCCGCCGCGACTTCATCGACCAGGCGGGCTTCGAGGCGCTGCTCAGCGCCAAGGGCATCGCCAACGACGACACCGTGGTGCTCTACGGCGGCAACAACAACTGGTTCGCCTCGTACGCCTACTGGTACTTCAAGCTCTACGGTCACGGCGACGTCCGCCTGCTGGACGGCGGCCGCAAGAAGTGGGAGCTGGACTCCCGCGAGCTGGTCGTCGAGCAGCCCGAGCGGGCCGCCACCCAGTACACGGCCCAGCCGGTGGACTCCTCGATCCGCGCCTTCCGCGACGACGTCGTGAACGCGATCGGCAGCCTGAACCTGGTCGACGTCCGTTCGCCCGACGAGTTCTCCGGCCGTCTGCTCGCCCCGGCCCACCTGCCGCAGGAGCAGTCGCAGCGCCCCGGCCACGTGCCGACCGCGCGCAACATCCCGTGGGCGAAGAACGCCAACGACGACGGCACCTTCAAGTCGGACGAGGAGCTCAAGGCGCTCTACACCGCCGAGGGCGTCGACCTGGCCAAGGACACCATCGCGTACTGCCGGATCGGCGAGCGCTCCGCGCTCACCTGGTTCGTGCTGCACGAGCTGCTGGGCCAGGAGAACGTCAAGAACTACGACGGCTCCTGGACCGAGTACGGAAGCCTGGTCGGCGTGCCGATCGCGCTCGGCGACAACTGAGCCCCGGCTCGACCGGTAAGAGAGGGAAGACAGACATGTGCGGTGCGAAGGCCGGCGGCCCCGACCTGGCAGGAGTTGACGTGGCCAGCGAGACGATCATCCAGGGTTCGGTGACCCGCGACGAGGAGCCGGTGCACGGTTACGTGCGCCTGCTCGACCAGAACGGCGATTTCACGGCGGAGGTGCCGACCTCGGCGTCCGGACAGTTCCGGTTCTTCGCCCGCCCCGGCACCTGGACGCTGCGCGCCCTGGTCCCCGGCGCGACCGTCGACCGGGTGGTGGTCGCCTCCCAGGGCGAGCCCACCGAGATCGTGATCGCGGTCTGAGACGACTGCCGAACGGCCCGAGGACCCCTGCCCCGGCGGGGGTCCTCGGTCATACCCTGGAAGGGTGCGGGCACACCGGCGCCACGTGCGCTACTTCGTGATGATGGGGGTGTGCCTCGCCCTGTTCGTGCTGGCCTGGGGCGCGGTGCGGTTCTGGTCGGTGCCGGCCGCGATCGGGATGTGCGTGGTGGCGATGGTGATCCCGCCGCTCGCGGCGATCCTCGCCAACCGGCGCGACCCGGAGGACGACTGGTGGAACGACCCGCGCTGGGACGACCCGAAGTGGGACGACCCCGGCCACGACCGGGACCACCCCGACCACGAGCGGCGGCCCTGAACCGGGAGCCGGGTCAGTAGACCAGCGCCTGCACCCCGTCGGCCATGATCTCGCTCAGGAAGACCTGCGCGCCCGCGATCCTGACCCCCTCGACGGTGTCCTTCTCCTCGATCCCGCGGCGCGCCGCGCACTGGGTGCACAGCGTCACGGTGCCGGCCGCCAGCACCGACTCCAGCAGGTCGGGCAGCGGCGCCGCGTGCGGCAGCTCGAACTCCGCGGCCCGGCCCGGCAGGGCGAACCAGGAGGACTCCCCGGTTAGCCAGAGCGAGACCTCGACCCCGCTGGCGACCGCGACCGCGGCCACCGTGAACGCCTGCGAGCAGCGCTCCGGCGCGTCGGCCCCGGCGGTGACCTTGATGACCAGCTTCTTCGACATGGCGACACCCTAGCCGGACGTGGTGGGGCTCACCGTGAGCGCGGGATCACCGCCGGATAGACTCGGCCGCGTCCGCCCTGTATGCCAACGCCGTCAATGGGAGCACCCCGTGTCCGGTCTCGAAATCTTCTTCGACTGCCTGCTGGCTCTGATGGCAGTGCTGATCACCTGGTTCGCGATCTTCTCCGTGATGAAGCTCTACCAGGGCCAGCGCTGACCCCGACTGCCGTACGGTTGATGGCGAACCCATCCCGACGACAGAGTCCAGGACCATGATCGAGATCCCTTCCGACCTCCACAAGGACGTCGTCCCGCTGGCCTTCCTCCTGGGTACCTGGGAGGGCGCGGGCGTCTTCGACTTCCCCGGCAGCGAGAAGTGCAACTTCGGCCAGGAGGTCGTCTTCCGGCACGACGGCCGCGCCTTCCTGGAGTTCCGCTCCCGCACCTGGGTGCTGAACGACGAAGGTGAGAAGGTCAGCCCGCTGGAGAACGAGCACGCCTTCTGGCGGGTCACCACCAACCAGCACGGCAGCAGCGGCGAGCGCGAGATCGAGGTCTCCTCGGTCCGCGACGACGGCACCGTGGAGATCTGGTACGGCAAGCTGCACGACGGCAAGCCCCAGATCGACCTGGCCACCGACGCGGTCGCCCGGATCGAGGGCTCGGCGCCGTACAGCGGTGGCAAGCGCCTGTTCGGCCTGGTCGGCGAGGAACTGCTCTGGGTCGGCGAGAAGGCCGCCCCCGAGGTGCCGCTGCGGCCCTACATGTCGGCGCAGCTGAAGAAGGTGCTCAACCCGGCCAAGCTGATCCAGGACATCGCGGACCTTCCGGACGACGGCATCGCCTTCTTCCGCTGAGTTCCGCCGGGCCCGGGACGCGGGGCCGCAAGATGAGGGACCGACCACGTGGTCGGTCCCTACACTTGTCTCACGACCTCGACCGGCAGGACGACACCGTGGCCAACACCGACACCCCCACCGACTGGAAGGCCGACCTGCGCGAGCGCGGGTACCGCCTGACGCCGCAGCGCCAACTGGTGCTGGAGGCGGTGGACGCCCTCGACCACGCGACCCCGGACGAGATCCTCTCCCAGGTCCGCAAGACCGCCAGCGGCGTCAACATCTCCACCGTGTACCGGACCCTGGAGCTGCTGGAGGAGCTCGGCCTGGTCTCGCACGCGCACCTCGGCCACGGCGCCCCGACGTACCACCTGGCCGGCCGCCACACCCACCTGCACCTGGTCTGCCGGGACTGCGACAGGATCACCGAGACCGACACCGCGATCGCCGCGCCGCTGATCGAGAGCCTGCGCGCCGAGCACGGCTTCGACACCGACCTCAAGCACTTCGCCATCTTCGGCCGCTGCGCCGACTGCACCGCGAAGCGGGAGCAGCAGCAGGCGGGTTGAGCCGGCCGCGGCGGGCGCCCCGGCACCGCCCGGCCGACCGGCGGACGTAAGCTGGCGGGTATGAAGAGCCCGCTGCTTGCCCTGCCCGGTGCCGTCCCCGCCGAGGGGGCCGACGAGGGCGTCGCGGCCCACTACGGCGACATCTTCCGCGAGCAGCGCGCGCTCGCCGAGGGCCGCGGTTTCGTCGACCTCTCGCACCGCGGCGTGATCACGGTGACCGGTGCCGACCGGCTGGCCTGGCTGCACCTGCTGCTCACCCAGCACGTCAGCGACCTGCCGCCGCAGCTGGCCACCGAGGCGCTGGTGCTCTCGCCCAACGGCCACGTCGAGCACGCGCTGTACCTGGTGGACGACGGGACGACCACCTGGGTGCACGTGGAGCCGGGTACCGCGCCGGCCCTGATCGGCTACCTGGAGAGCATGAAGTTCTTCTACCGGGTGGAGATCGCCGACGCGAGCGCCGACTACGCGCTGGTGCACCTGCCGGCCGGCTCCACGGCCTCCGCCGAGGGCGCCGCCGCGGTGCGTGAGCTCCCGTACGGGCGGGACCTCTTCCTGCCGCGCGCCGAGCTGGCCCGGCTCACCGCGGGCTACGGCCCGGCGGCCGGGGTCTGGGCGTACGAGGCGCTGCGGGTCGAGGGGCACCGGCCCCGGCTCGGCTTCGAGACCGACCACCGCACCATCCCGCACGAGGTGGACTGGCTGGGCAGCGCGGTGCACCTGCAGAAGGGCTGCTACCGCGGCCAGGAGACGGTCGCCCGGGTGCACAACCTCGGGCGCCCGCCGCGCCGCCTGGTCTTCCTGCACCTGGACGGCACCGAGGAGAAGCTGCCCGCGCACGGCACCGAGGTACGGCTGGCCGCGGACGGCGGCGAGGGCCGCCCGCTCGGCTTCGTCACCACGGCGGTCCGCCACCACGAGCTCGGGCCGATCGCGCTCGCCCTGGTGAAGCGCAACGTCCCGGTGGACGCCGTGCTGCTGGCCGGTACCGTGCCGGCCACCCAGGACGTGATCGTCCCCGCCTGACCGCGCGGGGGCGGGTTCGGACCTCCGGCGGCTCGGACCTCCGGCGGCTCAGACCTCCAGCAGCACGGTGAACGGGCCGTCGTTGACCAGCGAGACCTTCATGTCCGCGCCGAACCGGCCGGTCGCCACCTCGGCGCCGAGCGCCCGCAGTTCGGCCACCACGGCGTCGACCAGCGGTTCGGCGAGGGGGCCGGGCGCGGCCGCGTTCCAGGTGGGGCGGCGCCCCTTGCGGGCGTCGCCGTACAGCGTGAACTGACTGATCACCAGCAGCGGTCCGCCGAAGTCGGAGCAGGACCGCTCGACGCCGTCCTCGCCGCCGAACAGCCGCAGCGACCAGAGCTTGCGGGCCAGTTGGGCCGCCTGGGCCGGGGTGTCCTGGTGGGTCACCCCGACCAGGACGCACAGCCCGGGCCCTTCGATCGCGCCGACCGGTTCGCCGTCCACCGTCACGGCGGCCTCGGCCACCCGCTGTACCACTGCTCGCATGCCCGCCATTCTGCCCCAGGCGCGCGGAACTTCGGTGCGCGCCGGGGTGGCGCGCTGTGCGCCCCATACGGCGCGGGCCTGCCTGCGGATTGCTCCGGTCGTATCAGCCACCCCCGTTCGCCACGGGGCCGTTCGGGTGCTCAGGCGTGCACATGCCCGGCCCAGGGTGGCACGCTGTCGGACGGCGCCGCGCGGTGCACCGGCCCGCCGGTGCCGTGAGCGGTTCGTGCACCGTCCGCCGGGCCGGTGTCGCCCGGGCGGGTGGAAGCGGCGTACCCGGGGAACCCCCGGGGCCGGCCGGACGTGCTCCAGTACGGCCCCCGTACCGGAGTCAGGGCGGGATCGGATCACGGCAGGTGGTTGGATGATGGACGCGAGCGGTACGGCCCAGGAGCAGGCGGACGGGCTCGGCCCGGTGAGCCTGGGGGAGCTGGGGCTGGACGAGCTGCGCACCCTGCGGCGCGACGCCCAGGAGCAGGAGGCCGGACTCTCGTACCTGCGCCGGCTGCTGCACGGCCGGATGGACATCCTGCGGGCCGAGCTGAACCGCCGGCAGGTCCCGCTCGACGACGCCGCGATGGTCGCCTTCGACGCCGGCCCGCTGCTGGACCGGCTGCCGGCCATCCTGGCCGACGCGCCCTCCTCCGTCCGCCGCCCGGCCCGGCACCTCACCCTCGGCCCCCCGCGCGGCGAGCAGGTCGCCACCGAGGCGGACGAGCTGATGGGCGACGTCCAGCTCGCCGACCTCGCCGCGCACCCCACCGGCGACCTGCTGGTGGCCGTCGAGCGGCTGGCCGAGTACGAGCGCGGGGTCTCCGGCCGCCGCCTGGCGCTGCAGCGGACGGCGGACGACTGCAGCGCCGAGATCACCCGCAGGTACCGTGAGGGGGAAGCACGGGTCGACGACCTGCTCACCGGGGGGTGAGGCCGCCCGACGGGGGCCGGGGAGCGGGTCGGCGGCCGGGCCACCCTCACCCTGTGCCCCTGGAACTGGAGTCAACCCCATGCCGCAGTCCGCCGCCCTGCCCGCTCTCGCCGAGGTCGTCCGCTCCGGCTTCACCGAGGGCCGCCACCGAGGTTCGCTGGTCGTCCTGGCCGCCGACGGCTCGGTCGAGTACTCCCTCGGCACCCCGGACGCGCCGGTCTTCCCCCGCTCGACCGCCAAGCCGTTCCAGGCGGTGGCCACCCTGCGGGCCGGGCTCGCGATCGAGGGCGAACTACTGGCGCTCGCCGCCTCCAGCCACTCCGCGGAAACGTTCCACCTCGACGCGGTACGGCGAATA
Source organism: Kitasatospora sp. MBT63 (assembly GCF_000710465.2). GTDB lineage: Bacteria > Actinomycetota > Actinomycetes > Streptomycetales > Streptomycetaceae > Kitasatospora. Next base: position 19,725 of record NZ_JAIZ01000365.1, on the reverse strand, counting down.
CTCGCCGGCGCCGGCCTGACCGAGGCCGACCTGCGCACCCCGGCCGACCTCCCGCTGGACGAGACCGAGGCCGAGGAACTGCTGCGCCGAGGCGGCTCGCGCAGCCCGATCCTGATGGACTGCTCCGGCAAGCACGCCGGCTGGCTGGCCGCCTGCGCCGCCAACGGCTGGGACACCGCGAGCTACCTCGACCCCGGCCACCCGGTCCAGCTGCTAGCCCTCCAGGCACTCACCGAGGCCACCGGCGAGCAGCCCGCCCACGTCGGCACCGACGGCTGCGGCGCCCCGCTGCACGCCGTCTCGCTGACCGGTCTGGCCCGCGGCTACCGCTCGCTGCTGCTGGCCGCGCCCGGCACCCCCGGCCGCCGGGTCGCCGACGCGATGCGGGCCCACCCGCAGTACGTGGCCGGGACCCGCCGCGCCGACACCTGGCTCATGCGGGCCATCCCCGGGACGCTGTCCAAGATGGGCGCCGAGGCCGTCCAGGCGGTCGCGCTGGCGGACGGCCGGGCGCTCGCCTTCAAGATCGAGGACGGCGGGGAGCGGGCCCGCGGCCCGGTGCTGGCCGCCGCGCTGCGCCGGCTCGGCATCGAGCACGAGGTGCTGACCCGGATCGGAGCCCAGCCGCTGCACGGCGGCGGCCAGGTGGTCGGCGAGGTCCGCGCGGCCTTCTGACGCCCGCGCGGGGGCCGACGCCCGGGCGGGCGGCTTTGGCGCGCGCCGCCCGGGCCGGTGCGGCACGGTGGACCGGGGGGCCGTCAACCGCGCCGTACCGGACAGCTCAGGAGAGTGCCATGTCGGACCACATCTACCGCGTCACCGAGATCGTCGGCTCCTCGGGCGAGGGCGTCGACCAGGCGATCAGGAACGCGATCGACCGGGCGTCGCAGACGCTGCGCAACCTGGACTGGTTCGAGGTGGTCCAAGTGCGCGGGCACATCGCGGACGGCCGGATCGAGCACTACCAGGTCGGGCTGAAGGTCGGGTTCCGGCTCGACGGCGAGGGCTGAGCGGGGCGGCTCAGCGCCCGGCCCGCTCCCGGTCGGCCCGCTCCCGGGCGGCCTGCTGCCGGTCGGCCCGCTCGCGGTCCGGCAGCACCAGTGGCGCCCCGGTGCGCGGGTGCGCCAGCACCTCCACCGGGTGGCCGTACACCTCGCTCAGCAGCGGCCCGGTCAGCACCTCGCGCACCGGGCCGTCGGCCACCGCCCGGCCGGCCGACAGGAGCATCACCCGGTCGGCGTAGGCCGCGGCCAGCGACAGGTCGTGCAGCACCACCACCACCGCGTCCCCGGCCGCGGCCCGCTGCCGGGCGAGGCGCAGCACCAGCTCCTGGTGGCGCAGGTCGAGGGCGGCGGTCGGCTCGTCCAGCAGCAGCAGCGCGGCCCGCTGGGCGAGCACCCGGGCCAGCGCCACCCGGGCCCGCTCGCCGCCGGACAGGGCCGTGAACGGGCGCTCGGCGAAGCAGGCGGTCCCGGTCAGCGCCAGCACCTCGGCCACCACCTCCTCGTCCTGGGCCGCGGCCGGGGTCGCGGCCCAGGGCGCGCGGCCCATCCGGACCACCTCGCCGGCCGGGAACGGGAACGACAGCTCGGCCGACTGCGGCAGCAGGGCCCGGTGCAGGGCCAGTTCGGCGACGGTGAGGCCGGCCAGCGGACGGCCGCCCAGCAGTAGCTCGCCGCCGGTCGGCGCGAGGTCGCCGGCCACCACCGCGAGCAGGGTGGACTTGCCGGCGCCGTTCGGCCCGAGCAGCGCCAGCACCTCGCCCGCCCGGACCGTCAGGTCCACCCCGGCCAGCAGCTCCCGGTCGCCGAGCGCGAGCCGCAGGCCGGTCGCGCGCAGCACCTCGGTCCCCGGGGCCGGCCGTCCGGGAACCCGCGGCGTCCGTCCTCTCCGCAGGCCCGGGCCCCTCATGCCCACCCTCCCTGGCGGCTCCTGGTGCGGCGCAGCAGCCAGAAGAAGAACGGGCTGCCGATCAGCGCGGTCAGCGCCCCGAGCGGGAGCTCGGCGGGTCGGGCGAGGGTGCGGGCGGCGAGGTCGCCCGCCACCAGGACCAGCGCACCGCCGAGGATGCTCGCGGGCAGCAGGAAGCGGTGGCCGGGACCGGCGGCCATCCGCAGCAGGTGCGGCACGATCAGGCCGACGAAGCCGATCACCCCGCTGACCGAGACGGCCGCCGCGGTGAGCAGCGCGACCACGGTGATCAGGGTGAGCCGCATCCGTTCCACGTCCACCCCGAGGTGGCGGGCGGGCTTGTCGCCGAGCGCCAGCAGGTCCAGGGAGCGGGCGTACGGGGGCGCGACGGCGAGGCCCACCACGGCGAACGGCAGGATGCCGAGCACCTTGTCGTCCCGCTGGTGGCGACCGCGACCGGGCTGCTGCTGCTCGGCGGTGGCACCACCGTCCTGCTGCGCCGCCGCCGCACCGGCGACGCCGGCCGAGCCGACGCCGGCTGACCTGCCACCGGCCGGCCCGGCCGGTCGACCCGACGCCGCAGCGGCCGATCCCCCGGCAGGCACCCCGCCGGTGGATCGGCCGCTGCGGCGGGCCGTCAGGCGCTCAGCGGGTATCGCGAACCCAGGTCGGCGAAGAGCGCGCCGTTCAGGGTGAACGCCCGCTTGCACTCCTCCACCACCCGGCGGCGCTCGACCTCGTCCATCGCGAGGCCCGCCGCGTCCAGCTTCTCCCGGTACTCCCGCTTGTACGCGGCCGGGTTGGCGACCTCGGCGAAGACGTAGAACTCCACTCCGGCGCCCCTGCGCTCGAAGCCCCAGGTCCGCTCGGCGGCACCGCGGATGATCTGACCGCCCGACAGGTCGCCCAGGTAGCGGGTGTAGTGGTGGGCGAGGTAGCCGCCCGGCCACTGTTCGGCGAGCTCCTCCAGCCGGGCCGCGTACGCGGCGGTGGCGGGCAGCGGGGTGAGACCGGCCCGCCAGCCGGGGCCGAGCAGGTGGGCCAGGTCGCGCTCCAGCGCGGCCGTGCGCATCAGCGCCGGGTCGATCAGCGGCCCGACCACCGGGTCCCCGGCGAGCGCGGCGGCCCGGCCCTCCAGCGCCCGGTAGACGAACCAGAGCTGGCCCGACAGCTCGGCGTACGCCTCGACGCCGAGCCGGCCGCCCAGCAGATGGGCCATGAACGACGAGGTCTCGGCGGCCGCGTGCTCCTCGCTGCTCGCGGTGCGCAGCACGGTGGAGAACGGGACGGGCTGCTCGGAGCTGGACATGCGGTGGCCTCCGGGATCCGGGTCGACAGTCCCCCCGATTGTTCTGGTTAGGGTTACCTAAGTCAACATCTTGCCGACACCCTGTCGGTAAACGCCGGGAAGGTGCCGGACAGCGCGGAAGGCGCCGGACAACGCGGAAGGCCGGGGCGAGCGCGCAGCTCACCCCGGCCTTCCGGGCCACCTCGGCGGGCCGAGGGGACGGCGGTTCAGTGACCGCCCTGGTCCTTCAGCCGCTGGACCGAGGCGACGATCTCGGCCTCGGCCTCGACGCGGCCGACCCAGTTGGCACCCTCGACCGACTTGCCGGGCTCCAGGTCCTTGTAGACCTCGAAGAAGTGCTGGATCTCCAGGCGGTCGAACTCCGACACGTGGTGGATGTCGCGCAGGTGCTCCCAGCGCGGGTCCGTCGCCGGGACGCAGAGCAGCTTGTCGTCGCCGCCGGCCTCGTCGGTCATGTGGAACATGCCGATGGCGCGGCACTTGATCAGGCAGCCGGGGAAGGTCGGCTCGTCCAGGATGACCAGCGCGTCCAGCGGGTCGCCGTCCTCGCCCAGGGTGCCCTCGACGTAGCCGTAGTCGGCCGGGTAGCGGGTCGAGGTGAAGAGCATGCGGTCCAGGCGGAGGCGGCCGGTCTCATGATCGACCTCGTACTTGTTCCGCGAGCCCTTCGGGATCTCGATCAGGACGTCGAACTCCAACGGTTCCTCCAAGGTAGGTACTGACAGAATCCAAGTGTCTCCTACGTCAAGGTGTGCTCAGGAAAGGGGCCTGTCGGTGAACGCTGGTGCTGGGGTGGGGCGAGGGCGCAGGGCGGCCGTCGCGGGTGTGCTGGGGGCGGCGCTCGCCACCTCGGGCCTGACGGCGGGCACGCAGCGGGCGCTCGCCGCACCGTCGCCCCCGGCGGCCGCCGCCAGCGCCAAGCCGTCGGCCGAGGCGCCGCCGGGCAGCGCCGTGCTGGCCCCGGTGGCCGACTCCGCCGACACCCTGCCCACCACCCAGGGCCTGCAGCAGGCCCTCGCGCCGCTGCTGCAGGACAAGTCGCTCGGCACCCTGAACTTCGCCATCAGCGACGCCGCCACCGGCACGTTCCTGTACGGCTCCGGCGAGAACACCCCGGCCACCCCCGCCTCCACGACCAAGCTCGCCACCTCGGTCGCGGCGCTGTCGCTGCTCCCGGCGGACCACCGGATCCACACCCGGGTGGTCACCGGCGCCAAGCCGGACGAGATCACCCTGGTCGGCGGCGGCGACCCGACCCTCACCGCGCTTCCCGCGGACCAGGTGCAGATCGGCGGCCTGCCGGTCGACCCGGACAACGCCCCCGCCTCGCTGACCGACCTGGCCGCGCAGGCCGCCGCCGCGCTGAAGGCGGCCGGCGTCACCTCGGTGAAGCTCGGCTACGACACCTCGCTCTACACCGGCCAGCTCCGGCACATGGAGAACGACGACTACAACGTCGCGCCGGTCAGCCCGCTGATGGTGGACGAGGGAAAGGTCGAGCCGAGGTCGCTGTCCGAGGCGCCCGCCCGGGTCACCGACCCGGCCGCCCAGGCGGCGGACGCCTTCGTGGCCCAGCTCAAGGCACAGGGCATCACGGTCCAGGGCCGCCCCGCCCAGGCCACCGCGGCCGCCGACGCCAAGCCGCTCGGCGACGTCGCCTCGCCCACCCTGGCCCGGCTGATCGAACGGCTGCTCACCCACTCCGACAACACCATCGCCGAGGGCGTGGCCCGGCAGGTCGCCATCGCCGCCCAGCAGCCCGCCAGCTTCCCCGGCGCCGCCGGGGCCGTCACCCAGGCGCTGGCCAAGCTCGGGGTGTCCACCGCCGGCCTCCAGCTCAACGACGGCAGCGGGCTGAGCAAGGCCAACCTGATCCCGCCGGCCACCCTGGTCAAGCTGCTCTCGCTGGCCGCCGCCCCCGACCACCCGGAGCTGCGCCCCGTCCTCACCGGCCTGCCGATCGCGGGCTTCACCGGCACCCTGCTCAGCCGGTTCGGGCCCAGGTCGGGCGCGGCCGAGGCGTCCGGCATCGTCCGGGCCAAGACCGGCACCCTGGACTTCGTCAACACGCTGGCCGGCACCGTGGTGGACGCCGACGGGCGGGTCCTGGTGTTCGCGATGATGACCAGGACGCCGGCCGGGGCGGACCAGGCCCGGGCCGCCGTCGACCGGATCGTCGCCAAGCTCGCCGGGTGCGGCTGCCACTGACGCCCCGTCCCCGCTCCGCTCCGCCGCCCGCGCCCGCGGGGAGGTCGCGGGACCGGCCCTGGGGTGTCCCGGTGCCCGCTCCCTCCCCGGGGCGCGCCACAGCACGTACCGTGAGGGCATGACGAGCGCGAGCGGCAGGGCAGACATGGTCGACTGGGATCTCGCGGTCGCGACGGCGACCCGGCTGGTCCGTCCGGGCCCGGCGGTCTCCCGCGAGGAGGCCAGGACCGTCGTCGCCGAGCTGCGCCGGCATGCGCTGGAGGCCGAGGAGCACGTCCGGGCGTTCACCCGGATGAACTCCAGCGTGCTGGCGGACGCCCCGGCCACCCCCGTGCTGGTGGTCGACCGGCCGGGCTGGGTGCGGGCCAACGTGGCGGGCTTCCGCACCATCGTCCAGCCGCTGGTGGACAAGCTGCAGGCCCGCCGGGGCGACGGCGCCGGCACCGCGGTGATCGGCTCGCTGGGGGAGAAGGCCACCGGCGTCGAGGTCGGCGCGGTGCTGGCGTTCCTGTCCACCAAGGTGCTCGGCCAGTACGAGACCTTCGCCCCGGCCGAGCTGCCGGCGCCGCCGGACAGCCCGGCCGGCCTGTTCGACAAGCCGCGCCGTGGGCCGGACCTGCCGGGGCCCGGGCGGCTGCTGCTGGTCGCGCCGAACATCGTGCACGTCGAGCGCGAGCTGGACGTCGACCCGCACGACTTCCGGCTCTGGGTCTGCCTGCACGAGGAGACCCACCGCACCCAGTTCACCGCGGTGCCCTGGCTGCGCGACCACATCCAGTCCGAGGTGCAGGCCTTCCTGGCACAGGCCGACGTCGACCCGGGCGCGCTGCTGGAGCGGGCCAGGGAGGCGTTCGGCGGTGCCGTACCGGGCCTCGGAGGCCGTGGTGACGGCTCCGGGCCCGGCACCCTGCTGGAGGCCGTCCAGTCCCCCGCACAGCGCGAGATCCTCTCCCGGCTCACCGCGGTGATGTCGCTGCTGGAGGGCCACGCCGATGTGGTGATGGACGGGGTCGGCCCGGCCGTGGTGCCGTCGGTGGCCGAGATCCGGGAGAAGTTCCAGCAGCGCCGGGACCGCGGCGCCGGGCGGCTCGACCTGGTGCTGCGCCGGCTGCTCGGGATGGACGCCAAGCTGCGCCAGTACCAGGACGGCGCGGTGTTCGTCCGCGGCGTGGTGGACCGGGCCGGGATGGACGGCTTCAACCGGGTCTGGACCTCGCCGAACACCCTCCCGACCAAGGATGAGATCCACGACCCGGCGGCCTGGGTGGCCCGGGTGGTCGGCTGAGCCCGGCCCCCGGCCCCCGGCATCCGGCATCCGGCATCCGGCATCCGGCATCCCGGCCCCCGCCCGGTCGGCCG